>JBKJQG010000025.1:0-25457 GCA_046594925.1 Bacteroidia bacterium
TGACGGAGAGTAAAAAGCGGCTGAGGAAGAAGCTGTATAGAAATCAAATCGGTACGCTGCAGCATAATAGCTTTTTGATAAGTGATCGGTTAGCTTCTTTGAAGAATGATTGCCATCCGTGTCGTGTTTTAACATTAGGTCAATATGCTCTTCGAGGAAGGCATACAATTCCGACTCTTTTTTATCGGTTGTGCAATAATAGGTGATAGAAGAAGCAGTTTCTACTTTTTTAACCACGTCAAACAACTGACCCGAATAAAAAAATTCTTTATTCTCTTCTTCCCAAATGATATCCGAAACAGCATCTTTAGCGAAGGTAATCACCGTCAATTCTTCTTCAGGGAGGCTTCTTTTGATTTGAGATCTGACCTCTTCCCGGATCTGGAAACGGGCAATGTGAAATACGAAATAATATCCAAAAGAATTGAACAGAAAAACAACAAGTAGAGAGAATGCTGCGAGCTTTTTCATAGGCTGGGACAAATATAGGGAATCGTCCTTGAAAATCAAATCGTGTCTTTTTGTCTGTTTTCACATTTGGTACAAACATTGTCGCTGCAAACGCCGTATAATAATTTAGCCATGCGAAATACCACATCCAAACTTTTTTTTAGTATTCTTTACCCTACTTTATTTGTGGTGATTTTGTGGGGAGTAAAGCTTTTTGAGATAGCAGAACATGTCAATCTATCCTGGTATGGTTTGTATCCCCGTAAAATAAGCGGACTCCTGGGCATTATTACTTCTCCTTTGCTGCATGGCGACATCCCCCATTTGTTATCCAATACATTTCCCTTGCTGGTGCTGGGGCCTATTATTTTTTATTTCTACCGTTCGATTGCTTTCAACGTTTTCTTCTGGGTTTATGTGATGACGGGAGTATGGGTGTGGGCGGCCGGCGGCGACGCTTACCACATCGGTGCGAGCGGTCTCATATACGGCTTTATTACCTTCTTGTTTTTTAGCGGAATTTTCAGAAAGGACACCCGCTTGCTGGCTTTGTCGCTTTTTGTCACCTTTTTATATGGAGGTGCTGTCTGGGGAATTTTGCCTTTTCAAAAGGGAATTTCCTGGGAATCCCATATGCTAGGGTCTTTGGCTGGACTCATCACTGCATACAATTTCCGGAAAGAAGGCCCTCCGCCCCGCAAGTACGACTTGGGCGATGACGAAGAAAATGAACTGATCGATGTTAGCGGTGAGGAGCAATTGCTCCCGGAGCCGGAGTCTAATCCGGTCAACGTCAATTATACTTTTATTGAAAAGGACAAGGAATAAAAAGGTTCCTCCTCATCTTACCGACTCACAAAGCGTTATTTTGCTTACCTTTGCGCCCTCTAAAAATAAATTTAGAGCCTAATTTTTTTTACTTGAACTATTTATCAGTTGAGGCCGTCTCAAAATCATTCGGAACAAAAGCATTATTCAACAAGATCAGTTTCGGCTTGAATCAGGGTGACCGCATTGCGCTAATCGCTAAGAACGGAGCTGGAAAATCCACGCTCCTGAAAGTACTGGTAGGCAAAGAGATTGCGGATGAAGGGTCCGTGACTTTTCGCAAGGACATTGTAGTAACCTACCTCGATCAGAATCCATTGCTGAACGAGGATGATACAGTATTGGAGGCGATTTACAAATCGGACAACCCAATGCTGAATGCAGTAAGATCTTATGAAGACGCGCTTCAGGCATTTGAAAAAGAATACAACGATGAAACCTCCGGCCGGCTAGAAGCCTGTACGGCAAAGATGGATAAGCTTGAGGCCTGGGGCTTTGAAGCAAAAGTACAAGAAGTATTGCAGCGGTTGAAGATCGCTTTTTTGGAAAAGCAGATCAAAACTTTGTCGGGTGGACAAAAGAAACGAGTGGCTCTGGCGAAAGTGCTGATCGATGAACCGCATTTGTTGATCTTGGATGAGCCCACCAATCACTTGGATGTGGAAATGATCGAGTGGCTGGAAAATTATCTGGTGTCGAAAGACATGACCTTGTTGCTGGTGACCCACGACCGGTACTTTCTCGATAGGATTTGCAACGAGATCATAGAAATTGACGATGGGAAATTGCATCACTACCGCGGGGATTTTCAATATTACGTCGAGAAAAAAGCTGAGCGCGAAGCCATGGAAGGCAGCGAGATTGATAAAGCCAAGAACCTTTTCAGAAGAGAATTGGAGTGGGTGAGAAAGATGCCGAAGGCCAGAGGGACTAAATCGAAATCAAGGCTGAATGCATTTGAAGATACAAAAGATAAAGCTTTCAGCGGAAAGGTGGAAACCAAATTGGAGCTTGGTGTCAAGATGAGCCGTATCGGCGGAAAGATCCTCGAATTCAAAAACGTAAAAAAAGCATTTGCTGAAACAAAGATCGTGAACGACTTTTCTTACATCTTTAAAAAAGGAGAAAAGATCGGAGTGATAGGAAAGAACGGAGTGGGAAAATCCACCTTCCTGAACATGATCATGGGGATGGAGAATCCGGATTCCGGCGACATTCAGACAGGCGAAACAATGATCTTCGGTTATTATTCCCAGGAGGGATTAAAACTTACAGAAGATAAAAGAGTGATTGAGGTGGTGAAGGACATTGCCGAGTTCATTCCTTTGGCAGATGGTTCCAAGCTCTCCGCATCCGGATTGCTGACGAAATTTTTGTTCCCTCCGGAAGTTCAGTACAGCATGGTTTCCAAGTTAAGCGGAGGTGAACGCAGAAGGTTGTATCTGATGACCATCCTCATCAAGAATCCGAATTTTTTAATTCTGGATGAGCCGACCAACGATCTTGACATTGTCACGCTGAGCGTGCTTGAAGATTTTCTTACGAATTTTCAAGGGTGTGTTTTGATCGTGACTCACGATCGTTACTTCATGGATAAAATGGTGGATCACTTGTTTGTTTTTGAGGGAGCAGGAGTGCTCCGTGATTTTCCGGGTAATTATACAGAGTATCGCGACAAAAAAGAAGCGGAGGACAAGGTTGCTGGGAAACAGGAACAGGCAACGATTCCTGAAAAAAAGAAGGAAGAACAGGTTGTTGAAAACAAAGTTGTTCAGGAGTCGTCTAAAAAAAAGTTGAGCTTCAAGGAAAAGCAGGAATACGATCAACTCGAAAAGGAGATCTCTAACCTCGAAACAGAAAAAGCAAAACTAGATTCTCTGTTAAATGCAGGAAGCGACAATCACGAAGATGTTATAAAATGGAGCGAACGCATTGGTGAGATTATTTCAAAACTAGATGGAAAATCATTAAGGTGGCTGGAGCTAAGCGAGGCTGTACAAAATTAAAGAACTGCTTTTTGTTCCACGCTCCAGGCTTCTGGTTTTGCATCGAAGAGTTTTTTTGTTTTTGCCCAGACAGTCGCAAAAACTTCGGAGTTGCGGTAATTGTTCAGGTCGTTTTCTGAATTCCAATAACTGTAAGTAAAAAAAATATTTTTTTCATTTACATCTCTCAGTAATTCAAGATGGGTGCATCCTGGCATGTCGCGGATCAATGCTTTCGATTCATGGAATACATTCTGAAACTCAGTCGTCTGGTCTTTTTGAAAGGACATTTTTACAATACGGATAATCATTGAAAGCGGATGGTTATTGAATCATTTAATTTCAGGTTTAGCATGCTGTTGGCTCGGTCGCTGTTCATCGAAATTTCCAGATGTTCTGCAGCATTAAATAAGGCGAGGATCTCTCCTTCGGGCACATCATTATAGGTCTTGCTTATCTTATCGATCTCATACCTTGCGAATTCGATTTTGAACTCACGTCCTTTTCCAACTTGGTCGAAAAGAGCACGTGTAATATTGCACATCACGTTTCCGAAAGAGTCGATATACTCCACGGTGCCCCTGATCATGTCGCCCATGCTGGCAGCGCGGAACGGCATACGTTCCAAAAGGTTCTCTTTGGGTTTGCCAAGCTCCTCCATTTTTACTCCTTTGGCCAGAGCACTTGCTGCTACTGCAAAAACATCGCGTGTGGGGAAAGTGGAAATGGTCGCAGGCAGTTCAATGATCTTTTCTATAGGTTTGTCGAGAAAGGAAAAGATGCCGTTGTCGGCACTGATGAAATAATGTCCGTCCGACAAAACTATGACGTGAGACGACTGGTCGGTCTGTTCAGCTTTGATGCCGATGATGTGGATGCTGCCTTTTGGGTAATTGGAATAGGCATTTTTAATGATATAGGCAGCGTCCTGGATGTTATATGTAGGTATCTGATGGGAGATGTCAACAATGTTCACATCCGAGGTATTGCTTAAAATGGAGCCTTTAATGGAGCCAACATAATGGTCTTTCAATCCCAGATCTGTAGTAAGAGTGATGATGGCCATTTGTTAGTAAATTGTGGTTTTTTCGCGTTCCATTTTACCCTAAGAATATACAAAAATATGCTATTTTCGTGCTTTCTGAGGAAAAAAATATTTTTTATTTAAGACCATCAACGCGTGAGCGAAAAGAAAATAATACTTGAAGACATTGCACCTGTTAATTTATATGGGGTGAATGATTCTAAGTTGGAGTTGATCAAAACACGTTTTCCGAAATTGAAAATTGTCGCGAGAGGAGAAACTATCAAAGCGAGCGGTGACGAGGAAGAATTGACTCAATTCGAGATGGTCATCAACATCCTTATTGCGTATTACAACCGTTTTGGAAATCTTACAGAGAATGCGATCGAACAGATCCTGAACGGAAGGGCGAAACGGAATGGGACGGGGGACGCGACAGAAAATGCGGATGACGTAATCACTTTTGGGAACAATGGTTTGATCGTGAAAGCGCGCACCGCCAATCAACGGAAGATGGTGGATGCGATTACGAAAAACGACATGCTTTTTGCCGTAGGTCCAGCAGGTACAGGTAAAACATACACGGCCGTGGCATTGGCGGTGAGAGCCTTAAAGAATAAAGAAGTTAAGAAGATCATTCTAACCCGCCCCGCAGTGGAAGCCGGTGAGAACCTGGGATTTCTTCCCGGTGATCTGAAAGAAAAGTTGGATCCTTATCTGCAACCCTTGTACGATGCTTTGGGCGATATGATAGCTCCCGAAAAGCTGGTTTATTATTTGGAAAATAAAGTGATTCAGATTGCGCCATTGGCGTTCATGCGGGGGCGGACGCTCGACAACGCCTTTGCCATATTGGATGAAGCACAGAATGCTACAGAAGGGCAACTTAAAATGTTCCTGACTCGCATGGGATCTTCCGCAAAATTTGTGATCACCGGCGATGTCACACAGATCGATCTTCCGAAACATCAGCCTTCCGGCTTGCCCCAAGCCATGCGTCTGCTTAAGAACGTAGATGGGATTGAATTTGTGGAGTTGGATGGGACCGATGTGATTCGTCACAAACTGGTGAAGAAGATTGTCGAACTTTATGATGAAAATAAAATGTAGACAATAATAGAGAGCAGACAATAAAATAGAGGGTAGGCAAAGGAACAGTAGACAGGAAAAAAGCAGACAATAAAAAAGCCGACAAAGTAACAGTCGACAAAAGACACAAACCCGAAACAATAGAAAAAATATAAACAAAAGACAAAAACGAAAACAATGGAAGCAATAACAGAAACAAAATTTAATTTTCCGAAACAAAAAACTTTTTATAAAGGAAAAGTGCGGGACGTTTATAACATTGATGACAAGCAATTAGTGATGGTGGTGAGCGACCGCATCTCGGCTTTTGACGTGGTGCTGCCAAAGGGGATTCCTTATAAAGGACAAGTGCTGAATCAAATCGCGGCGAAATTCTTAAAGGCGACCGAAGATATCCTGCCGAATTGGGTAATCTCCGTTCCCGATCCGATGGTGACGGTTGGTTTGTTCTGCGAACCATTTAAAGTAGAGATGGTGATCCGTGGATATCTATCAGGACATGCATGGCGCGAGTATAAATCCGGCAAGAGAATGATTTGCGGAGTTGCGATGCCTGACGGAATGAAGGAGAACGATAAATTTCCAGAGCCTTTGCTCACTCCTACGACTAAAGCTTCCGTGGGACACGATGAGGATATTTCAAAAGAAGAAATTTTAAAGCAAGGCCTCGTTTCAAAAGAAGATTACGAGCAGCTTGAAAAATATACACGTGCGGTTTTTCAGAGAGGAACCGAAATGGCAGCAAAAATGGGCTTGATCCTGGTGGATACAAAATATGAATTCGGTAAAAAAGATGGTGTGATCTATCTGATCGATGAGATCCATACGCCGGATTCTTCCCGTTATTTTTACAAAGAAGGATATGAAGCAAGACAAAATAGCGGAGAAGCGCAGAAGCAGCTTTCTAAAGAATTTGTGCGGGAGTGGTTAATGGCCAACGGATTTCAGGGGAAGGAAGGACAGACAGTTCCGGAAATGACGCCTGAGATCATTGCTTCTATCTCTGAAAGATATATTGAGCTGTATGAAAATATTGTCGGAGAAAAATTTGTTAAGGCCGATTCTTCGAATGTGGTAAAACGTGTCGAGACGAACATCAATGAATTTCTAAATAAGAATTAATATCGGATTAAAAAAAAGAGACTGCTTGTTTAGCAGTCTCTTTTTTTTTGAAAGAAAATAAATTAAGGCTGACATTTTGGATCAAGCGTTGTCGTTCCGGTAACCGTATTGCCAGAAATTTTACAGTCTACAACCACAAGCGTTACAGAGAGATCTTTTCCCAGGTTGATGCTGTTGCCTTCAACAACGACATATTCGTCACTTTTAGAAGTAACACTTCCGTTGAAATTATTATTGCCTAGGTCAACATACGTAATACCCGTGGTTGAAAATTTGCCGTTTATTGTACAATTTTTAAATGCGACCGAAGCGTTTTTTCCTCCTCCTGTCACTTCAAAAGAACCTCCGCCGATGGTTGCGCCGGTATTTCCGATGATGGTGGAATCTGGCCCGATTGAAACATTTCCGTTTGCATTTCCACCTTGTACAACCAATACACCTCCGTTAACAGAAACATTACCTGCTATTTTTCCAGTGCTTTTTACGAAACAAACCTCATTCACGCCTACGGTCACTCCCGATTCATTTCCCGTGATGATGGTCGGGGAGGCATTAAGAACAGATGTTACCGCAAAAATATAATCGCCATTAGTGTTTGGCGCAACAGTTCCTTCTACTAGGTAGGCTTCTCCTAACTTAATGGACGATGTGAATCCCAATTCTCTTCCAGGAACGAAAGAGCCTCGCTGCTGAGCGTCAAAACTCGAAATAAATAATTTTCCACCGCCGCCAGTGCCGATGTTGTTAATGATACCTTTTGCCATTAGATTGAGTTTTAGAGTGAATATTGGAAATAATATTTATATCACAATTATAAACAAATTTCAACAATATTCAATTTTTTTTGCTGAAATTGCGTCAGTGTCAAAATTAAGATACATATCATTGGCATTCACTCTCTGCTGTTTGATACCGGTCACCTCACTTTCTAAAGGTACGGCATTGGATTCTCTCACACGTGCATTGGATACAGCCCAGGGAAAAAGCCGCGTCCGCATCTACAATTCCATTTGCTCGAACTCCCGTTTTTCAGATCCTGTCCGTGCTATGCAAGCCGGTAAAGAAGGGCTGAACCTTGCAAAAGATAAAAATTTGAAATGGGATGAAGTTTATCTTCAGAACAACATCGGTCTGCTTTTGATGGACAAAGGTCAATATGAAAAAGCTCTAAATTGTTTTATCGCCGTTGCTAAGCTTGCTGATAGCATCTCCCATAAGGAAGGTCTTGCGATGTCGTTGCAAAATAGCGGGATTATCTATCAATACCAGGAGCTCTACGAAAAGGCCCTTATCAACAATACAGCAGCGCTGAAGCTTTTCGAAGAACTGGGAAACAAACAAGCCATTGCTTCTGCTTTGACCACATTCGGTGCTTTGTATTACGCTCTCGAAGACAATGAAAAGGCTTTAGAATATTTTTTGCGGTCGCTAAAGATTATGGAGGAGCTGAATGATAAAAAGGGAATTGCAGACGGACTGAACAATACGGCAGTCATCTATGAAGAGATGAAGAATTATCCCAAGGCCATGGAATCACATAAGAGGTCGCTGAATCTGAACAGGTCGCTCTCCGATACCCGGGCTGTTTCTTCGAGCTTGTACAACATAGGACTCATCTATAAGAGTCAGAAAGATTATGACAATGCTGTGAAGTACATCGATAGTGCCATTGTGATCTCAAAAAAGGAAAGCGCTCTGGAGCATCTCCGGGAGCAGTATACCACGCTATCAGAAATCTATTATCTTAAAAGTGACTACAAGAATTCACTTTATTATTATACTCAGCTTTCCGACATAAAAGATACGTTGCTGAATCAGGATCGGAACAAGCTGATCGTGGAAATGTCCACTAAATATGAGAGTGAAAAAAAGGCCAAGGAGAATGAGATTCTGAAGCAGCAGAACGAATTGCAGAACCTGAGCATCAACAGACAAAAGATCATTAATTATTCGATCACCTTTGGAATGCTGCTGGTGATAGGTCTGGCATTTTTCATTTACAAAGGTTACAAACAAAAACAGCGGGCTAATTTTCAGCTCGAAGAAAAAAATCAGCTCATTGAAGAAAAGAACAAGATCGTTGAAGAGAAGAACAAAGACATTACGGATAGTATCCGTTATGCGAAACGGTTACAGACTGCCATTCTGAAACCAGAGAATACACTTAACAATTATTTTGACGATGGTTTTATTTTGTTCAAGCCAAAGGACATAGTAAGCGGTGATTTTTACTGGTTCGAGAAGTTCGGCAACCTTTCGTTGATAGCCGCTGCGGATTGCACCGGACACGGTGTTCCCGGAGCCTTCATGTCTATCATCGGCTGTAATTTACTTTCGCAGGCCGTGAATGAGTATGCCATTACTCAGCCAGCTGCTATTTTGAATTCAATCAACAAAGGGCTAACCAAAGTTTTACAGCAGAAAGGAGATTCCGATTCTTTTGTGACCGACGGAATGGATATAGCTTTGTGTTCCTTTGATCCTGAAAAAATGATCGTTGAATTTTCAGGCGCTTTCAATCCGATGTGGCTCATTCGCAAAGGCGAAGTGATGGAGTTCGGCGCTGACAAATTTCCTGTGGGTGCTTTTGTCGACAGCCAAGTTCGTTATTTTAATTCCAATAAAGTTGAAGTTCAGAAAGGCGACATGCTTTATCTTTTTTCAGACGGCTATGCCGATCAGTTCGGGGGGCCGATGGGAAAAAAATTCAAGTACAAACCATTTCAAAAGATTCTGCAGGAAAATCACCAAAAAAGCGGTTTAGAACAACGTGCGGTGCTGAACAGAGCTTTCGAAGATTGGATGGGGCGCCTGGAGCAAGTCGATGATGTCCTTGTCATTGGCATAAGAATTTAACCCCGTTCATCATTTCAAACGACCTTCAGTGTAATAGATGATTAAGCCTTCTCTTTCATGCGTAGATTTGGCAAACCCGGAATTATGAAATCACGCCTGATCTTGTTTTTTATTTTATTGTCAGCCATTGCTTTTGCTCAGGATAAAAAGCAGGTGACTGCGCAGCGAATTGCCCAATCTCCTAAGATCGACGGAGTACTGGACGACGAAGCTTGGAAGATGGCCGAACCTGCAACCGATTTCTTTCAGCGCGCTCCGAAGCCGGGAGAGCCTGCCAAACAAAAAACAGAAGTGAAGGTCGTTTACGATGACGTAGCGGTATACATTGGAGCCATGCTTTATGATACCAATGCCGACAGCGTGTTACGTGAATTGAGTCAGCGCGATAACGAAGCAAATGCGGATCTGTTTGGTTTGATCATAGATACTTACAACGATGATATCAATGGATATGGTTTTTTCATAACGGCGGCAGGTGTGCAGATTGATGCGCGCTATTCGGCGGAAGGACAGGATTTTAATTGGAATGCAGTATGGCAGAGCGAGGTGAGGATCGCCAAGGACGGCTGGATAGTAGAGTTCAAGATACCTTATTCTGCACTGCGTTTTTCAAAAGATTCTGTTCAGGATTGGGGCGTAAATTTTATCCGTAAAGTCAGAAGAACGCGGGAAGATGATTTCTGGAACAATGTCAATCCCGCTGTGAATGGTTTGATCAATCAGTTTGGCGACATCAAAGGAATTGCAAACATCAAATCACCTTTGCGCTTGTCAGTATCACCGTACGTTTCCGCTTATGTGGAGAATTATCCTTACAACGTCAGCGGAAAAAGCAATAATTCATACTCCTTCAACGGAGGAATGGACATTAAGTACGGCATCTCTGAAAGCTTTACCTTGGACATGACTTTGGTGCCGGATTTTGGACAGGTACAGAGCGACAACCAAGTTTTGAACCTCTCCGCTTTTGAAGTAAAATATGACGAGAACCGTCAATTCTTTACCGAAGGAACAGAATTATTTTCCAAAGGCGGTCTATTTTATTCCAGAAGGATAGGGGGGCAGCCCATGGATTTTTATGCGCCTTACTTTCAGCTCGGCGAAGGAGAGTTTATAAAAGAAAATCCAAGCAGCACGCAGTTGATCAACGCTACAAAAGTTTCAGGACGCACCAGCAGCAATTTAGGAATAGGGGTGTTCAATGCAACGTCCGCTGAAACTTTTGCGGTGATATCGGATTCTGCAGGGAACAACCGGAAAATAATGACTCAGCCATTGACGAATTACAACGTACTCGTTTTCGATCAGGCTTTGAAAAACAATTCTTACATCAGTCTGATCAATACCAATGTCACCCGCGACGGAAGTTATTACGATGCAAATGTTACAGGAACTGCATTCAAGTTCATGGAGAAGAGAAATACTTACGGGGTTGATGGGAATGCAGCGGTAAGCCAAATCTACCATAGTGATTCGGCCAAACCTATATTGGGCTATGCTTACAATGTATATTTGGGAAAAGTGAGCGGGAAATTCCAATACAACATCAATGCGAATGTGAAGAGTGATAAATATGATCCCAACGATCTTGGAATCCTATTCATTAACAATACGATCGAGACTTCTTTAAACTTAAGTTATCGCCGGTTTGAGCCTAAAGGCCGTTTGAATTCTTACAATGTATCGGGTGGCGTTGGTTATTCGCGCCTTATGAATCCCTCTTTCTTATGGAACTTCAATATTTACGGAGATGCTTATTTTTTATTCCGCTCTTTCTTGTCAATCGGTGGCGGCGTGAAGCTGGAACCTATCATTACATACGATCATTGGGAACCCAGGGTGTCAGGACGTTATTATACTTTTCCAAAGAATTATTTGGGATACTATTGGTTCTCTACCGATTATAGAAAAAGGTTCGCTTTGGACGGACGTGTTCGTTATCATTATTTTGAGGAAAACAACCGTTACAATGTTGCCTTTGGATTTGCTCCGCGTTTCCGCGTGAACAATAAACTTTCCTTCAACTATGATTTCGACCGCGATTACATCAATGATGATATCGGCTTTGTGAATTACAACAACCTCACCGAAGCTATCACCTTCGGAAGAAGAAAGGTTTTGACAATACAAAATACCCTGAATGCAAGTTACATTTTCACTAATCGCATGTCCTTGTCCCTTAGAGGAAGACATTACTGGTCGAAAGCAGAATACCAGCATTATTATATTTTGGGCGACAAAGGATTGTTGTTCGATCAGCCTCAATACGCAGGTATCTCCGATGTGAATTTCAATGCTTTCAACGTAGACATGGTCTATACATGGCAATTCCTTCCTGGAAGTGAGATGAGTTTTGTCTGGAAAAATGCCATTTATACCCGTGGAGATGTGGTCGTTCAGCACTTTTCTGATGATCTTGACCTAACCTTTGATTCTCCTAAATTCAACAGTTTTTCCGTCAGAATCCTATACTATCTGGATGCATCTATTCTGAAAAAGAAAAACAAAAGGGTGCCTTCGTAGTGCCTGTAATGAAGCTATAACGCGAGCATAACAATGTTATTCAAAAAACAAACAAACTGGGTCAAGCTTTTTCCTTCGATGGAGGCTGCCAGCAACAGGTTAGCGGTTGGGCGTGTCACCACTATGCAGGTCGGCAAGAAAAAGATTTGCCTTGCACATACCGCCGAAGGTTTTTTTGCCGTTAACGACCGGTGTCCGCACAATGGAGCCTCGCTTGGTAGTGGATCCTGTACAGAACAGGGAAGTGTGGTTTGTCCTGTACATCGTTATCATTTCGACCTGAAGACTGGTCGTGCTAAAAGTGGCTTGGGGGACTATGTTCAGCCTTATCCAATAGAAGTGCGTGATGACGGTGTTTACATTGGATTCGAAGAAACCGTCTTCACTCTTTTTTAGAATTATTTTTTTCTCACGTGTATCTTGCATTCATTTCTCCGTTATAAGAATAAAGTTCTTAAAACAAGGAGGTCCAAATGAAATCGTATCACCCGGTTAGTATACTATTAATGGCTTTCAGTCTTACTGACACATCTGCTTTGGCAAATGTTGTGATGAGTATTGAAGAGGCTGCAAAAAAAGGATTTGTAAAGCTCTTCATTAAAAGCAAAGGAGGGTATACGGGAGAAGTGATAGAGATGAAGGTGCAGAACCTGACCAGCCGTAAATTGGACCTGAGAATAGAAGCGGGGAGAAGGCTGGATTCCAGACATCAGGATGAACAAGATATTTTGGTAACCAGAGAACAGGAATTCTTCGTGAATGCCAATCAGACAAAAAATGTGAAGATCAGCGGGATGTGCTGTCAAGCTAACAATCATTCACCACAGGAGAAGCATGAGTATGGGGTTGGTAAAATGGGCGACAGCACTTTCATTAAGCTGGCGATGTTCATTGATAAGAATAAATATTACTCTAGTCAATCTGCTCAAAGTGCCGTTTGGGTGGTTTCAGATAACAGTTCGATCGGCAGTATTGATGATGGGGACAAAGAAGTAAAAAACAATTTGAGGAACTTTGTTTCCAAGCTGACTGGAAGACCGATTCCGGCTTACGATGTAAGGTATCAGGCAGGAAGCGATGGAACGGTGATGGGAAGAGCTGTGCGGATCGAAGGCGTTTTCGATTATGTGCTTCCGATGTCTTGCCATTCAACCATGGCCATCTATAACGAACAGGGTGTGATGGTTCAGGTAATTTTTGAAAATCTACAAAGTGAAAAGGGAGAATACAAGCACTACTATACTTTCAGGACAAGAAATCTTCCACAGGGAACTTACTACGCAAGAGTGAATGCGGATGGGATGCTTCAAAAGGAGATGAAGATTGAATTCTAGGAAAAAGGTTCACGCAGATTTTCGCAGAAAAGGCTCGCAGATTTTATTTTTGTGTACTCCAGGGAATCAGCTAATGATCTGAGAACTTCCATACCATCCTTTCCGCGCTTATCTGCGAGCCTTTTCTGCGAAAATCTGCGTGAAAAATTTCGGAGGCATGAGTTTATTATTTCCCGAAACACTCTTCCAAAGAAAAGACGTCTTTCAATCTAACGCCTTTCTCAGTATTCTGAACTGTACAGCATTGATTCGCGGAATCGTGTTCAAAGAACAGAACGAATTCTTCATCGGCTGCGCGCTTGAGAAATTTTTCTTTTTCATCCAAGGTGATCAACGGACGCGTGTCGTAACCCATAACGTATGGAAGCGGAATGTGGCCAGTCGACGGAAGCAGATCCGCCATAAAGGCAACCGTTCTTCCTTTGTATTTTATTTGCGGGATCATCATCGCATCGGTATGCCCGCGCATGTATGAGAGTGAAATGTTTTCACCCAAAGCTTTGCTGTTTTCGCCTTCTATGAATTTCAATTGGCCGCTTTCCTGAATGGGAAGGATGTTCTCTTTTAAGAAGCTTGCTTTTTCCCGGTTGTTAGGTTTTGTAGCCCATTCCCAATGTTCGGCATTGCTCCAGTAGGTTGCGTTCTTAAAGCTTGTTTCAAATCCTGTTTTGTCCTCTTTGTATTTGATGCTTCCACCGCAGTGGTCAAAATGCAGATGTGTCAAGAACATGTCGGTGATGTCATCCGGACTGAATCCCGCCGTTTTTAGTGAGTTGTCGAGTGTGTCGTTACCGTTTAAGAAATAGTGGCTGTAGAATTTTGCATCTTGTTTGTTGCCTAAGCCGTTGTCGATCAGCATTAGTCTGTTTCCGTCTTCCACCAGCAAACACCGCATGGCCCAGTTACACAAATTATTCTCATCTGCCGGGTTGGTCTTGCTCCACAGCGATTTCGGGACCACGCCAAACATGGCGCCACCGTCTAATTTAAAGTTTCCGGTATTTATAACGTGTAATTTCATAATTCTGCTTTTTATTTTATTCCGGCTTTATCGCACAGCCGCTGTATTTTTTGCCGTTAAACTCTACTTGTGCAGAATAATCGTATTGCTTGTCGACGGCACCGTTGCATTTTTCTTTTTTAACGCTGATTCTGATTGTGTTCTCTCCGTCTGTTGTAGAATAAACCTCCACTCCATTTTTTATTTCCGGCGCAGCATAAACAAAATGAGTTGTTTTCTGAGCCATAGGATCGTGAAAGTCGATCAGCCCTTCTGCCTTTGAGATCTGGATTTGCCAGAAGGGTTCAATTCCCATTACCCAATAGTCGGAAGCAATACAAGTGTTCTTGTAGTTCTTTCGTTCCATCTTCAGGCCGCTGGTGTAGTGCAATGCCGTTGGATCCTGAGCGTCACGCGCTGCTTCCATTTCGACATATACCGCTTCATCAGCGTATGCGTCGGGAAGGATGTTGGAATACATAGTGTCCATGGAAGGCGGGAGGCCTGTCAGGACAAAAAGTTGGCCGCTTCCGCAATCAAGAAAGTTCGACTGGTGTGCTCGGAAAAGGCCCGTATAATGTTCGGGTGCTTTTGTTTCTCTTTTTACAACAAGGCTATCGAGTTTGAGCGAAGCATTGTTCTCAGGGTTGGTGCTCACGTTGCAAGCCGACAGAATCAGTGCAGAAACAGATAGTGTAAGGGTCTTTTTCATAGTAATAAAATAAAGTCCCGCCCGGAATCCGGTGCGGGACTGAGAAATAAATTTGATTTTAGTATTTACTTTTCCAGTTCTTATATTCAGATGCATCGATCTGTTTCAGGATGGCTTTCACCGCTCCAGCCCAGTAGTTCTTCATTCCGATGCCCATCGCTTTGCCGGTCATTTTCTCACACACAAGAACTTTTTTTGTCGCGATGTCGAAGAACACCACATAAAAAGTTGCTTCAGCAGTCATTTTGTTGAAATTTTCAACGACCATGGAAACTCCAATGCCAGATTTTTTAACATCGGCTTCGTAGTTCTTTACGGACGCTTCAACGTCAGCTTTTGTCAAAGTTCCTGGATTGTAGACCATGCAGGCATCAACATCTATCTTGCTGTTCAGCTCATTCAAAGATTTCATATCATAAGTAACATTGTCCTTGCGGAAAGCTTTTCTGAAATCAAAATGCTGAGGCTCGTTCACGATCAAGGCATTCCAGCTTGGGATCCATTTCGTTTTCATGTCCGATCCTGTTGCAGGGGCAATTCCGACCCCCTGATCAAATGCTCCGACGAATTTTGCTTTCGTGAAATCGAGTCCGAACCAACTAATCTCCGTAGCGGCTAAGGCTGATTTTCCGTCTTGTGCTTTTGCTAGTGTTCCCGTTGCTATAACAAGCAGAGATAAAATAATTTTCTTCATCTTTTTGCGTTTTTATTTGGTTTCTAATTATTCAATGATCAACATTTCAACACGTCTGTTTTTCTGACGGCCCACTTCTGTTTTATTATCAGCGATTGGTTTTTTATGACCGAACCATTCTGTTTTGAATCTATCAGCAGCAATTCCTTTGCTTACCAAATAATTCTGAACGGCTTTAGCTCGTTTCTCTGACAATTTCAGATTGGTAGCTGCTTTACCTTGGTTATCAGTGTGTCCTGAAATCTTCAGTTTCCATAATGGTTTCTTAGCCATTAATGTAGCTAACTCATCCAATGAAGTCAAGGACTCTGTTTTGATTATATCCTTAGCTGTTGCAAATTCTAAGTTGTCGAAAGCCTTTTTCAAAATCTCTGCTTCTTCTTTGTTCAACTTGATAGCCACGTCTTTATTGTCTTCCGGTTTCAGTTTGTTGTCAGCCGCTTTCAATACGATGAAACGGAAATATTTGTCTTTCTTCAGATCTCTGATCGCTTTCTTCGCAATGCCGCCAACTACAACTTTAACTTCGGTGAATACGTCCGTGTTCTCGCCTTCCAGATTGAAAAGCACCAATTCGTCGGCTGGAAGCTCATCAAAGCTGAAGCTGCCGTCTTTTGACTGGACTGCCGTTCTCAATGTATTTCCCTGTGAATCGATCAGGATTAGTTTCACTTCGGGACAACCATTGTTGGATGCAGGGCCCGGTTTGTCAGGGCATTCATCAATCTTGTCCATCACGCCATCTCCGTCTCTGTCGGGACAACCTTTGAACTGAGGCAAGCCCGGTTCATCCGGACAATCATCTTCTTTATCCTGGATCTTATCGCCGTCTTTATCAGGACAGCCATTGAACTCAAGGATACCTGGAACATCCGGACAAGCGTCTTGTTTGTCGATGATCTTATCGCCGTCTTTATCAGGACAACCTTGGAATTCAGGTGTTCCCGGTTCATCCGGACAGGCATCGTCTTTATCCTGGATGTGATCTCCGTCACGGTCCGGACAACCAAGGAATTCCCAGGTACCCGGAACTTCCTTACACTTGTCTTTTTTGTCGGAAACTTTATCTTTATCCTTATCTCTTGGGCTGCGGTACATGATAGGAATCTTCAGCATAGCATAGGCGTCTGCCCCGTAAATGTCACCTCTGGATACCCAAGGGCCGAGACTGTTTGTTCCGACAATCAATGGCCCGACCCGAAGTGCTATCCCGGCTTTGAAATTTCCGGTTAGGTCATAAGAGAATGGAAGGAAAGCTCCGAACCATTTGTGATCCCATCTCGGAGTGATGCTGAACGTTGTTAGGTCGTGTACTTTCTCTGCATCTTTTTTAAAACGTGGCGACCAGTATGCCGTGAAGTTCGCGTAGAAATCTTTGTGGATATGGTAATCTACCTGTAATGCAAAAGCAGTCGGGAGATTCATTTTGTAATATTCATCTCCTTTGTTCATTGGATAATTTGCATTCAGCAAACTATCGAAATCGTCAAAAGATTCAACGCTGTCAAATTCGTGCAGGTTCCATAAGTTGATATCGGCGGTGAAATTTCGGGAGTATGTTCCTTTCTTAAATTTTGCGTACCCAATGTCCACTGCCGACAGTCCGACTTTTAATTTGTATTTGTTTTGGTCTCTTCTCCACAATCCTGTTTCTCCATCCATGTCGTATTTAAAGGTTTCGAAATCAGGACGGAATTCATAAACAACACCGAGGTCTAGTCCCCAGGAAAACAGGGACGCATTTTTGTAGCCGGGTTCGATCTTGTCGCCTTCATAGGAGGACGAGTGGCCGTAACTAACATCGGAATGAAGAAGTGTAAGGGTAGTATCGTTGGTGAAATTATAATCCAGGTCTTTGATGCTCATGTAGGCCGACTGAATCCCTTGTATGTATTTAGCAGTGATTCCCGCTTTAAAATAGTGTGCGCCGTCGTCTTTGAATACATGTCCGTAACAGAGGGCATACTCTGCCCAGGTCATGGTTTGAGCGCTAAAATTTTGATTGCTGAGGCCTTGTCTCCACAAGGAAGAATCTTTTAATTGAGTATAAGCAAGCTGTGCCAGTTCTGGCTCCAAACCATCCAGATTGACCAGCGTCCGTATTTTTGTTTTTAACGCAAAAGCATTTTTGCGATTGATGCTTACCAGGAACGATGGTCCATAGATCTGATTCGAAAAATAAGCGGATTTGTTAACCTTATTTTGGCGTGGAGTAAGGTAATGCTCGGTAAAAAGGGTGTCGTCAAAAGCGTATAAATGCCCGTATTGATCTTTGTTTTTAAGGGCGCTTCGGTCCATCCCAACATAATTGTTATACAGTGCCGCGCTGACTCCGAAAAGACAAATGTCGGTTTTATACCGACTATCCACTACGTTTGCGGGATTGAGGTCCGTGCCTGTCACGCCGGAGTAATTACTGTTGATGTATCCCAGAAAATCCTGAGCAACAGACGACGCCGTCATCAGAACGGCAGAAGTAACTAATAATGCAATTTTTTTCATCGATTGGGTATGATTTTTATCGAATAAAGATACAATTTTTTTTAAAAACAAGGCCTACTTCAATTGATAGACAAAAATGGAATTTTCTGAACTGCCGGTGACCAGATTGTAGTGTCCCTCGTTGTTGAGGTCGCCAATGGAAAAGGCTGTCCTGCCATTCATCGGGAAGCCATCGAACAGGGATCCGTTGTTATTGAACAGGAAAAGCTCGTTGGTTTCTTCGGAGGCTACTCCTATTCTTCCTTGTTCATCCGGGAACAGGAAAAACAAAGGGCAGAGGGAGATCCTGTTTCCGAATTCGTATTTGAACAGCAGCGACTTATCCTGCGAGAAGACTTTTAATTCTGTCCTTGTCAGGAAAATGAATTCTTTTGTTTTGTCATTGTTGATGTCCTTTAGGTCAAAATACGGGGAGGTCTCGAAGTCTTGCAGTTTGATGCTTTCCTTATGTCCGGTGAGACTCATTTTTATAACATTTCCCAAAGTGTCGGATGCGATTAGATAAGATTTGTTGTAATCTTTTCCGGGCTCTGCAAAGAAATTCCGTATCCCAGGTTCCATCTGTTCTTTCATTTTGACGCGTACTTCACCTTTCCTGTCCAGCAGATAAATTTTTCCTTTTACATCAATCACACACAGATGATCTTTGTTGTTGGCGACAAAATACTGAACAGGCATGAAGACAGGGTCGGTAGTTTTGTCGAAAGCAAATGCCGTCAGCTGTTCACCGTTGGCTTTGTAGCAAACCAAGCGTTTGTTCTCCGTTGCGATGAAGATTCGGTAATCTCGATTCTTTTCATAGTCGATCACGGAAATGGCATTGGTTGCCGGTGAGCGGAGTTTTATGGGAAATCCTTCCATGTCGTTTCCGTTTCGGTCGTACATGTATATGGAGGAACGGGTGTTGAAGACCATTTGCAGTTTGTCGTTTTTTAGCACGTCCACTTGTGTGACATCGCTCATTATTTTTTCGTTCAGTTTTTTCGTCCACAGTACTTTTCCCGTATTGCTGATCAGATACACCTTGTTGGCATCGTCTTGCACAAAAACCTCTCTCGCCTTGGTCTTGTGGTTGATCAGCAAGTATGGTCGGCTGCTGAAGCTCGTATCCAGTTTTGTTTCCCAGAGCGTTCCGCTTTCTTGTTTTTGTTCGGGATTGTATTTTAGGTAAATGTTGCTGTAAAATAATTTGCCATTGGAAGAAAATTGCATTCCGGCGGCTTCGAATTTTTTCAGAAGCTCTTCTTTTGACTCGATCTCTTTGTTGAGGTCTTCATTGACAAAACGGCTGTACAACTTCTTTGATCGGGCAATAGAATTGTAAAGGTAAATGTTGGATTCGGCGGAAATGTTTTCTGAAAATGCTTTGTAGTTCTTGTCGTTCATCAAGGTTTTATTGCTTTCAGAGGCATCAATAAAAGAACGCAAGGCTTTGTCGGAGTTTGCAAAAACAATGTAGTTACCGATCGCAGTATAATAATTGTTATGAAGTCGACTGAATGGTTCACCCAGCAATTGAGGCAGCAGGTCGGGAATTCTGAGGTGGTTGATGAAGTGGTTCTTGTAAGTGCCTGGTTCCAGTTCAGAGACGTTTTCCGATGCTGCAGCTTCGTAAGCTAATGCACTCAGTTCATTGAGCGTCCCGATGGCGTCCTCTATGGTGTTGGAACGGATGATTGCAAAAGTGTTCTCCAGGGCATCGCTGCTGTCGGGCTCAGTAACCACCACGCACATTTCATTGTCCATCCAGCTGAACATACTGTTCTCTATGTTGGTATGCAATTTAACATTCACATCCTGTATGTACTTAGCATACTTGTTTAATTCCTGTCTTGCCGTCAGATATATTTTTCGATCCCGATTGTATGCTTTGGCGTCACTCAAGCCCATGAATAAAAACGCGGAGGTATTTGCAGGAATGATCTTTATCATTTCCATTTCCTGCGGTTTTTGTTTAACGAACAAGCTTAAAAAACTGTTTCCTGATACACTGGCCGATGTGAACCCCGAAAGTGTAAGCGCATTCGGTTTTAAGGAAATGTCCCAGCCCGAATAATCTGCAAAATTGCCAAGTGGATCCAAGGTCTTTTCGCCGGGATTAAAGAGGGCAGGGGACACCAGGCTCGGAAATTGATTGTAGTTAATGTATACATTCGCATCCACATTCTTTCCCGATGCATTCAGGACTGTGCTGAAATTTTTGTCGCTGAGGAGAGAAGTACCTCTTTTGATTTGATGAATGGAGGCTTCCAAGAGTTCCAGGTTACCGCTCAGTATCAGAATGCCCTTGACAATAGTGAAATGGATCCTGCCCATTTTTTCGGTTGCGATTGAAGTGACTAGTTCTCCTTCGGTTTCTTTTTCTTCAATGGGGATTTTGACATAGTGAATCTTTTCCCTAAAAAAATCTTCAACGGCAGATGTATAAGTGAGGTCGGGAAGGCTGTATACATACAAAAGATCGAAATCATTTTTGCGTGTTTTGTGAGCGGAGATGTAAACCGAATGTTCATCCAGAAGCTGAGCAATCTCAGGAACGGTCTGAAGGATAGAATCAATGCTGCTGCCCATGCGGTTGAGTCGGTCGATCACTTGTGTTCCCAGCAATTCTTCCCACATGATGTTGGTCTGTGATAATTTTTTCCAGGTGTTTTTCGATTGCTTGCTTTCAAAAATGATGGCCGCATCGGAAGGGATGGCGTTTATTCCTTCGGTGACCGGCATGCGGGCTTCTTTGGTGTAAAAGAACCAATACAAACCGCCTCCTAATAAAACGGTAACCACTGTCCCGAAAATGATTTTCCTTAACATGTTACGAAATTAGAAAAAGGAGCAGTGTTTACAGGCGGTCAGCAATGAACTTACTAACAAAGAAATGATTAAAACGTCAGGCTGAGCTGATCGGGCAATTGTCTGAAACTCTTGCGGTGGTGTTCGGTGATGCCGTGAAGCTCAATGGCTTTGCGGTGACTGGCGGTTGCGTAAGCTCTGTTGGTCAGCCAGCCGTAATGCGGAAATTTTTCATGCAATTCGTCCATCAGGTCATCCCGGTATGTCTTGGCCAAAATGGATGCGGCGGCTATGCTCAGGTATTTGCCGTCTCCTTCAATGATACAGGTATGCGGAATTTCTCTGTATTTTTTGAACCTGTTACCATCGATGAGCAGGCTTTCGGGATTCACCTTGAGTTGATCCAATGCGCGGTGCATGGCCAAGAAGGAGGCATTCAGGATATTGATCTCATCGATCTCTTCGACGGAGACTATTCCAACTGCCCATGCAATCGCTTCGGCTTCTATGATCGGGCGCAGTTGCTTGCGCTGTTTGTCGGTCAGCTTTTTGGAATCGTTCAGCAGTTTGTTCTTGAAATTTTTCGGAAGGATGACGGCGGCGGCGTGGACGGGGCCGGCCAGACAACCTCTTCCGGCTTCGTCGCAACCAGCTTCGACTAGTGTCTTGTGAAAGTATTTTTTAAGCATTGACGGTCCTTTCCATACTTGCCCATAAGGCTGTTGCAGTCTTCTCCCAGCTAAAATCCAATTTGCGTTTTCTTCCTTTCTCAATCAGTGTCTGACGCATGTCTTCATCCTTGTAAAGGTAGATCATCGCTTTGGAGATGGCATCTACAGAGTAAGGGTCGACCAGCAAAGCAGCGTCTCCCGCCACTTCTGGCATAGAAGTAATGTTGCTGGTGATTACAGGTGTATCGCAGTTCATCGCTTCGAGTATCGGAATTCCGAATCCTTCGAAGTAAGGAATATAGGTCATGGCCAGGGCCGAGGCTATCACTTTGTGAAGGTCGTTTGTAATAAGACGTCCGGTGAAGATCACATCGTCCTTGAATTTCATGCCGATGTAAGTGCTCTTGATTTCACTGGTCCAGCGGTATTTTTCTCCCACTATTACCAACTTGACGTCATTCTTTTCGGCTGCTTTGAACGCGTCAAAAGCCTGGAACAAACGGGTTATGTTCTTGCGTGGCTGAAGGGCTCCGACAAATAAAAAGTAATCGCAGCCTTTGGAGAATTCTTGTTTTGTTTGCAGCTGCTGCTCTTTGCTAATGGGTACATACGACTCATTGCAGCCATTGTAAACCACATCTATTTTGCTCGGCTCGATTTTGTAACAATCGATGAGGTCCTTTTTAGAGAACTCAGAAACGGTCGCAATGCGGCTAGCTTTTTTTGCAAATTTCGGAAAGAAGCGCTTGTAATACTTTCTCACCATCCAGGAAACATCTTTAGGGTGGTGTTCAAAATTGATGTCGTGGATCACCGCCAACTGCTTGCATTTTGCTTTCAGTGACAGGTAGCCGTCTGGTGAAAGAAAAAGATCTGGATTGTATCGGTTTAAAAAATTCGCGACGGAAAATTCAAACCACCAGTAGAACAAGATTGGATGTCGCGCCGGCGGCGATAAAATTAAGGGGGTAACATTGTCGGAAAAAATAAATTCCTCATCAAAATCACGATCGAATAAAAAAATGAAATGATGCTCCGGGTGAGCTTTGGTGATGCGCGTCAATGTCTCAAAGCTGAACCAGCCAATACCTTCCAGCTTGTTTTTGATCAATAATCTTGTATTTACTACTATTTCCATTCCAAGAGACCGGTTTTGTTTCTAGAAAAAACTTGGCCGAATTGATCCCGCAGCAATGCGGGAACTCATTAATATTAAAAGGCTGCTTAGCCACGAAATTACGTAAAAAATCATACTTTTACAGCCCGAATGAAAAACACGGTAAAATATATCCTGCACAAGCTGCTGGGCTTTAGAAATTATCTTTTCATTTTCTCTTTGTACAAAATATTGACCCTGAGAAAAGATAAAAATGAAAAGGATTTTTTCGCCTTTTTACGGTTGCTGCCGGAAAACACGGCTGTGCTGGACATAGGAGCAAACATCGGGATCATGACGGTTCATTTGGCGAGGACCATCAAGGGTGTTAAGGTATATAGTTTTGAACCCATGCCCAATAACATCGGTGCTTTCAAACGAATCATTTCTTATTTTAAATTGGAGAATGTGAAGTTGTTTGAAGTGGCGCTCGGAAATACGGAAGGCGAAGTGGAAATGGTGATGCCGGTGATTTCCAATGTAAAGATGCAGGGTTTGAGCCACGTCATTCACGATTCCATTCCTGAGAACAATGATGGAGAACGATTCAAAGTTCCTTTGAAGATGCTGGACAATATTCCTGAGCTGATGTATTCTGAAAAGCGTATCAGTGGGATCAAGATCGATGTTGAGAATTTTGAATTCTTCGTACTGGACGGAGCAAGACAGCTCATTGCGAAAAATAAACCGGTGGTGTATGCTGAGTTATGGGAAAATGAGAACCGGGAAAAGTGTTTTGAGCTTTTTAAGTCGCTTAATTATAAGACCATCGTGGTAGTTGATAACAAAGCGGTGGAGTTCAACAAGTCTTTGCACCGTACCCAGAATTTTATATTTTTAACAAATCCTTAAGTTTTTAATTAAGTACATTTAAAAATGCAAAAAAAGTTCCTTACCAATCTTGGTTTGATCCTTTTCCTGAATTTGCTAATCAAACCCTTTTATGTTTTGGGTATTGAAAAAGCGGTGCAGGCACAGGTCGGAACTGCGGCATACGGTATTTACTTTGCCGTATTCAATTTTTCATTCCTGCTTACCATTCTCCTGGATTTCGGGATCACCAATTTCAACAACAAGAACATTTCCCAGAACAGCCACCTGCTGACGAAACATTTCTCCAGTCTGTTTACACTGAAACTCTTTCTAGCGGTGATCTATATAATTGTGGTGGTGGTAGTTGGGATGATGATAGGGTACGATACTCGTCTGATGAAACTCCTGCTGATTCAGGGATTCAACATGTTCCTGATTTTTTTCATTCTGTATCTGAGAAGCAATCTCGCTGGCTTGCATTTGTTCAAGACGGACGGATTCATTTCCGTGCTCGACCGCAGTATCTTGATTTGCATTTGTGTGGTGTTGCTGAACAGTGGGATTTTGTATACGGAGGACGGAATTATGTATTTTGTGTATGCCCAGACTTTCGCGTATTTTATTGCGGCAGCTACGGCATTTATTATCATCGTCCGTAAAACGCAAACTTTCAGATTCAAGTTCAACTGGCCTTTTTCGTTCATGATCCTGAAAAAGAGCTTTCCTTTTGCCGTGTTAACCATTCTGATGTCGTTCTACAACCGCATAGACTCAGTAATGATCGAACGGATGCTGCCGGATGGAGATGTGCAGTCGGGAATCTATGCTCAGGGTTTCCGGATATTGGATGCCGCGAACATGATCGCGTTTTTGGTTGCAGGGGTGCTTTTGCCGGTCTTTTCCAGGATGTTGAAGCACAAAGAATCTGTCGAATCGCTGGTAAAGCTGATCAGTACGCTGTTACTTGCTCCGGCAATTGTGATTGGGGTAGGCTGTATCTTTTACAATACGGAGCTGATTGGCCAGATGTACCCTCAGCATCCAAATGAAACTGCCGAAATTTATGCGCTTCACTTGCGGGAATCTTCCAGGATCTTTGCTTTGCTGATGATGAGCTTTGTGGCGGTCTGCACCACCTACATCTTTGGCACTCTGCTAACGGCCAATGGAAGCATGAAGCAGCTGAACTACATGGCTGCCTGCGGAATGTTGCTGAATATCATCCTGAATTATTTCCTCATTCTTCGTTATGAGGCTTTCGGTTCGGCCATTTCCAGCATGAGTACTCAGTTCCTTACCGCCATCATCCAGGTGGTGATCGCCCAACGGATCTTTAAATTCAAGGTCAACTGGAGGCTCATTAACATTCTGATCATTTATGTAGTGGGGGTTATAGCGATCAATTACGGGTCTAAAATGCTGCATTTTTCCGATTGGCGGTTTAATTTTGTTGTAATGGTTGTTGGGTGCGGAGTGTGGGCTTTCATAACGGGTATCATCAGCATAAAATCGATGTTTCGTCTCCTTAAATACGGATAAACCTCATAAAATTGGGCAGATTGCCATTTTTTTCTAATTTTGTCATCCCTATTTCAAATTAGACTTATTTATGATGGACAAGAAGGTTCAAGCGGCATCCGATTTTAACTCATTAAATGTGTTGTATTTTATCTATAAGTGGCGCAAACCGTTGGTTATGGTTGCAGTGGCAGCATTTGTCATTTCATGCGTCGTAGCCCTCACCATAAAGGAAAAATACAAATCCACGGTCATCCTATTCCCAGCGACGACCAACTCCATTTCAAAGGCCCTTTTATCTGAGAATAACGTAAAGCAAGAGGACGTGCTGCAGTTTGGGGAGGAAGAAGAAGCGGAACAGATGCTCCAGATCCTGAATTCAGATGAAAT
>JBKJQG010000110.1:0-5506 GCA_046594925.1 Bacteroidia bacterium
GTTAGTTCCGCCTCTTGCCGCTTTTCTTTTGTTTGGCGGGACTTATCTCTTATTGAAAAATTTCTCAATTCGTCAAGCTTCGTTCTTTTCGAGATCCCATTTGGCTTTGACTGCAGCTTCTTTTACGGCCCTTTTGTTTTTCCTCAGCGTCGACATCGGAGAATCCTGGTTTTGGTTTTGTGCTCAGAGTTCTTATCTCTGGAGCATCATCGCTTTTACCTGGTGCTGCGTGTTTCTAACCGGTCGCAGAAATGTCCTTTCAACCTTGCTGGCCATAGTTTGCATCATTTATGTCGGCGGTTCTTCCGAAATCTATGCCGTGTTTTACGGATTGCTGTTTACCGTTATTCTTTTCCGCTGTTACAAACGTTCTGAAACTTTCAAGGCTTTCATTTCTTCTAAGAAACAACTCCTGATCGTCTATTTGTTTTTTGCTTTGTCCTTTCTAATTTTTTTGGTGGCCCCGGGGAATTACCTGCGTGATGGCCTATTTCCGGAGCATCAGTTCTTGTATTCTTTTTTCATAACGGCAAAATCAATCGTGAAATTTTCGATTCTTTATCTACCCTTCAAGCTCCCCTACATTCTGATCTTTACAGTTCCCTTCTTGTTGTTGGGCAATGCTTGCTGTTCCATTGAAATCAAATCTTTTCAGGCCTCCTTTCGCACTTTTTTTATCAGGATCACTTCGGTGTTCATCATTGTTCTGCTGCTTTTCTTTTTCCTCGTGGCCTACGTGATGGTTGAAACCGGTCCGCCGCGAATCTGGCTCTTCAGTTCTCATCTCTTTGCTGTGTACTGCTGCGTGCTCTTCTTTCATGCGGGTTATAAGGGGGTTTTAAATGTAAAACAGACCAATATTCTGAAGATGACCTCAGTCGTTTTAGGAATCTGCCTGATGCTATTTCACCTGATGTGGCAATATCCAATAGCCTCAGCCTATGCAAAAGCTGCAGATGAGCGGGTGGCTTACATTACCGACTTAAACAAAACGATTCAAAACGATACATTGATCCTTCTGGAGCCCTTGCCACCTCCGGGTATGCTTTATTCTACTGAAATAGCTGCTGACACGAATCATTTCACCAATCGGGAGCTTCGGCTGGGCTACGATCTTAAATTTCATGTGGCGCTCCGTAGATAGAAAAAATTAAACACATAGAAACATAGACATTTCAGGCAGAAAAATGTATAACGAAAAAGGGAATCATATTTTAACGTTAATTTTTATGCGCCTGAAGCCAGCTTCAGCGCTATGTGCAACCTAATAAAAGAAAACAGAAAAGCCCAAGGAAAAGGTAATTCTCCTCAATTGCCGATGACATCTTTGAACTACCATAAAATCTATGCCTTCTATGTGTTAAAATTCCTGGAAATGAGCGGAAGAACATGAATTTTGTAAAGCCCTAATAAAAAGTTATTTTTACAAGAATTTAAAAACAACCTATGACCAAAGTATTAGTTGCTACCGAAAAGGCTTTCGCCAAAGCGGCCATCGAAGGAATAAAGAAAACAATCACCGAAGCAGGCTTCGAAATAGCTTTGCTGGAAAATTATACCGATCCCAATGACCTTATCAAAGCCGTTGCTGATGCAGATGCTTTAATCATCCGCAGCGATAAAGCAACAAAACAGGTTATTGAAGCAGGAAAGAACTTAAAGCTCATTGTGCGTGCCGGTGCGGGTTATGATAACATTGACCTGACTGCAGCTACCGAAAAAGGAATTGTGGCCATGAACACACCCGGACAAAATTCAAATGCTGTTGCGGAGTTAACCTTCGGAATGCTGGTCTTCATGGCCAGAGGGAACTTCAAAGGCGTTTCGGGCACTGAATTAAAAGGAAAGAAAATAGGCATTCACGCTTACGGAAACGTAGGAAAGAACGTAGCCCGCATTGCTAAAGGATTCGACATGCAAGTTTATGCATTCGATCCATTTGTACCTAAAGAAGTGATCGAGAAAGACGGCATCAACGGTGTTGATTCGGTTGAAGAGCTTTATAGTACTTGTCACTACATTTCTTTGAACATTCCAGCAACTGAAAAAACTAAGAATTCCATCAACTTAGAGCTGCTTTCTAAAATGCCAAACGGGGCGACAGTCATTAATACCGCGAGAAAAGAAGTGATCAATGAAGCAGAATTGAAACAAGTATTTGAGAACCGTCCGGATTTTAAATACATCTCGGACATTATGCCGAGCAACCATGAAGAACTTCTGAAATTCGAAAACAGATATTACTGTACGCCGAAAAAACAAGGAGCCGAAACATCTGAAGCTAATATTAACGCTGGTTTAGCAGCTGCGAACCAAATTGTGAAGTTCTTCAAAAACGGAGACAAAACTTTTCAAGTAAATAAATAGCCAGGAGTCGGGAGTTGGGAGAGAGGAGAAGAGAGAGAGTTAGTCAGGAGTTGGGAGTTGGGAGAGTGGAGAAGAGAGTTAGTCAGGAGTTGGGAGACTGGAGAATAGTCGAAAGGAATGACTTGGCCGGGAAGGTTGAAAAAAGTTGAAAGAATTGAGTGAAATAGTCATTGGGAAAACATTTTAACGTTTATTTAAACCAAGAAACTATGAATGAAGATAAGGGAACTATTTTCAACTTTGAAAAATTGTTGGTATATCAGAAATCGTTAGATTTTATAGACAGGGTTTACGATGTCACCGATCGATTTCCGTCGAATGAGAGATTTAACATTATTGACCAATTCAGACGTGCAGCAACATCGATTGCTTTGAACATCGGTGAAGGATCTGGCGGCACAGATAAGGAATTCAATAATTTTTTAAGAATATCAAAACGATCAATGAAGGAATGTGTTGTGTGTACGACGCTCGCACATAGAAGAAAGTACATTACAAACGTTGAAGAACTCGAATTTCGCTGTAAATTAGTAGAACTGGCAAAAATGAATAGCGGTTTAAGTAGTGCAATTCGCTCAAAAATTGCATCATCAAAGTCTAAATAAAATTAAATTAGTTTAAATGAGAAACAACGATAAAGGCGCAATTTTTTAAAACTTCAGGATATTGAAAATCAATTATCCGAAAAGCAAAACTCCCAACTCCCGACTAATTATGGCTGCAATTTATAATAAGAAAGACTTAATCAACTTTAGGATATTGAAAATCAATTATCCGAAAAGCAAAACTCCCTTCTCCCAACTCCCGACTCCCGACTAATATGGCGAATATTATTCCATTCAAAGGCATAAGACCATCTCGAGATAAAGTTCATCTAGTAGCTTCCCGCTCCGTGGATGGCTATAATACAGCCGAACTGCACGATAAGTTAGCAAGTAACCCTTATTCCTTTCTTCATGTTATTAGTCCTGATTTCAGTGATGGAAAGAAATCCAAGCCGGGTTCGATTGAACGATTGCAAAAAGCAAAGTCAAAATATCTGAAGTTTGTCTCTGAAGAAGTTTTTGTTTCTGACGAAAAACCTACTTATTACATTTATCAACAATTAAAAGATGGAAACATCTATACCGGCATCATCGGTTGTTCCAGCATCGACGACTATTTTAACGGTGTGATCAAGATCCATGAACAAACATTAACCGATAGAGAAGAAAAATTAATGCATTATTTAGAAGTGTGTGATTTTAATGCAGAACCTGTTCTATTTAGCTATCCGAACGATAAAGTTATTGATGAATTAACCTTAAAATCAATGCTGTCAGAGCCCGTGTATGATTTTACTACAACAGATCGGGTCAGACATAAACTTTGGCTAGTGAACGATGCAACAACTGTTTCCACCATTCAGGAACGTTTTGCCAAGATCCCTGCAGTCTACATTGCTGACGGACACCACCGCTCCGCTTCTTCCGGATTATTGGGCAAGATGCGCAGAGAAAAGAACCCGGGCTATACAGGAAAAGAACCTTACAACTATTATTTAGGAGTATTCTTTCCTGAAACACAATTGAAGATCTTTGATTTTAACCGAGTAGTGCGGGATATCAATGATCTTTCTGTATCTGATTTCATCAAAAAACTTTCTGAGAAATTCGTAGTGGAAGAAAGAGAAGAACTCTATAAACCAAATAAGAAGCATAACTTCAGCTTGTATCTGGAAGGAAAATGGTATTCTCTGGATGCAAAAAAAGAGATTATTCACAATGAAGAACCTGTTGGAAGTCTGGATGCATCCATACTTACAGAGCACATCCTCTCCCCCATTTTAAATGTTCATGATCTCAAAACCGACAAACGCATTGGTTTTGTTTCCGGCATCAAGGGAATGAAAGAATTGAAACACCAGGTGGATAAATGGAACTTTAAAGTTGCCTTTGGCCTGTATCCTGTGGAGATGGAGCAGTTGAAGCACATTGCGGATACGAATAACATCATGCCTCCTAAGACAACATGGGTGGAACCTAAGATGAGGAGTGGGTTGGTGATATATTCATTAAGCGATGAATAGGAGAAAAATAAGTAAGTAACATTGTTAATTAGAGTTGCTCCTATTTTGCCAAATAACCATTCACCGCCTTACCTCTTTTACAGCAATGTCAATCGCCGAGAATATACATCGAATTAAATCTTCGCTCCCCAGCGGAGTCACGTTAATTGTGGTAACCAAAACGCAGCCGGTCGAAAAACTCATGGAAGTGTACGATGCGGGACACAAGATATTCGGAGAGAACAAGGTTCAGGAGCTAGTTGATAAGCAAGCGCTGCTTCCAAAGGATGTAGAGTGGCACTTAATAGGCCATTTGCAGAGCAATAAGGTGAAATACATTGCCCCCTTTGTGAGTCTGATCCATTCGGTGGACAGCTTGAAACTGCTGCAGGAGATCAACAAACAGGCTGAAAAGAACAAGCGTGTGATCGATTGTCTGCTCCAAATCTATATAGCAAAAGAGGAAACGAAATTCGGATTGAGTTTCGAAGAAGCAGAGCAATTGATGGCTTCAAGGGAACTGGAGGAGCTAAAAAACATAAAAATCATCGGTTTCATGGGAATGGCGACAAATACCGAAAATCCAGACCAGATTTCGGCTGAATTCGGCTCTCTGAAGGCCTTTTACGACAGATTCTCCAATTTCCCCATTAACGATTCCCCATTAACGACCCTGAGTATGGGCATGAGTTCCGACTACTTATCTGCCATCAACCAAGGAAGCACCATGATCCGCGTAGGAAGCTCTGTTTTTGGGGCAAGGAGCTGATTGTCACCACTAACAAGTTTCGCTTAGCAAGGCAATATTATCGACATTTCGACCAAAAAAACCGATATAAATCAAAAAAAATTGACTTTTATTGAAATCCGACTTATATTTGCCTCATAAATATTAACAAATCAAATTACATTACAATGAAAACAGGTACAGTAAAATTCTTTAACGAAGCAAAAGGTTTTGGTTTTATTAAAGATGATTCAGGTCAAGAAATTTTTGTTCACGCAACAGGTTTGGAAGACAAAATCAAAGAAAACGACACAGTAACGTTTGATGTTGCTGAAGGCAAAAAAGGTTTAAATGCGGTAAACGTA
>JBKJQG010000136.1:0-12571 GCA_046594925.1 Bacteroidia bacterium
TGATGCCAGTGGTGCAGTTCAGGAGCACCAATCAATATTCTGAGTGGACCGATCGGCAATCTAACATTGGAGTGAATGTAAATCGCCCAGATGCCCCTGAAAGCGATCAGTCCGGCAATAGTCTCTAATGGAAAGCCAAGAATGAATGCCGGGAGATTAATCAGCCCGACCGTATAGATTGAATCAATAGGATGCTCGCGGTGTGCGGCCAGCCAGTCAAGATGTTCTGCTGTGTGATGTACTTTGTGAAACCGCCATAAGAAGTCCACTTTGTGCTGAAGACGGTGTCCCCAGTATATTAAGAAATCACTCAAAATAACTACCTCAATGGCTTGCAGCCACCAACTTTGTCCGGCTACCGAAGCACGGAATGAGGAGGGAAGGAGGTCGTTTATCCAACTGTTGAAATAGTTGAGTGCCCAAAGAACAAGTGTTCCCCAGATCAGGTATTGTCCGAAAAAATAACAAAGGTCGAGGAACCAGGAGGGACGGAGGATCTTCTGTTTAATCTTTGCGGGAAAAACTTTTTCCATCGGCAGAAAAACAAGCAGCAGAAAAAGCAGACTGATGACCGCCGCTTCCGTTGATTTGTAGAACTCCATGGATTATTTTTTTGGATTTTTCGCTGTATCCGTCTGCTGAGGGGCAGGCTCAAAGATGACCGCCGACTTCGAACTTCCCATATAATTGGATTTCTGCGGCTGTTTCTTTTTGGTAGTATCCGTTGTTACGGCTTTCTTAGTGGTATCTTGCTTTACAGGACGACTCATCCGCATGGATTTTGAGCTCGACATCATTTCACGATCCAGTTCTATCACAAGGGAATCTCTGGATGGTGTATCGAGAGCATTCATCGGAGGTGTAACATCAAAATTACCTTCGCTTATTCCCAGATTCTGAGAAATGGAAGTGTCGTCGAATGCGCCAACGCGATAGCAAACAAAACAAACGATCAGCAAGGTGAATACAAAAACAGTGGTCATTTTAACAGCGGAGGAAGAAATCTTCATTTTTCAGAGTTTGAATGTTCAACTAAAATACAAAAATACTGCATCAATAAAAAATCCCTCCATTGATTGATCAATGAAGGGATGCTCTTCCACCTGCAAAACAAGGTCACTCAAGCACTTCACAATAAATGTTAAAGGGCCTCAATTTCCCTATTACATTGTTGATTTCGGCTGCCGGAGTCTCGATCCTTAAGATCTTGTCCCGGTCATCAATGTCGATGTTCCACTTTGTTATTTTAGAATGCCTTGATAAAAAGGAATCCACTTTTTTAATTTGTTCGATCGTATTGATGTTGGTCTTAAAAATGTGCAGTGTTGAAGGCATGGTCTAGCTAAGATTGGTTTTGTTTAAATCATCTGTTTTACATTCTTCTTGTCCCCAGTATTTGCTTCTACATTTGTCCTTGAACCTTTGTTTGAAAGCTTCTTTCTCTTCAGGCGACATGTTGCCCATTTTTTCCTGCATGCGCTGTTTCCAGCTCCATCGGCTATGCCCGTGATCGCCGCAGCGTCCGCATTTTCCGAATTTTTTACCGCCGCCTCCAAAAAGAATTTTAGATAAAACGATCAACCCGATTGTCTGCCAAATGTTAATCACCGGGCCGTGAAAAAGTGTCGGCACCAGCCAGTTCCACAAGTACATAGTTCCGAAAAGGAAGAGAGGTAAAAGGATGGCAATGCCTGCCACTATCTTCAGTACCATTAGTATTTTGTATTTCTTATTCATTTTTATTTGGTTTTTTTATCCTCCGAAGCGTCAGTCCTTCTCCGTAGTAAAAACTACGAAGGATGAAGCGAAGGAGGGTTAGTTGTTTAACAATTCAGTGTAAAGGCTTCTCAATCTTTCCTGCAGATACAGGACAGCGTAGCGTTTTCTCGAAATAACGGTTTTGATCCCTGTATTCGTCAGTTCTGCTATTTCTTTCAAACTTTTCCCTTCTATTTCGTGGAGTACAAAAACTTCACGCTGGTTCTCGGGCAATTCTTCCAATGTATCGGCTACCACCTCTGAGATCAGCTTTAGCAAGATCTGTTTGTCGGCCGAAGTTTCCATAGAAGGAAGCATGTCTGAAAGTAAAAGAGCGTCATCGTCATCTTGACCTTTGAAAGAGATGTCATCCAATCGGTCGGGCTTCATTTTTCGGTACCAGTCGGTTATTTTGTTCCGAGCCACCCGGTAAAGCCACGCTGCTGTATTCTCGATCGTCTCACTCTGCACCAGCTCGTAGAAGACATCCTGCAGGATATCTTCAGCATCCTCTATAGTAGGTGTACGGTTGCTGATGAAAGTTAAAAGCTTGCCTCTTTCCTTTTGAATGGTGTCGGTTAGGTGCTCGTCCTTTGTTTGACTTTCGGCAGTGTATAGTATTGGTTCAGCCATGTTTGATTATAAAGACGAATAGAATTCGGGAATACTCTAAAAAATGTTAAAATAGTATTAAAACTGTATTAAAACCGTCATCCCGCAATGACGCCGCTTAAAGTACTTTCTTGGTTATGGCAACGAAAAATGGCGAAACTAACGCTTCGCCATCCTTGTATGTTATGTTTCGACGATCTATTTCGCCAAAGATGGTATTCTGCGTTGTGCCAGGTAGAATGCTCCGAATAAAAGGGCATTGAAAAATAAATCTCCCAAAAGGGTAGGAGCAAAGAACGGGATGCCCATTACATAAGTGCTCGCTAATCCGGAAGCACCGCCAACGGTTCCATTTGCTGCCCAAACACCAAAGTTGGTGATGACGAAGAATAAAAGCGAAGAAAGCACCGATGCGCCCAGTACGGTTGAAATGTTAATGTTTCTTCTTACATAAAGTCCGATCACAGCTGTAAGGATAAAAGCAGCGTAGACGTATATGAGTGTGTTGTGAAACCCCCAACCGGTAGTTAATTCCAGCAAAACATCGGAAATGAACATCGCTGCCAAAGGAACAATAAAAGCCATGCGTTTATCGGAAAAATAAACACCGCCAAACAGAGCCATGGCCGCAATTGGAGTGAAGTTGTTGATGTGAGGGAATACACGGCTTACAGCAGCCACCAAGATGGCAGTTGTGATGAAAATAAAGCGGGGTGTAAAGATTTTATTCATAGTGCTTGTTTTTGATTTATCAAAGATACGAAAAATAATAAATTGATTTAATTTACCCAGTCACCTAGTTACTTAGTCACCCCTAGGTCTGAATAACCCCCACATTGTAAGCTTTTGTAATGGGAGAGTGGTTAGCCATCTCTATCCCCATAGAAATCCATTTACGGGTATCCAGTGGGTTAATGATGGCATCGAGCCAGATCCTGGAAGCGGCATAGTAAGGTGTTGTTTGCTGATCGTATCTGTCTTTGGTCTTATTGTATAGTTCTGCTTCCTTTTCAGGCGTGATTACTTCTCCTTTTGCTTTCAAAGACGCCACTTCAATCTGTACCAATACTTTTGCAGCCTGAGCTCCGCCCATTACTGCTACCTGCGCTGTTGGCCAGCCCACAATCAATCTCGGGTCGTATGCTTTTCCACACATCGCATAATTGGCAGCTCCGTAACTGTTGCCTATGATAATGGTGAATTTAGGTACTACCGAATTCGCCATAGCGTTCACTAGTTTTGCTCCGTCTTTAATAATGCCTCCGTGCTCGGAGCGGGACCCAACCATGAAGCCGGTTGCATCTTGCAAGAAAACCAATGGAATTTTTTTCTGATTGCAGTTCATTATAAAACGTGCTGCTTTATCTGCACTGTCGCTATAAATCACCCCACCAAATTGCATCTCTCCTTTTTTACTCTTCACCACTTTGCGTTGGTTGGCGACTATGCCCACCGACCAGCCGTCAACCCTTGCCAATCCACAGAGGATGCTTTGTCCGTATCCTTCTTTGTATTCTTCAAAGTCCGACTCGTCGATCAAACGGTCGATCACTTCCTGCATGTCGTATTGTTTGTCACGTGCATCCGGAATGATCCCGAGAATGTCTTTGGGTTCTTTGTTCGGTGCTTTCGCCTCAATACGGTTGAAACCGGCTTTGTCGAAATGCCCCACTTTGCTCATGATGTTGCGGATGCGGTCCAAAGCATCTTTGTCATCTTTGCATTTGTAATCTGTCACACCAGAGATTTCACAATGTGTAGTGGCACCGCCCAATGTTTCGTTGTCAATGTTTTCTCCGATGGCCGCTTTTACTAAATAAGATCCGGCTAAGAAGATACTTCCTGTCTTGTCCACGATCATGGCTTCGTCGCTCATTATTGGAAGGTAAGCTCCTCCAGCCACACAGCTTCCCATCACTGCAGAGATCTGCAAAATGCCCATGCCGCTCATGACTGCGTTGTTTCTAAAGATCCTTCCGAAATGTTCTTTGTCGGGGAAAATCTCATCCTGCATCGGTAAATAAACGCCGGCACTGTCGACCAGGTAAATGATCGGCAAACGGTTCTCCATAGCTATCTCTTGTGCTCTCAGATTCTTTTTACCAGTGATTGGGAACCAAGCTCCGGCTTTAACTGTTGCGTCGTTGGCGACAATGATGCATTGTCTTCCGCTTATGTAACCAATGACAATAACGACTCCGCCGCCCGGACAACCACCATGTTCTTGATACATGTCCTCTCCCGCAAATGCTCCGATTTCTAAGGTCTCTGTGTCTTTGTCGATCAGGTAAGCAACACGTTCACGGGCAGTCATTTTGCCTTGTTCATGCAGCTTGTCGATCTTGGCTTTTCCTCCGCCTAAGTATATTTTCTCCAGCTTGCGCTCCATGCCGGAGATCAGCTGTTTCATCACGTCTTCGTTCTTGTTGAATTCAATGTCCATAGGTTAAGTCAAAAGTTTTTAAGTCAAAAGTCAAAAATTAAGTCAAAAGTTCTTAAGTCAAAAGTCAAAAGTGTTTTTAAAGTGATTTTCCTAATTAATTGGAAATACCCCTTTTGACTTTTGACTTTCTCCTCTTTTGACTTTGCCGTCAGGCTTCAAATATAGCAACAAATCATCGTTTTTGCGCCAAAAAACTAAAGCAATTCAATCGCCTTGGAACCCTCGTTGAATAGGAGATCTATAATACTAAGATTGGGCAAAAAGCCATGGCGGGTTTCAAACACCTGCATGTAGGGAACGGGCATAAATGCCGCATCGCTGCTTAATTCCTCTTTCGGAGAAATGAGCGTTCTGAAGTCATCTGCATTTTCGTAGGTCTTCAGATATTCTGTGCTGAAGGAACAGGCAGGTTTTAATTTTAGCAATTTCAAGATCATTTGCTGCAGTTCTTCGTTCAGGTCGATCAGAAAATCAAATTTCTTATCAGCATAGAATGGAAGAAAATCATCTTCAAAGTATTCAAAAAAAGGAGAACGTCTGTAACAAGATTCTAAGCTTCTCCAATGCAGTTTCTGCCAAGGATCTTCGTAGGAAATTTTAATGTCTTTGGTGATTTCGCGCTGACTGCGTTTTATCAAAGGAACGCTAAGTGTAAGGCTTCCATTTGGCGAGTATACCTCACAGCGATTACGGTAAGTTTGCTTTGGAAAATGTTCTTGGTGTTCAATTATGCACTCCGAATAATGTTTTAGTTTGGAATAGTATTGAATTGGGCCGAGGTAGGTCGACGGTAAAATTGTTAACTGGTTCATTAGTTCACTGGTTCATTAGTTTGCTGTGGTTTGGTTGTGTGGTGATATTACCAAGATAATGTTGCTCCTCCGACACAGTGTCCTTTTCCATCCCACTTTGTCATATCAAGTTTGGTTTTTGTTTCAACATCAATATCATACCACTCCCCAATTCGGTAGCCATTTATTAATTTTCCTTCAGAGTATCCTTTTCCATTCTCGTCGTAAAATCTCCACAAACCGGTTTTATCTCCTTCTTTATAGTATCCTTCCCACAGAATCTGTCCATTTTTTCTGTGTTTTATCCAATAACCCTCCTTCTTGCCATGAACCTTTTGATTTACGGTATCGCTCTTGATTTTTTCTTGAGCGGGAAGAAAAGAAGCTGAGGATAAAACAAAAATAATAATTAATAGAGATCTCATTATTTTTTTATGTTTAGTGTGAAAGCCTCTCACCCCATAATACTAATGAACTAGTCTACACCCTTAAACCACCGTTTCCCCCGTATACTATTCCCACCATCAGACTTATCAATGGACATTAAAACCAAAACCGTTTTCCCAACAATGTGATCTTCCGGCACGAATCCCCAGAACCTGGAGTCTGCTGAGTTGTGGCGGTTATCACCCATCATGAAAAAATAATTCATTTTGAAAGTATAGGAAGTAGCATGTTTTTCATTGATGAAAATGGAATCGTTGCTGACTCTTAATTCGTTTCCTTCATATACTCTTATGATCCTTTCATAAAGTGGTAATGAGTCTTTTGTCAGTTTAACGGAATCGCCTTCTTTCGGTATGTAGATCGGACCGAAGAAATCCACGTTCCACAGGAAATGCTCGTTCTCCGGGAACATATAATCATTGTAAGCTCCTTTGCGGTCGATTAGGGGTTCGACAGAAGTCACATGTGGAAATTTTTTCATGATCTCTACATTCTCCAGATTCATCGTGAACCAGAATTCTCCTTTATTCTGCATGTGGTCGCCTTCGGTGATGCCAAGCAGTCTCAATGAATCGTTATTGATGGAATCAATGTCGGTCTTGACTTTGTAATCGAATTGAAGTTTTTCTGCGTGGTCGCTGTATTTTCCGTTGATGTATACTTGTCCGTCGCGAATTTCCAAAGTATCACCGGCAATGGCTACGCAGCGTTTGATGTAAAAGGTTCTTTGATCAACCGGACGATCGTCTTCCACGGGCCAGTTGAAAACCACAATGTCGTTCCGCTCCAAATCCGGCGCACCAAATAAACGCATGTAAGGGAGCTGAATCCAGTCAACATAAGAATTTACTCCTTCTGTAAAGGGCATGGTTTGATGTGCGAAAGGGAAGGAGATGGGGGTAATGGGAATGCGTGGACCATAGCTCAGTTTGCTAACGATGATATAATCTCCGGTTAGCAAGGTTTTTTCCATCGATGAAGAAGGAATGGTAAAGGCTTCGAACAAGAAGATTCTGAATAAAAGAATCGTAAAAAAAGCAAAGAAAATAGCCTTTACCCAATCATCCAATATTATTTTTTTGAATTTCAAATTGTCAGGCTTATTTTTTTACTTTCTTAGCGTTCCATTTTTTGCGGGCATATACAAAAACAGTTATTCCGAGAACAATCCACAGGAAGTGAGAGGCGTAGGATTTAGACAGTCCGTCGGTGGTCACAAAGCAAAAGAAGCGTTCCCATCTGAATCTTCCTTTTTTGGAATTTTCGGTAAAGGATTTGAGTAAGCCTACACTTCCGGAAACCGGATTTTTTGCCGGATCCTTAATGCTCATCCATACAAACACAGGTTTGCCCACAATGTGATCACCCGGTACAACTCCCCAATAGCGTGAATCGGCAGAGTTCTGACGGTTATCTCCCATCATGAAATAGTAGTCCATCTTGAAAGTGTAGTTTCTAGCCTCCACCCCGTTTATGAAGATCTTGTCGCCCTTTATATCTAGGGTGTTGAGTTCATAATTGACAATGATTCGGTCGTATAACTTGATGTTGGCCGTGTCGAGGTCGACTGTCAAGCCTTCTTTTGGAATCACAAACGGTCCGAAATTATCATTGTTCCACTTAATGGCTGGTGAATGCGGGAAGATGTGACTTTCATACTGACCTTTTGGTGTGATTTCTTTTTCGACTGAGAGGACACTTGACATTCCTTTCACCTTTGCAACGGTGGATAAAGGCATGTTAAGCAGATAGGTTACTGTGTCTCCTACAATGTTCGTGATGCCCATTTCATCTATATAGATATCATAGAGGTCCAAGAGTCGTTCATTTTTTATCTCACCCACTTCATTGTTGTATTCCCCGAAAACAAAACCCTTTGTTTTTACTATGTAATGAAATTGTGCATGCTCTGGTGTTTCAACATGCTTGTCGTTTATGTAAACTTCGGCATCCTTGATTTCCAATTTGTCGCCTGCAATGGCAATACAGCGTTTTACATAGTTCTCGCGTTTGTCAACCGGACGAGCAACAACTTCTCCGATGGGTTGTTTTAAGTCATTTCCGCTCCTGTCAATCCCGACTTTAATCAATGCATTGGGTTTGTTGTATAGACTCGAAACATGCGCATCTCGGCGGATCTGATAATAACTTTGATTCTGGTAATTCAAAGCAACGGTATCCCCGTCAGGATAATTGAAAACCACAATGTCGTTGTTCTTAACCGAACCAAATCCCGGCAAACGGAAATAAGGAAGCTTGAACCACTCTAAATAGGATTTTGTCGTGGCCGTTCCAGGCAAGGTGTGATGCACAAAAGGGAAGGATAGGGGAGTGTTAGGGATTTTTGCGCCGTAACTCACTTTGCTTACAAATAAATAGTCACCAACCATCATTGATTTTTCCAGCGAGGAAGTTGGAATGGTAAAAGCTTCGAAAAAAAATGTGCGGATAACTGTTGCGGCAATTACGGCAAACACAATGGCTTCGGTCCACTCGCGTGCCATGGAAGTTTTTTTCTTGCTCATGTCTTCCGGCCCCACGAATACGGTATCTTTCTGGAAGAGTAAATAAGGAATGTAAAAGAATCCGACAAGGAAAGCTATCGCTTTGTCCTGCGTAGTTCTTTTGTTCAAAGCTTTAGCAGTCAGCAGATTCATGATCGCAACCATCAGGAAATTAATCCCGGGAGTGATGATCAAGAAGATCCACCACCAGGGCTTTTGAATGATCTTTAACCATACTATGAAGTTATAACCCGGTATAAGTGCTTTCCAGCTTTGTTCACCGACCATCGGGAATAATTTCCATAGACCGATGACAGTAGTAATGGAGGTGAGAATGAGAAATAAATAAGAGATCATAGATAGTATTTTTTAATGTTTCGCTAATGAAAACGAATCCTCAGTTTTTTATTGCTTTGTAATTTGTTAATTAATCTTAATTACTTTTTTAGATACACACAGAACAGTAAAATTCGTCTTATTCGTTATTCGCAAGCAGATCATTCATTCCGAAGATTCCTTTTTTATTCTGAACCCATTCTGCAGCAATGACAGCACCCAATGCAAAGCCTTTTCGGTTGTGTGCCGTATGTGTCACGCTAATCTCGTCTACCGATGAAGCATAAGTGACTGTATGTGTTCCGGGAACTTCATCAATGCGCTTCGAAAGAATTCCCAATTCATCTTTATTTTCCGTGAGTGCGTTCACCCATTTTTGTTTTTGTTTGTTGTTCTCGAGGATCTGATTGGCCAAAGAAATTGCAGTGCCGCTGGGGGAGTCGAGTTTGTGAACATGGTGGATTTCTTCCAGGCCCACATTGTACTCAGGATAAGCATTCATAAGTTTGGCCAGGTACTCATTCACCTTAAAGAACAAATTCACTCCGATGCTGTAGTTGGAAGCATAGAACAAGGTTTGTTTTTTTGAAGTACAAGCTGCTTTAATTTTTTCCAGCTCCTTCAACCAGCCTGTGGTTCCTACCACGACAGGAACATTTGCCTCAAAACATTTATGGATGTTTTCGATCACGGCTTCCGGTGTGCTGAATTCGATGGCCGCATCAGCTTGTTTTAATTCTTCTATAGTATAGGAAGCGGCATTGTTGATGTCAACCTTCAGAACAATGCTATGCCCACGGGAGATTGCGATCTGCTCGATCTCTTTTCCCATTTTTCCATATCCTATTAATGCGATCTTCATATATTATAAATTTATCATCCTCTGTCCTTCGACACCGGACATCCGTCAAAAATGTAAACTCAATCCCAGTCCGGTCGTATACCTGTTCATTCCAGCGGTTTGAATCAGTGTTGGCTGAACTTTCAGTGTCAGGTCGTCACTCACGTCAAAGGTAAACAAATGTGCGTCAACGCTGGCATCAATGATGTTCAAAGCATAAACGGCAGCAAAGCCAAGGACGGTGAGGTCACGGTAACGGTGATAATATTTCTGAAGCGTATTTAAATTGTCATCACTGTAAACGCCAATGTAATCATCCATAGTGGATGCATCATTGTCGATCCTGTATTTGTAGGCAGTGCGGTATTTAATGTAGCGCGACTGGTTGAATTGAAAAGAGTAAACCAATCCTCCGGCTGCAGCATATATGATAGGCAGCTTCCAGTATTTTTTGTTGTAGACCTGTCCCGCTCCCGGCAGTATCGCTGAGAGCAATGCAGCTTTTTTCGGAGAATGATAAACTCCTTTTTTGATGGTCACGACTGTTTTTACGTTGTCCTTGCTTGAGCTATCTTTCACAATTGTCGGCTCCCGTTTTACAACAGTAATGGTATCGCCGCGACGGATAGTATCTTTGACCTGGGCGTCAAGAGCCGAAGTAAAAAAAAGCAAAAAGGTTATTCCGATGATCGATCGAAATAACCTGCCTGCAATAAGTTTATGGAGCATTGGTTTAGGCATCCAGCAGATCGAGGATGCGTTTCAGGTCGTTATCCGATTTGAAAGGGATGACAATCTTTCCTTTACCATTTGATTCCTTGCTGATCAGTACTTTGGAGTTGAACACGGCGCGAAGGTCTTCTACCGCATTTTGCTGTTCAACGGACAAAACAGCTTTCTCTGTTTTTTTATCAGGATTTCCTTTGGAAGTTTTTGTCCCCACTTCTGTTTTCACACCACGCGCTAAATCTTCGACGTCGCGGACAGAAAGGTCATTCAGCACAATCTTGTTATAGATGTCCAACTGTTGATCTTCATTTTCGATACTGATCAAAGCGCGGGCGTGGCCCATGGAAATATCTCCGTTGCGTATCGCCAACTGGATCTCCACTGGTAATTTCAAAAGACGCAAATAATTGGTGATGGTAGAACGTTGCTTGCTTACTTTTTGAGACAGCTGTTCTTGAGTCAATGAACACTCGTCGATCAAACGTTTGTAGCTGATCGCCACTTCGATGGCATCCAGGTTTTCGCGTTGTATGTTCTCTACTAATGCCATTTCCAACATTGCCTGATCATTCGCAATGCGGATATAGGCAGGAACGCTGGTAAGACCGGCAAGCTGAGAAGCACGGAAACGTCTCTCCCCTGAGATCAGCTGATACTTATCGTATCCCAGTTTTCGCACCGTGATCGGTTGAATGATGCCGTGTTCCTTAATGGAACCTGCTAATTCATTCAATGCATCTTGTTCAAAATGCGTTCTCGGTTGAAACGGGTTGGTCTCAATGTTAGATATCTCAATGTTGGCAACTGCGCCTACTACTTTTCCTTCACCTTCCAGCTTGTTAGCGGTGATGTCCGTGTTTGCATTTTCAAGTAATGCACTTAATCCTCTGCCTAATGCGTTTCTTTTTGTTGACATTGTTTTTGTAGTTAACATTTAACTAATTTTAGATTTGTAGAATTCTAGAATTTTAGATTTTAAAATCGTACACATTAATTCTCTTCTTCGACGTTAATGAATTTTTCAGAGTCGTTCAACCTGGTCATTCCGTTTTTCTGTAAGATCTCTCTCGCCAAGTTCAGGTAGTTGACAGCTGCTTTTCCGCTCGCATCGTGCATGATGATGCTTTGTCCGAAACTCGGTGCTTCACCTAGTTTGGTATTACGCTGAATGATGGTATCGAAAACCATTTGCTGGAAATGTGTTTTTACTTCTTCTACAACTTGATTGCTTAAGCGCAGACGCATATCGTACATAGTCAGCAAAATTCCTTCGATGGCCAATTCGGTATTCAACCGTGACTGTACGATCTTGATAGTGTTCAGTAATTTCCCCAATCCTTCCAATGCAAAATACTCGCATTGAACGGGGATTAAGACTGAATCCGCCGCCGACAAAGCGTTTACGGTGATCAATCCCAATGAAGGTGAACAGTCGACGATGATGAAATCGTAATCTGCTTTGATCTTGTCCAAAGACATTTTCATCATCTTCTCACGGTTCGGAAGATTGATCATCTCAATCTCCGCACCAACCAAGTCGATGTGTGCCGGCAGCAAGAATAGATTTGGTGTTTCGGTCTGAAGAATTATATCTTTCGGATCGATCCCGTCAATGATGCATTCGTAGATGCCGGTCTTGATATTGCGAGGATCAAACCCAACTCCCGAAGTAGAGTTCGCCTGAGGATCCGCATCGATCAATAAGGTCTTGAATTCCAGTACAGCAAGACTTGCCGCCAAATTAATAGCTGTTGTTGTTTTTCCAACTCCACCTTTCTGATTTGCTATTGCTATTATTTTTCCCATCCCGTTGTTTAGTGTTTTCTTATTCGTTTACTTATTTCCTTATTTTTTATACTTTTAATTCCCCCTTAATTTGCTCTCTGCTCCTTCATCACTTCATCACCCCATCACCCCATCACTTCATCACCCCATCACCCCATCACTTCATAACCCCATCACCCCATCACTCCATCACCCCATCACCCCATCACTTCATCACTTCATCACCCCATCACTTCATCACCCAATCACTTCATCACCCCATCACTCCATCACCCCATCACTTCATCACCCCATCACTTCATCACCCCATCACCCCAACAACGTA
>JBKJQG010000354.1:0-9854 GCA_046594925.1 Bacteroidia bacterium
CTTTCCAGAACGAAGATAAAGAAAAGAGAGCCGCTGAATTGATCATTGCCAACAAAGAATTAGCCTTCCAAAACGAAGAAAAAGAAAAGCGTGCGGAGGAGAAAGAAAAACGGGCAGAAGAGCTCGTCATCGCAAACAAAGAATTGGCTTTTCAGAACGAAGAAAAAGAAAAGAGAGCTGCTGAATTGATTATCGCCAACAAAGAACTAGCCTTTCAAAACGAAGAAAAAGAGAAACGGGCGGAGGAAAAAGAAAAACGGGCAGAGGAGCTTATCATAGCCAACAAAGAATTGGCTTTCCAGAACGAAGAAAAAGAAAAGAGAGCCGCTGAATTGATCATCGCCAACAAAGAATTGGCCTTTCAGAGTGAAGAAAAAGAAAAACGGGCCGCAGAACTTGTCATAGCCAATAAGGAACTTGCTTTTCAAATTGATGAAAAGGAAAAGCGTGCTGCTGAATTAAGAATCGCGAATTATGCAAGGAGTCTCATTGAAGCCAGTCGTGATCCACTAGTTACCATCAGCATAGAAGGAAAGATCACCGACATGAATGCCGCAACGGCAAGCATAACCGGAATAACCCGAGAACAACTCACTGGAACCGACTTCTTTGATTATTTCACAGAGCCTCAAAAAGCCCGCGAAGTATATCAGGAAGTCTTTGCAAAAGGTTCAGCGGCAGATGCCCCTCTTACACTCCGTCACAAAGACGGAAAACTCACTGATGTACTTTTTAATGGATCTGTTTACAAGGACGATCGGGGAAATGTGTTGGGAGTTGTGATAGTTGCGAGAGATGTAACAGATCAAAAAAGAATAGGAACAGAATTACTGGAAGCAAAAATATTTGCCGAATTGGCAACCGGCATCGCAGAAGAGGCGAAAAGCAAAGCGGAAAGCGCGACCATTATTGCGGAAAATGCAGTGAAAGCAAAACAACAGTTCCTTTCCAACATGAGTCACGAGATCCGAACTCCGATGAATGCCATTATCGGTTTTACAAAAGTGGTTCTGAAAACAAATCTAACAGCAAAACAAAATGAATACTTAACAGCCATTAAGGTCAGTGGAGACGCTTTAATCGTGCTGATCAACGACATCCTGGATCTCGCTAAAGTAGATGCAGGTAAAATGACGTTTGAGCAAACTCCTTTTAAAATGGCCTCTTCGATTTCCTCGATGCTTCATTTGTTCGAAACAAAAATTCAGGAGAAAAATCTTGTGCTTATTAAGGAATACGATAACAACATACCGGAAATACTGGTTGGAGATCCCGTTAGGCTGCATCAAGTTATCCTGAATCTTGTGAGCAATGCCGTGAAATTTACTACCACCGGATCTATCACTGTAAAAGTCCATCTGTTAAAACAAGATGAAGAAAAGGCAGAAATTGAATTTTCGGTCACTGATACTGGAATCGGAATTGCAGAAAATAAAATAAATAACATCTTCGACGACTTTCAGCAGGCAACCAGCGGCACCGCCAGATTATATGGCGGCACGGGCCTTGGGCTTGCTATCGTGAAACAACTGGTCGAACCGCAGGGTGGCACCATCCGGGTAAGCAGTAAGATCGATGAAGGATCAACCTTCAGCTTTGTCCTTAGTTTTTTGAAAACCAAAGACGCCGCGGAATCGGAAACCGAAAACGTGGAGGTTGATACAGAAATAAAGAACATCAAAATATTAGTCGTAGAGGACATTCCGCTCAATCAGTTGCTGATGAAAACGTTGCTGGATGACTTCGGATTTGAAAGAGACATTGCTTCCAATGGGAAAATAGCCATTGAACAGTTGCAGGCTAAATCTTACGACATCATACTCATGGACCTTCAGATGCCGGAAATGAATGGCTTTGAAGCAACCGAATACATCCGGAAAACAATGAATTCAAACATCCCGATCATCGCACTTACTGCAGATGTCACCACCGTGGATCTTGCAAAATGCAAAGCTGTTGGGATGAATGATTACATCGCAAAACCAGTTGATGAAAGAGTATTGTATAATAAAATAGTAAGCCTTGTAAAGAAACAGGGCCCCTTACACTCTGCTAAAATGCCGGCTGCAAAATCAATAAATACGTTTAAACGTATTGACATGACTTATCTAAACCAACTGACAAAATCAGATCCTAAATTGTTGACGGAGATGATCAATTTGTACTTGGAGCAGACTCCCCCAATGATCAGCGCGATGAAACAGGGATTTAAAGAAAAAGACTGGGAAATGCTGCACTCAGCAGTACACAAAACAATTCCGTCTTATGCGATCATGGGCATCGGTCAAGAAGTTGAAACGATGGCAAAAAGACTGCAGGACCTTGCTAAAGCAAAACAGTTCAGCAACGAAGCTTCTGAGCTCTTGCTGAAAATCGAAAGCGCCTGCGAACAAGCATACATAAGCCTAAAAGAAGAATTAACTTTGATTAACAATACTAAAAAATGACAAACGAGAAAATAAAACTCTACCTGGTAGACGACGATGCAGTTTTTTTGAAATCCCTGGAAATTAAATTTCTGGAACATGCTGATTTCACCATAGAGACATTTCCTACCGGTGAAATGCTGATGGATAACCTATCCGGCCACCCCGATGTGATCATTCTGGATTATCAGCTGGACGGAGTCGACAAAACAGCCATGAACGGTTTGGATACACTAGATAAGATCAAGTCATATAGTCCGGACATTCCTGTGGTCATGCTTTCTTCCCAGGACAAGATCGATGTGGCAGTAAACTGCATGCATCACCGTGCATTTGACTATGTTGTAAAAAGTGAAACTGCTTTCATTCGATTGCAGAAGATCATCACAACAATTTTTCGATATAAGAAAATGGAAAAGGAATTGAGTTGGTATATGGACCGAATGTAATTTCATTTTGTCTTTCACCTGAAACAAGCCGTTTTGCAGCAATGCAGGACGGCTTATTTGTTTCTAAGGTGTGAAATATGCAAGTCATTCAAAATGTTATGTAACAAAGAGGGTGAAGTTTGTCCCCACCTTTGCCCTGTGAAATATATTCACAACTGTCCGCCAGAAGCGAAAAAAAATACCCCATGAAAATAAAAAACATTTTAGCAATCTTTACCATAGCATCAGTTGTATCAGTTGCGGCATGCAAAAAGGATAAAGATGAACCTACACCTTCCTCTTCCGGAGGAACCAATACACAAGTTATCCCATTGCAGTCTGTTGCACAAGCACCTGTAGCATTGGCGGGTGCCAGCTCATTTGCTATTTTGGCTGGATCAGCGATCAGCAACACAGGAGCAACAACCGTTACCGGCAATATGGGATTAAGCCCTGGAACTTCTGTAGGAGGATTTCCTCCGGGAATTTTGGTTGGAACCCAGCACGTAAACGACGTAACTGCTAACCAAGCAAAGTTAGACCTAACGGCAGCATACAATGACGCTGCAGGAAGAACATCTGTAGACATCGTAACATTGTCAGGAAATATCGGAGGTTTAACACTTACTCCCGGCCTTTATAAATCAACATCTTCCCTTTCTGTGTCTTCAGGAGATGTAACATTTGATGCACTCGGAAATGCGGGGGCTGTATTTATCATTCAAATAGCCTCTACCTTAACAACCACGTCTGCCCGCAAAGTCATCCTTAGCGGTGGCGCACAAGCAGGTAACATCTACTGGCAAGTTGGATCCTCTGCGACATTTGGAACAACTTCTGTTTTCAAGGGCAACATACTAGCTATGCAAGCCATTACCTTTAATACAGGTGCATCACTGGACGGAAAAGCATTGGCAAGAAACAGCGCCATCTCGATGGCGGGAAATGCTATTACAATACAGTAAATTTAACTACTACTATCAGAAGAGCATTGCTGGATCAGCAATGCTCTTTTTGTTTGCGCAAAACAAACAAGTGTGAATTTTGCAAGTAAGGATAAAAGTTATGTAATACAATCCACCTTCTACAAGCGCATCTTTGTGTTGTGAAAATGATTTCACAGATAAATCAAAAAAAATGAAAACAAACATACTCACAATCACTGCGGCACTGTTGCTTTTAGCACCAAACGTAAATTTCGCTCAGGCTCCTACATTGGGTACGGCGGCAAATTTTGTCCTGTTCTCTACTGTAGGTTCGATCAGCAATACAGGAATCTCCCAGCTGACGGGAAAAGTCGGCACCAACAGTGGCCTGAATACCGGCTTCGGAAACGTAAACGGAAGCATGGAAGAGAGTAATGGCGTAACAGCAACCTGTTCGGCAGATCTTTTGATTGCTTACAACCAATTAAATTCCGCCGTTCCCGCCTACTTCCCAGCCGCTTTGCTTGGAAACGGTCAGACCCTCACAGCAGGAGTCTATTCCATTGCAGCAGCTGCAACTTTAAACCTGGATCTCACTTTAGATGCTGCAGGAGACCCCAACGCTGTTTTCATCTTTCAGATCGCAGGACCATTTTCCACAAATGCAGACTCAAAGGTTAAATTAAAAAATTCAGCACAGGCCTGCAATGTTTTTTGGAAAGTAGAAGGTTTGATCAGCATGGCTCCAGGAACCACAATGAGAGGAACATTAATCGCGAACAATGCGGCCATCTCTATGACCACAAACGATACTTTGGAAGGAAGAGCACTTTCCACAGCAGGCGCGGTGACAGTTGACGGAGTTCTAGCCTACACCCCAATTGGTTGTGGCAGCCCCGTACTAACAGGACCAGCAACCCCTTATATGGGAAATGTAGGTTGTTATGCAATTTTTTCTAGCCAAGGAGCAGTCACTAACGCAGGAATAACCACCGTGGTAGGCGATGTAGGAACAAACGTAGGATTAACAACAGGCTTTAACGCAACAGATGTAACCGGAACCATTCACCCTATCCCGGACGGATCTACTGCGGCCGCTGCTAGTGATCTTCTTACAGCTTACAATTATATGAATACATTACCGTACGACATAGAACTTCTTTATCCCGCACAATTCGGGAAAAACCTTGTACTTACACCTCATACTTACCTCTTGAATGCAGCGACTGTTTTAACGGATACACTGTATTTGAATGCGCAAGGAAATGCAAATGCAGTTTTTGCCATTCTGATTAATGGTGCTCTTTCTACCAGCACTTACTCAAAGGTCATGCTGATCAATGGCACTCAAGCAAAAAATGTATTCTGGAAGGTTGAAGGGGCTGTAGACATCAACGATTATTCCTCTTTTAATGGAACCATCTTCTGCAACAACGGAGCAATTTCAGTAAATACAGGCGCAACCGTTAACGGAAGGATCTTGACAACGACGGGAAATCTTGGCACAGCAGCTATAACTGCGACAATGCCTCCAACAGGCTGCGTACCAATGGGAATAAATGATCAGGATCAGGATAACCAGGTCAGCATTTATCCTAACCCTTTTTCGGTTTCTGCCACTATTGTCATAAAAGACATCTTGCAACTGGAACATGTTCAGTTGGATCTCTTCAACTCTGAAGGAGCATTGGTTCTGTCAAAAATGATTACCGAACAAACAACCACTATCGAAACAAGTCTACTTTCAGCTGGAATCTATTTTTACAAAATAGACAACAATGGCTCTTTACTAAGATCAGGCAAAATCGTTTCACAGAAATAAGAACTTCATCAAAAAAAAGACGTCCTGCTTCAGCAGGGCGTCTTTTTTTATTATACCAATTAATGAATTAGTGTCCGAAAGTGTGAAAGATGTAAGTATGAGAAAAGGTTTTGCAACACATTGGGATCGCAAATTACTCACCTTTGCATCGTTAATATTAATTCACAAAAAACAGCATCAAATGAATACTACAGAAATAAAAGGAACCTGGAATGAACAAAAAAGTAAATTAAAAATAAAATTCGCAGCATTGACCAATAACGACCTACTCTTTGTAGAAGGCAAAAAAGAGGAAATGATGGCCCGACTTCAGATTAAACTAGGTAAAACAAAAGAAGAAATGCAAACCCTCTTTTCTTCGCTTTAGTCTCTATAGCACACGAAAAGACTGCCTGATTTTGATTAAGCAGTCTTTTTTTCAAAACAGAGGAGAATAAACAATCTGTGAATTCCGTAAGTCTTACCTAAAGTTCTGTAACAGTTCAGGTATAATAAAGCATCACCTTTGACCCAGTGGAAATACATCCACAACTAAACAAAGAAAGCAATGAAAAAATCAATTTATATGATTGCTATAGTTGCCTATACAACAGCAACCATTTTCACAAGCTGCGGATCCTCTCAGCAAAAAGTTGACGCAGCTAAAGCAGACATCGAATCAGCAGAAATGGATCTGATGAAAGCAAAAGAAGATTACAATAAAGAATACAACGAATTCAAATACAAATCCGAAAAACAAATAGCAGATAACGCAGAACGAATCAACGTATTAAAAAAACAAGCTGAAAAAATAAAGAAAGAACTGAAAGAAGAATACGAGAAAACCATTGCAGATCTGGAAGCAAAGAATAACGTTCTGCAATCAAAGATTGATGAAGCAAAAGAAGGCAGCGACGAGGGCTGGGAATCTTTTAAGCGTGAATTCAGCCACGACATGGAAGAATTGGGCAAGGCAATTTCAGAAATCGGAACAAACGACGTGAACTAGCTAAAAACTAATAAAAATAAACAAGATGAAAAAAGTAACTCTATTAATGGCACTGTTCGTTGCATTTGCAACTAGTGCTACAGCTCAGGAAAACTCTACAGATACCGATAATCGTGAAAAACTTCAATTTGGACTAAAGGCTGGTTTGAACTACTCCAACGTTTATGACGAAAACGGCGATGAATTTAATGCCGAAGCGAAATTTGGATTAGCCGCAGGGGCCAACCTTAACATTCCTTTTGGAAAATACCTGGGAATCCAACCGGGAGTGCTCATCTCTCAAAAAGGCTTCAAGGCCACCGGGAAAGTACTTGGCGGAAACTATGTTTTCACACGGACAACCACTTATGTTGACGTGCCGTTATTACTAGCGTTTAAACCAAGTGAATTCATAACACTATTGGGAGGTGCTCAGTACTCTTACCTGATCCATCAACGTGATGTATTTCAAAACGCTACCACCAGCATCGCTCAGGAACAGGAGTTTGAGAACGAAAATATTCGTAAAAACATCCTGGGAGTTGTCGGAGGTGCTGACATCAACCTGAGACACATCACCTTGGGAGGAAGAGTAAACTGGGACATGCAGAACAATAACGGAGACGGAACCGCTTCAACACCCCGATACAAAAATGTTTGGTTTCAGGGAACCGTAGGATACACCTTTTATAAATAATAACTATCAAAAACAAAAAAGCACAACTAACTAACTAACTAACTAAAAACAAAAAACTATGAAAAAATTAATCATCATCTCAACCCTCTTCTTAACGCTATTCACTGCGAAGACGAACGCACAGGACAAACCTGAAGCAGAAAAATACGGAAACACCCTGAACCTTGGTGCTGGCATCGGCTACAATGGTTACGTAGGACACTCCTTCCCCATCGGAATGATCAATTATGAATTTGATATTGCAAGAAATTTCACCCTTGCACCGTTTGTAGGCATCTATTCTTATAGGAACTATTACTACTGGGGCAATCCAAACAAACCATACTATGATGATTCTTATCGCCTGTATTCCTACCGTGTCACTGCCGTTCCTGTTGGAGTTAAAGGAAGCTACTATTTTGATCAGCTCTTCCGCGCAAATCCAAAATGGGATTTCTATGCCTCCGGATCTGTAGGATTTGTTTTCAGAACAGTAACCTGGGAAAACGGATATTATGGTGATGAACACGTTTATCAAAATGCCAGTCCACTTTACCTGGATGCTCACGTTGGTGCAGAATATCACATGACAGAAAAAGCAGGCCTCTTTCTTGACCTTTCAACAGGTGTATCCACCTTTGGCTTGGCTGTTCACTTTTAATTCAAACTAATAAAACCAATAAAAAACAACATTATGGGAAACTTACTATACACCATTGCCGTTATCTTAATCATAGTCTGGGCAATCGGCTTTTTAGGATTCAATTCAGGAGGAATCATTCACATTTTGCTGATCATCGCCGTGATAGCTGTTTTACTCCGTGTCATAAGTGGAGGGAAAACCCTCTAAAGTAAATTGCGCCAGAAACTAGCAAGTTTCTGGCGCAATTTTTTTCTCCATTCTCCTTTCATTTTCCCCGCTCGGCTATCTATACCTCCACTTCAGCGAATTGGCTGACCTCAATTACCTTTCTGACTTTAATTTTACATAAACTTTTAAAACCACATCTTATGTTAAAATGGTCCGCAATTTTTTTCGTCATTGCAATTGTTGCTGCAATTTTCGGATTCGGTGGTCTTGCTGAAGGTTCAGCAGCCATCGCTAAAACACTTTTCTTCATTTTTATAGTAATCTTCGGCCTCTTCTTCATTCTCGGCCTGACGGTATTCAAGAAGAAGTAATCTTTCGCAAACATAGAGAAGCCGTTCCTGAAATAATCATGAACGGCTTCTGTATGTTTATTATATCAACTGAAATGCTGTCTCTGTGAAAGGGTACTCAAGAATAATTTAAAATTTCGGACAAGGGGTTAGCATCCTTACTTTCTTTTTCTTTTGCAACTTACACAGCTGATAAGAAAATGTAATCTCATGGGCTCCGCCCGAAAGCGCGGTAAGTCTTGAGATGGTTATATCATAACTATAACCGAAGCTCAAACGCGGCGTCCGCACACCCACAATAAGAGCTAGGGCGTCGTTATTTCTGTATCCGGGACCATAAGACTTCACCAAAGGTATTCCACGGTACCACAGACCGAGATTCAGAACATCCTTTGTTAGATAAAATCCAACATCCAACTGGTCAAATTTATTCTGATGCCTGTAATTCAATGCCGGCGAAAAGTATTTCCGGTTTTTCTCTTCTTTTTCTTCTTCATTCAATAAAAATTTGGCACCGCCATGCAGACAGATCTTAACCGGCAAAACCGATTTTCCATCATCAATCAACGATTGGGTCGGCCGGTTCAAGTGATAAGCAGAAAGACCGCCCCAATATTTTCTGGAATATAAAAGGATCCCCGTTCCGACATCAAAAAAACTCGTATTGACTGTAGGGGCTTCCAGCGATGCAGCCCCTCCCCGCTCGATCTGATCACCGAACAGCAATTTTTCATAGTTAATGCTTCTTATTTCTATCCCGGGCTGAATACCCATCCTGACGTACAACTTTTTTGTAAGTTTCGCTTCATAAGCGATAGGAACATTCACGATCGTTGTTTTCAGATCCCCGCTTCCAGCCACGTCACTGCCAAATAAAATTCCAATGCCGATATTTTTAGAAACAACGAAATGATCGACAGAAAAAAGATACGAACGATATGCTTTCTTCACTCCCGGCCATTGATTGCGATAGGTCAAGGACACACGAGAGCAAACATCCGCCCCTGTAAAAGCCGGATTCAGGAATAAAGGAGAAGAGTAAAACTGAGTAAAATGCATGTCTTGCGCTGCCGCTCCTGCAGAGAACAATATGAAACACAACATTTGTATCCTTGTAATTAATCTCATTTTTGTATTTTTCTTAATTTAAACACAAGTTCATTTTCCGAACTAAAAATAGTATTGCTTATGAAGGACTCGTATCCTTCACATTGTATCGCCATTCTGTAGGTCATATCAGGATGGGAAATCACCATGATCTTTCCTGTATTTTGATTCGACTTATACATTCCATAAATCGATTTCTTTATCATATCCGTTAGTAAAATATCAACGTTGGTCAATACAGCACCCGACTCATCAAAAACGTGAATGTTGTAAACAGTTAACGGAAGGTTATTGATAGGAAAATACACACTGTAAAGATCCTGCGAACCATAACCTCCTTC
>JBKJQG010000031.1:0-7928 GCA_046594925.1 Bacteroidia bacterium
AAAGACCGCAAGGACAATCTCTGCGACTCCGGAGGAGTCGAATTGTTTCGGAGGACAGATCACATTGGATGAATAGTCTAAGAGATTTGAATCCTTCGGATTGACGACACGGCAGGCGTTACAAATTAGTAAACACAAGTAGGCCGATTTGCATTAGGCACTCAAATCAGAAATGAGCATGAGGCAGTACTCACCACTATATGTACGAATTTATAAGAACAAAAACCCCCACCAATCGGCGAGGGTTTTTGATCCCGATAGCTATCGGGATTAACTTTTGACTTTATGATCCGCAAGCCTCACATCCTTCAGGATTATCCAAAGAACAGGAGATCTCAGCAGCTTTCAAAGCTTCTGCTTCCAGGATAGCCTGGCGCTCAGCGCTGATCGTTTGTTGACGCTCCAGGATCAAAACATCTTCGTTGCCCAAAACTTCAGGAGTTTCTTTTGCAGCAGCAGCATCAGCAGTAAATTTAATTGCATCAGCAGCAGCTTTTGTACGCAAGTAATACATTCCTGTTTTCAATCCGGCTTTCCAACCGTAGAAGTGCATGCTAGACAATTTAGCGAAGTTCGCATCCTGAACGAATAAGTTCAGTGACTGTGACTGACAGATATATGCTCCGCGATCGGCAGCCATGTTGATGATCACTTTCTGAGAAATTTCCCAAACGGTTTTGTACAATGCTTTTACGTTATCAGGAATTTCAGCAATGCCTTGAACGGATCCGTTAGCAATGATAATCTTGTTTTTCAAAGAGTCGTTCCAGATTCCCAATTTCACCAAGTCTTTCAATAAGTGCTTGTTCACGATCACGAACTCGCCTGACAATACTCTGCGGGAGTATATGTTGGAAGTGTATGGTTCGAAGCACTCGTTGTTTCCTAAGATCTGAGAAGTGGAAGCAGTTGGCATAGGGGCTAACAACAGAGAGTTGCGCACGCCGTGTTCTTTTACTTCTTCTTTCAGGATGTCCCATTCCCAACGTGGAGATGGTGTTACATTCCACATATCGAATTGGAAAATCCCTTTTGATACAGGAGAACCTGGGAATGATTCGTAAGGACCGTCTTTCTTAGCCAGATCTTTAGAAGCTGTCATGGAAGCATAATAAATCGTCTCGTGAATTTCTTTGTTCAACTGAACTGCTTCAGGAGAATCAAAAGGGAAACGCATCAGGATGAATGCATCCGCCAATCCTTGTACGCCAATGCCGATCGGGCGGTGGCGCATGTTGGAATTGCGTGCTTCAGCAACTGGGTAATAATTGCGGTCGATGATCTTGTTCAAGTTTTTCGTGATCACATAAGTGATGTCGAATAATCTTTGGTGATCGAATTTTCCGTCTTCTACAAAACGCGGTAATGCAATGGAAGCCAAGTTACAAACTGCGATCTCATCAGGAGCAGTGTATTCAATGATCTCAGTACACAAGTTCGAAGACTTGATAGTGCCCAAATTCTGTTGGTTGCTTTTTGAGTTACAAGCATCTTTGTAGAGCATGTAAGGATTTCCGGTCTCGATCTGTGAATCAATGATGGCTGTCCAAAGTTCGCGTGCCTGAATGGTTTTGCGTGCGCGGCCTTCCTGCTCGTATTTCGTGTATAGCGCTTCGAATTCAGGTCCCCAGCAATCTGCTAATCCGGGTGCTTCGTTAGGGCAGAACAACGACCAAGTGCTGTTCTCTTCTACGCGTTTCATGAACAGATCGGGAGTCCACATAGCCGTGAACAAATCACGTGCACGGGCTTCTTCTTTTCCGGTGTTCTTACGCAAGTCGAGGAATTCATAAATGTCGGCATGCCAAGGTTCCAGATAAATGGCGAAAGAACCTTTGCGTTTTCCGCCTCCTTGATCTACGTATCGTGCTGTGTCGTTGAACACACGCAGCATCGGGATAATCCCGTTGGATGTTCCGTTTGTTCCGCGAATGTATGATCCTGTAGCGCGAATGTTGTGAATGCTCAGTCCGATTCCGCCGGCACTTTGAGAGATCTTTGCACAAGATTTCAATGTGTCATAGATCCCATCAATGCTGTCGTCTTTCACTGTCAACAAGAAGCAAGAGGACATCTGTGGTTTTGGTGTTCCCGCATTGAATAAGGTTGGCGTAGCGTGTGTGAACCAGCGCTCCGACATTAAGTTATAAGTTTCAATCGCTGAAGCGATGTCGTCCTTGTGGATCCCGACAGCCACACGCATGATCATGTGCTGAGGGCGCTCAGCTACTTGTCCGTTCAATTTCAATAAATAAGAACGTTCCAGGGTTTTGAAACCAAAATAATCATAACCGAAGTCGCGGTCATAGATGATGGTGGAATCCAGTTCCTGAGCATTCTTCTGAATGATCTCGTGCACGTCATCAGCAATCAGTGGAGCTTTTTTTCCGGTCTTAGGGTCGATATAGTGATAAAGCGCTTCCATGGTTTTGGAGAACGATTTATTCGTGTTCTTGTGAAGGTTGGAAACTGCTATGCGGGACGCCAATAGCGCATAGTCGGGATGTTTGGTGGTAAGCGAAGCAGCAGTCTCAGCGGCCAGGTTATCCAATTCGCTGGTGGTAACGCCTTCGTATATTCCTTCAATTACCTTCATGGCAACATTGATAGGAGTTACGTGAATAGGGTCAAGACCGTAGCAAAGTTTTTGGATGCGAGCTGTTACTTTATCAAATTTTACTGATTCGCGGTTACCATCTCTTTTGATTACGTACATAAATGAGAGTGTTTTGAGTAGGGTTTAATTAATAGTTTTTTGTACTGTTTGTTTTGTTTGCATTGATCACAAAGAGGGTTTACGCACCCTTTATGTAACGTTTTAAATCGTGCTTTATTCGTAAAAAATTGTTAAAAGTCCTCGTCCAGCTTGAAAACGTTGTCTTCTTTCTTGCCCATGACACCGGATTTCTGATATTCGGCTACGCGTTTTTCGAAGAAGTTTGTTTTCCCCTGTAAAGAGATCAATTCCATAAAGTCGAATGGGTTTGTTGCATTGTATGTTTTTTCACATCCAAGTGCAATCAGTAACCGGTCGGCCACAAACTCGATGTATTGACACATCATGTCGGCGTTCATCCCGATCAAACGCACAGGCAATGCATCGGACACAAATTCTTTCTCAATTTCAACAGCATTCTGAATGATGGCAGTTACACGCTCTTTCGGCAGCTGGTTCGTTAATTCCGAATACAGCAAGCAGGCGAAATCGCAATGCAATCCTTCATCACGTGAGATGAGTTCGTTTGAGAATGTAAGTCCCGGCATCAGTCCGCGTTTTTTTAACCAGAAAATGGAGCAGAAACTTCCGCTGAAGAAAATACCTTCCACAGCTGCAAAAGCAATAAGTCGTTCTGCGAAAGTTCCGTTACCTATCCATTTCAAAGCCCATTCAGCTTTTTTTCCAACACATGGCAATGTATCGATAGAATGAAAGAGTCTGTCTTTTTCGGTGGGATCCTTGATATAGGAGTCGATCAATAAAGAATATGTTTCCGAGTGGATGTTCTCCATCATGATCTGAAAACCATAGAAGCAACGCGCTTCCGGATACTGCACTTCGTTCATGAAGTTCACAGCCAGGTTTTCGTTCACAATGCCATCACTGGCAGCAAAAAATGCAAGAACGTGTTTGATGAAGTGTTTCTCATCGTCATTGAGTTTATTATCCCAATCCTGAAGATCGGGGTTTAAGTCAATTTCTTCCGCAGTCCAGAAGCTAGCTTCTGCTTTTTTATACATTTCCCAAATGTTGTTGTGCTTAATCGGGAACAGAACGAATCGGTCTTTATTCTCTTTTAGTATTGGTTCTTCATTCATCGTATCTTGTGTTTCTTTCTTTTTTATACGATGGAACGGAAGGCCATTTCATCGTATAAAACTGTGTTAAAATTGTCTAAAAATTTGATAATCAACTCCTTGTGTTCCTTAGCTTTTTCGTTAGAGGGCAAAAAATCCCTGAAAGCCACCTGCTTTCTTTTTTAGCCAATTCGTAAAATATTGCTTATTGAATTAAAGGTGTACAAATTTTGACAAAAAAAAGGGATGTGTCAAGTGCATTGAATTAACATTTGACCGAAGTTATAAACACGGCAAATTAACAGACGAATGTTAACATTTGACCAATGGGTTTAAATACAGCCGTTTAACGTTTAATTGAAAAAAACTGAAAATTAGAGGAGGAAAAATTTGCATCGTCGGAAAAAAAATCACAATTAGATATAGTGGAGTTTCGGAGGAAGCCTGCTCGGAAGTCCTTTATCTATTAAGGCTTTCAGAAGGAGCTTGTTGGGTTTTAGGAGCAGGTGGATCATTTTTCCTGGAATGTTCTTAACCGGCTTTTCTCTCCAATCTTTTTGTTCCGAAGGGGGAACAAAAAGGATTTCCGTTGCAATCCGGGCTAAATTGGAGTGAAACGCTTCGGTTGTGGGAAAGAAGTTAATCTTGAATTTGTGATCTGAGCAATCGAATTGAGGGGCATTAGCAACCGTCAATTATTATTGAGGATTCAGGAGCAGGGTGATCATTTTTTGGAGAATGTTCTTTACCCGCTATGCTCTCCAATCTTTTTGTCCCGAAGGGGGAACAAAAAGGATTTCCGTTCCTATCGGGGCTAGATTGGAATTAAACGCTTTGGTTGTGGGAAAGGAAGTTAATCCTGAATTTGTGATCTGAGCTATCGAATTGCGGGGCGACAAATCTTGTCTATAGCCCCGATTGCAGCGGAAATCCTTTTTGCCCTTCGCAAAAAGATTGGAGAGAAAAGCGGGTAGAATGCCAGTTGGCTGAGAAGACTTGTGCTCCTGAAAAATTTACGGCTTTATCTTCGCAGCCAGCTCCAACTGCTTGTACCAATCCTTGCCAAACTTGCGGATCAGGGGCTCTTTCAGAAACTTGTAAACGGGCACATCCAACTTGGCGCCACACTCACAGGCCGGTTTGCAGATCTCCCACTTGTGGTAGTTCACCGCTTCGTAATCCTTGTATTTATTGATGCGCACAGGGTAGAGGTGGCAGGAGATGGGTTTCTTCCAGGTAATCTTTTTATCGTAATAAGCTTGCTCAATGCCGCATTTGGCGATGCCTCCTTTATCAAAAATGGTGAAAGCACAGTGTTTGCCTTTCACCAAGGGAGTGGTATAATCTCCGTCACTGTCGATCACAAAAACGCCGTGTTTTTCAATGGCTTTCACGCCATCCTTCGGTAAATACGGTTTCACCTCATCCCACACATCTTCCAGGATAGCGATCTCTTCTTCGTCGAGCGGAGCCCCGGATTCCCCGGCCACACAGCATTCCCCCTTGCAGGCATTCAGGTCGCAGACGAATTTTTTTTCCAATAAATGTTCTGAAACGATGGTGTTGTCAATTGCTATCATGCTGCAAAGTTACGAAATAAAAAAGCCCTGTTCCGGGAATTCGGAACAGGGCTCAATTTTTTGGTCGGATGTTGACCGGACTATGGAATGCTGATGTTCCCGAACATGGTGCCCGGGTGAGCGGTGCAATAATAATTCAAGGATGTTGGTGCGTCCATTGGGACTTTCCAGATAATGGTTCCGGAAGAGATATCGTTAGCACTTACGCCAACATTGTATTGAGCTCCTCCCACGCTCACTGCAATGCGGAAAGGATGGCCTGCTGTGGCGATGTTGAATTGATAAGTTAATCCGCGCTGAAGAACAATGATGGGATCTGCATTAAAAGGAGAAGCATTATAATCTGCTGCGTTATCGAAGAGGTAATTTGTACTTCCGCTGTTAGCCACTGAGAAAATTCTCACAACGGTTCCGGTAGCACCGGTGGCACCAGCTGTTCCGGCAGCACCGGTAGCGCCCGTAGCACCTGTCGGCCCCACTGGTCCTGCACTTCCTGCGGATCCGGTAGCACCTGTGGCTCCAACCGTTCCTGCTGTACCGGCTGCTCCCGTTGAACCCGTGGGGCCAGCAACGGTTGAAGCAGCTCCAGTCGCACCTGTTGCTCCGTTAGTGCCCGTGGCACCTGTAGGACCAACACTTCCTGTTGCTCCCGCTGTTCCCGTAGCCCCGGTCGCACCTGTAGGCCCGTTGGCCGCGTTTTCTGCATACAATGCATAAGGCACACTCATCAATTGCTGCGTTCCCATTAAGGAATAGGTTGTTCCTCCGGTAATGTCCATGCTCACTTCAATGAAGTAAGGGCCTGCTCCCCAGTTAATGGTACTGAACGTCCCGGTTACCGGCGTTCCCATTCCTACAACCAAATTCACCAAGCCGAGGTTGCTGGAAGTCACTGCGTGGGTTTCTGTGTAAACAATCGTTCCCGACACGCTGCCTTGTCGCAGGCTGACCTGCAAACCAATGGGCTGACTGACGATCGCAACTCCGGAAGAGTTACGAGCCACCGCCTGGTAGTTGAATCCTTGTGGCGCTTGCGCAGATGCGAATACTGCTGTGCTGCAAAGTAGTAGTATGGACAGTAATTTTTTAAACATGTGTTTTTGGGTTTTAAATGGATGACTATATAAGTAGATTATTTCAATTTGATGATGCGGTAGGTTCTTGTTTTGGAATGCTTGTCTTTAACCGAAAGCAGATACGTGCCGGCAACACAGGTTTCCATATCGACAGACAGGTTCTTCACGTGAACGGCATTTTGTGAGGAAAGTAATTTTCCGTCAGCAGAAAGCAATTCCACTGTTACGTTTTCTTTCTCCAGTCCGAATTGCAATTGAACCTGATCGATCACAGGATTTGGAAACACAGTCAGGGAAACCTCTTCCGCAGCATCACTTAATGCAGTGATCAAAAGATTCGGTTGATGAAAACCTTGTGTGAGGATGGTGCTTCCCGCGGTGAAAGTAAAAGTGGCCGGTTCGCCAAGTGTCCAGTCGAGTTGAGAGGTTCCATCACTAAACGTGCTGCCCGATGAGGCAATAGCGTCAGGTGTTAGCGACTGTGCTGCCGCTGTACCAGTTGACAGGACTGCAATGACAAGTACTACTTTTTTCATGATCGGGGTATTGAGTATCCAAATGTAGAATAATTTGGGAAAGAGGCAAAAAAGACGGAAGCTTATTTATCAGCTATTTGTTGTTGTTGTAATTGCTGTCTCTTTCCCGCGCTTTTTCTCCCTAGTTTTCAGTTCACTCCTGATAATGTCAGCGATCTGATCCGCTGTTTAATTCGCCTCTTTAAAAATCTGCACATCCGCATATCTGCATATCCATACATCAATAAATTTTCTAATTTTACACGCAATATGGCAAACCAGGAAGATATATTCAAGAACATCATTTCCCACTCAAAAGAGTACGGATTCATTTTTCAAAGCTCAGAGATCTACGACGGCTTAAGCGCAGTATACGATTACGGACAAATGGGAGCGGAGTTGAAAAAGAACTTGCGCGAGTATTGGTGGAAAGCCATGGTGCAAATGCACGAGAACATCGTAGGCATAGATGCAGCCATCTTCATGCATCCGACGACTTGGAAAGCTTCCGGACACGTGGATGCATTCAACGACCCCTTGATAGACAATAAGGACAGCAAAAAAAGATACCGTGCCGATGTTCTGATCGAAGACCACGTAGCGAAGATAGAAGGAAAGATGCAGAAGGAAGTGGACAAAGCAAAAGAGCGTTTTGGTGATGCTTTTGACGAAGCACAGTTCCGCGCAACCAATGCAAGAGTATTGGAAAATCAGGCGAAAGCAGATGCCATTCTTTCCAAATTCAAAGATGCTTTGGAGAAGAACGACCTTGAAGCAGTCCGTCAGATCATCATCGATTGCGAAATTGTTTGTCCGATTTCCGGTTCGAAGAACTGGACAGAAGTCCGTCAATTCAACTTGATGTTCAGCACCTCCATGGGTGCGGTTAGTGAGGATTCCAACACCATTTATTTACGTCCCGAAACAGCACAAGGAATTTTTGTGAATTTTCTGAACGTACA
>JBKJQG010000240.1:0-16204 GCA_046594925.1 Bacteroidia bacterium
TTTGGCCAAGGCCCAAGTATTCAATGGCAAAAATCATTGGGAGGAACAAGTGATGATGAAGGCTATTCTATTGAACAAACTTTTGATGGTGGATATATTGTTGCAGGGACATCCCAATCGAATGACGGAGATGTCACTGGCAATCATGCAGGTAGTTATGATTGCTGGGTAGCAAAATTAAATACCGTTGGAGTAATTCAGTGGCAAAAATCACTAGGCGGCAGTAGTAGTGACGAAACGCGAAGCATTCAGCAAACTACTGACGGAGGATACGTTTTTGTAGCGAGATCCCGATCTCTAGATGGCGATGTTACGGGTCATCATGGTGGCTCAACCAATAACGATTATTGGGTAGTAAAATTAGACTCGATTGGAGTTATTGTGTGGCAAAATTCATATGGAGGAACAGGTAATGATGATGCTTATTCTATTCAGCAGACTCTTGATATGGGATACATTGTTGCTGGAAATTCTCAATCTAATGATGGAGATGTTACTGGTCACCATGGGAGTTTGTTCCCTAGTGATTACTGGATATTGAAAATAGATTCTGTCGGAAATATTCAATGGCAGAAGTCAATCGGTGGAACTTCTGTTGATGGAGCTTTTTCTATTCAACAAATTTCAGACCATGGATATATAGTAGGGGGTAGTTCCGGATCCAACGATGGAGATGTTACCGGGAATAATGGGAATACTGACTTTTGGGTGGTAAAATTGGATACAACAGGAACTATAGCGTGGCAAAAATCTCTTGGCGGAACTTTAGATGATTTTGAATACTCTATTAAGCAAACAAATGATAGCGGATTTATTACAGCAGGATGGACTGCTTCAAATGATAACGATGTTTCAGGCAATCATGGTGGCTTATATGATTGTTGGGTAGTAAAATTAGATAGCATCGGTGCAATACAGTGGCAAAAATGTTTAGGAGGGACTGATTTAGAAGAATCGTCATGCATTGAACAAACTCAAGACAATGGATTTATTTTATCCGGATTTTCCCAATCGAATGATGGAGATCTTACATCTAATCAGGGAGGATATGATTCTTTTGTAGTAAAATTAGATACAACAGGCAATATAGAATGGACAGAGTCCTTAGGTGGCACAAGTTTCGATTTCGCAGAGTCCATTCAACAAACTATTGATGGCGGCTATATTTGGACAGGAACATCTAATTCCAATGATGGAGATGTTATAGGCCATCAAGGATCTACAGCAACAGGTGATTTTTGGGTAGTTAAATTAAGCCCTTTGGTAACCGGGCTTACAGATGTCTTTTCGGAAAATAATTTTACCGAATATCCCAATCCAGCTCAAGCGCAAATTACTGTTGAATTTGATTGTGTAGATGCAAAAAATATTTCAGTAGAAATAAAAAATGTTTTAGGACAAAATGTTAAGTCAATCAGTAGTAGAAATTTTTTAAAGGGTAGAAATAAAATAGAAATTAATGTGAGTGGATTCTTGTCTGGATTATATTTTGTACAAATGCAAATGGATAGCAAGGTAATAAGCAAAAAATTTATAAAAGAGTAACCATTTATATAGTTAGTTAAAGACGCACAAAATTATGAAATTACAAAGAGCCACATTGAATCCTGTGGCTCTTTATTCCTCCTTCGTAAAATGCGTATTTGACGATTTGACGATGTTCCGATCTTTTAGGTGATAAATCTTCAGCATGTCTTCGTATAGCTTACTTCGACTTCGACTACCTTTGCCCGACGATCCTCTTTTCGACTTTATACTACCCGGTCACCTAGTTACTTAAGTTACCGCAATTCAAACATAATCGCCCGTTAAACATATTTTTAGTAATTTCGCATCAATGGGCATAAGGAAACACCTACCGAACATGATCACCTGTGGAAACTTATTCTGCGGATGCCTGGCCATCGTCTGCGCCTTCAAAGGCGACCTGATCTGGAGCGCTTATCTTGTTGGGATAGCGGCTGTACTTGATTTCTTTGATGGATTTGTTGCAAGATTGCTGAAAGTAGGCGGTGAATTAGGGAAACAGCTAGATTCACTGGCCGACATGGTGACTTTTGGAGTTGTTCCCGGAGTGGTTATGTATCATCTGATCATTGCGGCCTTCGAGCGCAGGCAGAGTCCCGCTGACCTGCATCGTTGCATTCCTAGCAGCTGCGATTATGCTTTCTGCAACGACCACGCTTATACCTTATACGCTCTAATCGGCTTTCTCATCACTGTTTTTTCCGCCTTACGCTTGGCGAAATTCAACATTGATACCCGTCAGACCAATTCATTCATTGGGGTTCCAACGCCAGCAAATTCCATTTTAATTTGTTCACTTCCCTTAATTCTTGAGTATCATCAGACAGATTCCTGGAACTATGAGAGCGTGCTCCTAAATCCCTATTTCTTAATTGGCCTGACCGTAGTCATGTCTTACCTTCTGATCGCTGAATTGCCCTTATTTGCCATGAAATTCAAGAACTTCGGTTGGCCGGACAACAAGACCCGCTATTCCTTTTTGATAATTACAGTGATTTTGTTAATACTATTTCAGTTCGTTGCAATTCCTTTTATTATATTTTTGTACATCCTTTTATCCATCATCAACAACGTGGCAGACCGAAGGCGAGCTAATAACATTTAAAATCAGAACACATGAAATTCAGAGCAGAAATTGATGTAATGCCATTAAAAGCATTACTGGATCCGCAAGGAAAAGCAGTAACAGGAAGCATGAAGAATTTAGGCCTTCCGGAAATCGAAAATGTGCGCATCGGCAAACACATTACTTTAGAAATTGAAGCAGCTTCAAAAGATGCGGCCAAAATAAAAGTAGATGAAGCCTGCAAAAAATTACTGGCAAACCAGATCATGGAATTCTATGAGTTTGAACTTTTTGAAAATTAGGTTCTGCCAAATTTGATAAAAACCCGCCAAAGAAGAACTTTGGCGGGTTTTTTGTCGGTTCTCTTTTGTCAAAAACACAAACCTTTGCAACATGAACAAGCGAACAACTTATTTTTTTGCCGCATTCATTCTGACAACCGTTCTGTTGACATCTGCATTTCGTTACGCTACTCCAGCATCCAACTATAACTTATCGTCCCCGCTCAAAACATACGTCCTGCCGCCTTCTTTGAATGAAATTTCCGGCATCACCATTCTGAACCAGAACGAACTCGCCTGTGTGCAAGATGAATTGGGAATCGTTTACATTTTTAGTCTGAAGGAAGGAAAGATCGTACAAGAATACCATACGAACCTGGTTGGAGACTATGAGGGAATCACTTTAGTAGGGAATACACTCTATCTTTTACGAAGCGATGGCGTTCTCATAGAATATCCGGATTTCAGGTCACCGAATTTAAAGATCAAGCAATACTTGCTGAATCTTCCTTCGCTGAACAATGAAGGCTTGTGTTACGACATGCAGAACTACCGCCTGCTGATTGCAGCAAAGGTCAAACCTGGGAAAGGGAACGCCGACAGAGACATTCGCCACATTTACAGTTTCGACTTAAAGACAAAGGCTCCGAACAACAATCCCATCCTGAAATTACAATTGGATGAAATAAAAACAACCGCAGTGAACTTGAATCTCCCGATTCCTTACCGGACAAATAAAAAAACGGGCGCAAAAATAAATGCATTTAATTTCCGTCCATCTGAGATCGCAGTTCATCCCATTGACAAAAACATTTACGTTTTATCTGCAAACGACAAACTGATCCTGATTTTGAACAAGGAAGGAGTCATTCAAAACCTTTTGGCTTTAGATCCTGTTTTATTCAACAAAGCGGAAGGGTTGGCATTTCTGCCCGATGGTACAATGTTGATTAGCAATGAAGCGCAGCAAGGAAAAGCCACCTTGCTTAGTTTCAAATACAATTAAGGAAATTACTTAGCAAACGGGTAGGTCTCTTCAGTCTTATTCTTGCTTCTCAATTCAAAATTTTTCCCGAGATAAACCCTTCTAACCTGTTCATCGCTGGCCAATTCTTCTGCCGTTCCGGCTTTCAAAATGCTTCCTTCGAAAAGTAAATACGCCCGATCTGTGATCTGTAAAGTTTCCTGAACATTGTGATCAGTAATCAGAATTCCGATGTTCTTGCTTTTTAGCTTAGCGACAATGGCTTGAATGTCTTCTACCGCAATGGGATCCACACCAGCAAAAGGCTCATCCAGTAAAATGAATTTAGGATCCGCAGCGAGACAGCGCGCAATTTCTGTCCTTCTTCTTTCTCCTCCGGATAAACGGTCACCCAGATTCTTGCGAATGTGCTGCAAATGGAATTCATCAAGCAGGCTCTCCAGCTTCAGAGTCTGATCCTCCTTACCGAGTTTGGTCATCTCCAGAATGGCACGAATGTTATCTTCCACGCTGAGCTTTCTGAAAACGGATGCTTCTTGTGCCAGGTAGCCAATACCAAGCTGCGCGCGCTTATACATAGGCTCGGCTGTAATGTCTTTATCGTCAAGGTATATTTTTCCCTCATTGGGTTTGATCATCCCAACGATCATGTAAAAGGAAGTTGTTTTTCCGGCACCATTCGGACCAAGTAGTCCAACAATCTCGCCTTGCTTCACATCCACGGTTACATTTTTCGCAACGGTTCTGCTTTTATATTTCTTAATTAAATTTTCTGTACGTAAGATCATCTTTTTAACAAGTATTAAAATGTGAACTGCATAGAAGCTTTAATGCTGAAGGGAACGGCTTTGGGATTATCAAGGTAAGACAATCTGTAAACCGCATCCACCCTGAATATCTTAAAAATATTCTCAATCCCGGTTGTTGCTTCCAGATAAGGTCCGCGATCAAGTGCGTATAAATGTTCCGGGAAGATCAAGAGGCTTTTGTTCTTATCGTTCACCCGTCCAACCAATGCTTTCGCTCCAACTACTTCCCTCCATTTTAGTTTGCGCATCAAAGGAATGCGGTTCAGAAAAAATCCGTCGAAGTGATGAGAGATGGTTGCAGAAGCATATTCATCACTCACAAACTCATAATAGTTCATCGAATTGTAGGCGTAGATGTCGTAGATGTAAGTTTCGTTACCGCCGTGCAGCTCCAACAACGGATAAGGCAGCGGATTCCACACTTTTCCATATTCCAAAATATAATCGAAATAACCGATCGGATTGATACGGATACGGTCATCCAAATTCAGCGTCAGTTTTTGATAATTGTAATCGCTGAAGAAAATATCTTTTAAGCCAAGAGTGTATTGCGCCTGCACAACCGGATAATGCGTACCCAAACTCACTCGCGTGAATTCCCCCTCAATGTACTTCTCATTGTATGCAAGTCTTGCCAGCAAACGGATCTCCGATGTGGTGATGTCTTCTTTGAATGCAGTCGTATTCGTCGTCTTCTGATATTCGTAGTGAAAATCAGCCAGTGGCATCATGGTTCTATTTACGAAACTCAATTTGGTATTGAAGCCGGTAAACCATTCGCGCTCGATGTAAGCATTTACTTGTTTCACATTCGTCAAGTTCCTAAGCGGTGTCACCCTGAAAACGGATGCAAGAATGTTGTCAGTAGTAAAGCCATTCTGACTTTGGCCGAGGATCTCATTATCATTCTTGTAGGAGAAGCCAACCATTGCCCTGGGCTTTTTCGTAATGAACGACCTTATTCCAAGACTGTACTTGAATTTCTCATCCCTTGTTCCGTAAGCTACATAACCACTCAGCTCATACCATTTGCTGAACTGATTGCTGGTCCGGCCGCCAAAACGAAAACGGTTTCCTTCAATCTCATTTGTGCTGAACATGTTGTAATAAGGACCGTACTCAAAATTTCCTTTTACTTTATATCCGGTCACAAAGATCTGGATCACATCGATCCAGGTTTTGTACACAGGCAAGGACTGAAGCGTGTCGACCATTTTGTAGATCTGCTTTTCGTTCTTGGACAACGTATCGTGACGGTGTTCATCCCAATATGCTTCTGTCTTTTTAAAAGCATCTTCATTCACTTTCAGATTTTCCGTCATGGAATAAAACTTATCCTCGTGAGGTTTATTGATCTTAAACTTCCCGTAATCGGCTGTCTTCCGGCCGTAGATCCCCATCATGGATTTCTTCTTCTGATCAATCGGGAAAGGATTGAAATCGATCACCAATCGCTCTTTCTGCATCATCCACACACTGTCGACCTGCGTATAAGTTTGCACCACGGCTGTCGAATTAATGAAGTTGATGTTTGCGTCATCAGCAATGCTCATCTCGATTTGCTTGATGGCGAAAGAAGTATCCGCCGCCCAAAGGTTGCCCACAAAAGCCAGTTCCTGTTTACGCTTCGGCTTGAACTGCAACTGATAACATTTATGTCCGTCGATCACCACACTGTCGATCAGATAAAATTTATAAAAGAGCAAGGCATTGTCGGAGATCGGGCTGATAAAATTCTTGCCGAAGACCAAGATGGTGTTTTCATAGATGTTCACGTTCTGGTACATATCGCCCATGAACTGCGAAACACTGTTATTCTCCAATCCGGTCACTTTGCTGGCTTTGATCACCTCATTGCGAGCCTTAGGATTTTTTCTGTAATAGTAATCCGACAATGCTTCGGTCATGAATACCGGCAAGTAAGGTTTTTCTTTTGCGTTGGTGCTGTCGATGTTATCGAAGATGAAAGAAAACGGCTGAAGCAGTCGGTTGTTCTTAAAATCCTCACTAAGGTTGTTGAGATCGAATTCCACTTTGTTGTAAACTTCGTATTCATATGATTCCAAATTTTCGCGGTCGTTCTCATCCTTGTGTGCAATGATCTTGCGGAGAATGCGGTGAGCCGGATTTTCCCCTGGACGGATCTCCACGGTAACAAGATCCACACCCTGAGTAAGCCCGATGTTCAGGATCTGCTCCTGCCCTCTTTTGACGGCACGGGTGAGTTTGTTATATCCGACATAAGAAATGGAAACAGAATCAACCGGCGTGCTCGTGCTTAAAGAATAATTTCCTTCAATGTCACTCGCCGCGCCAATGTTCGTTCCCTTGAAAACAATGTTCACAAAAGGCAATGGCTCGCGGGTAATCGCATCCACGATCTTTCCGCTCAGTTTGGTGGTTTGTGCAATAGAAGATACAGATAACAAAAGCATTGCAAAAAGCAACGCTGACCCGAAAAAAGTATGTGGATGCTTTTGTTTCAAGGTTTATGCATTTAGTTCTTCCCAAAATTCAACGGCTCTGCGTGTGTGGGGTATCACAATAGTCCCGCCAACAATGTTTGCCACGGCAAATACCTCAAACACTTCTTCGGTGCTGACCTTGTTCTCCTTGCATTTTTCGAGGTGATATTTGATGCAGTCATCGCAACGCAGGACCATAGAGGCAACCAACCCCAGCATTTCCTTTGTCTTGACTGGAAGTGCTCCGTCTGCATAAGTATTGGTGTCCAGATTGAACAGACGCTTCAACACAATATTGTCGGCCGCCATGATCTTATCGTTCATCTTAGCCCGGTAATCATTGAATTCTTTAACTGAGGACATTGTTGAAGGAGTTCGTTAGTTAATTGAGTATAAAAGAAGGAGTTAAGTTTTAATTAAGTTAACTGGGGCAGAAATCAATCTCTTCTCCCTCACTAACTACCTTCCATTTTCGCCTTTTTCTTTACTACAAAGTAAGAAACAAAGATACTCGCTTCGTACAAGAAATACAAGGGAAATGCGACCAGCAATTGAGAGGTTACATCAGGGGATGGAGTGATCACGCCGGCAACAATCAGGATGACAACCACAGCGTGTTTACGGTATTTGCGCATGAATTCGGGACTAAGAATGCCGAATCTGGTTAAAAAGTAGACCAAAATGGGTAATTCAAAAATCAGGCCCGTGCAAAGCGTGAGGGTAGTGACCGTGGAAATATAGGAATCCATAGTGAAATTGTTCTCTATTCTGTCACTCACTTTATAATTTCCCAGGAAATTGATCATCAAGGGGGCGATCACGAAATAACTGAAAGCGGTTCCAAGCACGAACAGAAAAGATGCGGAAGCGATGAAAAAGGTGGAGGCTTTTCTTTCTTTTTCTTTCAGAGCCGGTCGAATAAAACGCCACACTTCCCACAAGACATAAGGGGATCCAAGGATCAAACCGCCGATGAAGGCGATCCACATCTGAGAAGTGAACTGGTCGGAAAGCCCAATACTTTGAAGGTGAAAGGTGGCTTTTCCAAAACAAAGGTCTTCACCCAAGTGGAGGAAATGACCCAACTTGCAAAATGCCCGGTAGGTCGGAAAGGTCTCTTCCATCGGGCCGAACAGGACCGTGTCGAACAAGAACTCTGGAAAGCAAAAAAGCACCAATCCGATCAGGACAACAATGATGGACGAACGGAACAAATGTCCGCGCAAGGCATCAATATGTCCCCAAAAAGACATTTCGCCATTGTTTTTTCCTGATTTGTTAAAGAGTCCGAATAGTGCCATTTAAAGGCTCAAAGTTAATACTATTTAGCACCTATGATTCTTATAAATGGAAAGAAAAATATGTATTTTTGAGTCATCAACAGGTAAAATAGCCCTTTCCGACATGCAGAAACAAATCAAACTTTACACCCTTGCCTTGTGTTCCTTTTTCCTGCTCCTGGGCACCTATTGGAATCATTTCCACAATGAATTTCAGTTTGACGATGCCCATACCATCGTTAACAACAATGCGATCCGCAGTTTAAAGAACATTCCGTCGTTTTTTGCAGATGCCAAAACTACCAGTTGCCTGCCTGCCAATCAGATCTACCGTCCGGGACTAACTACTTTGAATGCGATCGACTATTGGATCGGCGGCCACGAAGTTCCTGAGCCTTTCAACTTTCATGTCTCTATTTTCATCTGCTATGTTTTGCTGGGCATTTTGATTTATTTTCTCTTGCTCAAAATTTTCAATGAAAGCTTTGAACACAAATGGAACCCCTATTTCGCGTTGTTCGGCGCCGTGTTTTATAGTCTGCACGCAGCCAATGCAGAAACTGTTAATTATGTGATTGCCCGTTCGGATTCTTTCTCCACGTTGATGATTGTGCTTTCTCTCTTGATGTATCTTCATAGACCTCAATGGAGAAAAAAATGCTTTTACCTAATTCCGGTCCTCATTGGTTTTTTTGTGAAAGAACCGACCATTATGATCGCACCTCTCTTACTAATCTATGTGATGCTTTACATAAAAAATCTTTCCATCCCGAAATGGTTCAGCGCAAATGGAATAAAAGAAGGATTCAGCGCTGTGTGGATGCTGCTCCCCCTTTTTGTTTTAGCGATCCTCTTATTCCTTTTATCCAAGGCGATGGCTTCAGATACTTTTGTTCCCGGTGGGACTTCTCGGTATGAATATATCTTGTCGCAGCCTTTTGTGATCGTGCATTATTTCAACAATTTTTTACTGCCTTTGAATCTGTCCGCCGACACCGACTGGTTGCCTATCGCCAACATCGCTGATGACCGAGTGATCACAGGCTGTATTTTCATTCTGATGCTGATAGGTGCTGCTGCTTTCTGCTCCACCAAAAAAATTCTTTATCCTGTTGCATTTGGCATTTCATGGTTTCTCCTGGCTTTGCTTCCCACGTCTGTCATTCCGCTTTCGGAGGTCTTGAACGATCACCGGACATTTTTTCCTTATGTCGGCTTGGTGATGGCGGTTGCCTGGCTCCTGGGGCTGGCCGTTATCCGCTTTCAGGAAAGCATTGAAACAAAGGTTTTTGTCCGCGCTTTGTTTTTTCTGATTCCTGTGATAGTCATTTGCGGACACGCATACGGAACACGCCAGAGAAACAAGGTTTGGAGTTCCGGAGAAACATTATGGCTGGACGTTATTCAAAAGAGTCCTAATAATGGACGCGGACTAATGAATTACGGATTGGCATTGATGGGTAAAAAAGAGTATGCAGGGGCGCTGAATTATTTCGAAAGAGCAAAGACCTTGCTTCCGAACTATTCATATTTGTTCATCAACATGGGCGTATTAAAAAGCACGATGGGAAATCAGACGGAAGCAGAAGCGAATTTCAAACATGCGTTGTACCTGAATCCTCAAAATCCTGAGTCCTATTATTTTTATTCCAACTGGCTGCGTTCGCAAGGAAGATTCAAGGAAGCGCTGGAAGAGGCCACACAAGGCTTGAAAGTGAGCCCTGAACATTCCGGCAACAAATTACTTTACAACGATCTGATGGCTTTAGCAGCCAGCGAGAGCACGCAGATTGAGATTGCCGAAAAAACAGCAAAGGAAAAACCAAGCGTCGACAATTACATTTCCCTAAGTCTACTTTACTACCAAAGACAGCAGTACGAAAAATGCATTGAAGCAGCCACCGAAGCGTTGAAGATAAAACCAAACTGTGTGGAAGCATACAACAACATTTGTTCTGCTCATAACATCCTTGGGAACTATGAAGAAGGAATAAAAGCCGGACAAGAGGCTCTGAAGATTGATCCGAACTATCAATTGGCGAAAAATAATTTGGCTGATGGCATGATGAGAAAAGAAAAGGTGGATGCTGCACTTGCATTGGTTCAGAAAAACCCAAACGAAGCCAATTACATCAACTTGAGTTTGGTTTACTATAACCTTGGCAGTTTCCAGAAATGTGCAGATGCGGCTAAACAAGCTGTAAAAATAAATCCAAAATCAGAAGGCGGCTACAACAACATCTGTTCGGCTTATAACATGCTCAAACTTTGGGACCAAGCTATTGAAGCGGGAGAAAAGGGGGTTGCGGTGAATCCTGACAACCAACTCCTGAAAAATAATCTGGAAGTTTCTAAAAGAGGAAAAGCCGGAGTTTAATTTTTCTTTCTGATCACGATGATGTGATGCAAAGCGAATACATAATTAAAGGGTACGAAGAGAAACTCCGCGATCCTGATTAAGGGAGAAAAGAAAGAAGGAAGCACCTGTCTGAAATTCAACCCGCCTGATAAGAGATACCGCATGTAATTGTCCAGCGGACGCTGAACCACGATCTCCAGCTTAGGATACATCTCTTCAAATTTCTTTCTATCGCGCGTGAAAACAATATAGGACAATGCCTGATTAGCGCCATTCATAAAACCAAGAGATTCATTCACCCATTCTTTCTGTGTCATGTCGAATGTTTCTGTATCAAAGATCTTTTTATAAAACCGTCTCGCTACTGTTCCGTAAAAAGGATCGATCAGCACACAGCCGCAGCCGGGCTGAAGCACTCGCTCCAATTCCTTGAAAAACAAATTCGGATTCGGAAAATGGTGAAAACAATTGATGCCATATATCGCCCTTAAACTACTGTCCTCGAAAGGCATGTTCTGAGCATCCACCACCATGTCTAAATTATCCGCCTTCTTTATGTCGGTCGAAATGATCTCGGGATAGCTCTTCTTGAAAAAACTCACTCCCGCTCCAATCTCCACTCTTTTTCCTTTTGAATCCGAAAAATAATGCTCATCCAGACGAATGCAGGTAGAATAAAACTCCGAGAATACACCCCTCATCATGGGCTTTTCATAAAGGATCTTACTGTGAACAGACAGCATCTCCTCGCTGTCGGGATCAACGCCTTTCAACCGCGGTTCCTGCAAATACGTTCTTATCTTATTAAAAAGCGACATCGTTTTATTTTACACTGTACTGACTATATTTCTCGATCATCTTTACAATGAAAGTATTTGCAAATTTTTTATTGTTATGGATCAGCAACGACATGCGCTCTTCCGAATCTACATTTAGATTAAAATGCAAACCAACAAATCCGTCAAACTGAACAAAGCTCCCGGGCTTTACAGAACATCTTTTGAATTTTTTGTTTTCATGAAACAACTTCACCAGCCTTTTTGTAGCCACCGGATTTTGAAAAAACAACTTTGAAATCATGTGCAAAAATACGTTCCCCGGTGTTTTTCTGGCATTTTCCCACAGGATGAGATCCCCGTTCAAATTCGAAGCAGGAACCTTCAAAGGAATTAAAATTGTAGAAGAGTAATTATCGAAATGCGGACGGAATGCCACTTTTGAATTCGTCTTGTTTACTTTTCTAGTAACAATATAGCTGTCTTCCTTCAGCGAATCATAGATCTCCGGGATATCTTGAAATATACTTCTCAACTGGGCAAGTAATTCGGAATTGTCCTTGTGAAAAGAAAAAGTCGCATTCGCCTGATGTCTGCTTTCTATGTATGCAGTCAGTTTTACCAATGTCTCATCCGAAATCCTATTATTAAATTCTTTCATGTTTCTAACCGTTAGCATTAATAAGCATCAAAGTCAAGCGCAGTAAAACGTACATTCTCGTATTTCAATGTTCTATTTTCCCCAGTCAGATCTTTAAAAATAAAATTCAAAGGCGAAGGACGGAAACGTTCAGGAACATTAAAATACAAGCTGCGACTCCAATCGATGGATGAATCAATTCCGATCCAAAGTTTTACTGGACGAAATCCAAGACTAACTTCGTTGTTCTTTCCCAATTTATAATTCGCGAGGACTGCTTCTATTCCAGTCTTCTCAGTTGCGGCATAAACAATATTTTCTTTAATCTTATATATTGCGGATGGGTTTTCCAAACGCCAGTTGATCGAATCGTCTGACTTTGCAGCAAAATCAATCTTTTTATCGGCCACCTGTTTTTTTATCTTTCCGAAACCCAATTTTGCACCCAGCGGTCCGACCAATTGAAAACCCAGTTTGTTGACAAATCCATGAGTACTGTTTGCGTTGGACACCCCAACGACAAAACCATATCCTTCTGCTGCACCAGCTTTATAACTTAAATCAGCAAGCGTGCTGAACAATTTTTTGCCTTCGTGACCTGGACGGGTTGCGGTATTCAGTGAGAGTAACCCTTTCTCAGGTTGCCCAAACAACTCAGCAGCCATGGGAATCATTGCATAATGTGCTGCCAATTGTCCGTTCAGATAAGCATTGTAACCAACCACTTTTCCAACCGGATTTTTCAGGTATTGCCATTTAATAAATGCTTCCGAATACTTCTTCGCTCCCGGAAAAACAAGACGCAATAAGTCAGCGACCTCTCTGATCGATTTATCATCTGCCTTAATAGGAATGTATTCGTAGCTCATTTTATTTTAATACCGATCGGATACTTTCGGAATAATTCTTTAACGTGATCTCCAATTTAGCAAGGTCCGCTTTTGTTTCAAATTTAATCAAATGTTTCAAGCCCAATACACTTTCAGAAGAAACACGCAGTTTCATTCCAACTGACTCCGACATACGGCAAACCATATACAATAACGCCAAAGGAAAAGGAATGAAACGGATTTTTTTATTCAGTTGTTTTGCAATTTCCTCATAAAATTGTTTCATAGTGTGAGCTTCCGGTTCGGCAACGAGAAACAAGCCAGCCGTGTTCTTTTCCAGAACAGTTTTAATGATCCGCGTCAGATCATCGATGGAGATAGTTTGAATGGGCTGCAGTCCACTACCAATAAGCGGAAACAAAGAAGTGCCTTTAATTGTTTTTATGAGTTCTCCAGCCAATCCTTTTTTTCCGATCACAAAACCAGGTTTCAGAACAACGTCTTTTGAAAGGTCGAATAATTTCTCACAGGCCAGTTTGGTTTTTCCATAATGTGATTCGGCTGCCGGATGGGCAGAGAAAGAAGAAAGAAAAACGAGTTTTATGTTCTTCCTGCTACAGATTTCGATGATCTTTTTTGCTCCTTCAACATTGATCTCATCCGCACGTTTGTTCTTGTCGTAGCGCAGATAAGCGCAATGAACCAGATGATCTGCTCCTTCAAAAGCGGCTTCATTCAATGGGTCTTCCAGATCGTAACGAAAATATTCCACCCTTTCCAACTCTGCAACCGGAGCTGAATGAACAAATGCTTTCACGCGCCAGCCCTGAGCCAAAAAAAAATTCAGCAGCTGTTCGCCAATGAATCCGTTTGCTCCGGTTATGATTATACAGGGCTTAGTCATTCTTCAAAACATTTTTTGCAACGTTATAGGCATTTGCCATCAATGTAAAAGTAAGCCCTTTTGCAGGAAGGTATTCAAAACCAGAACCATCAGCGACAAACACATTTTTTGTTCCTCCTAATTTTCCGTCTGGTAGAATAGTAAACTTCTCCCCACTCTCACTGAAAGGAAGCGTTCCGGCATAGTGAATGCTGCCTCCGTGTGGGGTATGAACCGTTTTCAATGGACGGCAACCGAGTGTGCTAAGGGCCGATTTTATTTTTTGTTCTCTGTCCCTGTTCTTTCGTTCTTCCTGATCCGATAATATATATTGACCGGTCAAAATATCTCCTGTGTAACTATCTTCATTTTTTTTCAGCCGAATAAATTTCGATTTGGAGCCACTCTCCGGATGATGAATGCCTGCGATGGTAAAAGAACTTTGAAGATATTGCATGATGATGCGTGCGTCGGCATAGTTCAATGGCGTTTCCTTGATCAATTTGAATAACAATAAAGAGCGATAACTAAACAAAGCAGCCATTCCGACATCAAAATTACTTTTGTCTTCATCCAGAAACATCACCAACTGTCCAAGACTGGTCTTAAGCTGCTCCGGCTCTTTTCCAAGCATCCTCCATTGCACACAAGGAATGTAACAATATGGATTACAGATGATGGGCAACTGCTCTTTTTGATGATCGAAGGAGCGGATGACAATCCTTGCCGTACCCAACACGCCGGGAGCCAAGATCAATTTTTTGCACGTGAAGGTCTGCTCTTCGTTCGTATCTGTTCTTTTTACGATCACGTCTACGCCGTCGGCATGCTCTCTGAATTTTAGTACGAGACAGTTCTTATGATAGGAAAAATTCGGTTTTAGATTCAACTGATCGATCGTCATCCAGGAACGGTAAGCAGATTTGTCGGTATCGCTCCAGAAGTCCATGTCCTTGTACTTCACTTCTGCACGGTCGCCTTGTTTTTTTGTCAGCAAAGCAAGAGCAGAACGTCCGAGCACGATTCCTTTTTTATTTAGATTGCCTTTGTTTTTCTCATAGGCAGAAAAAACACCGCTTAAGTTTCTCTCCAATTCCGAAGCTGGCTGCACGCTCTCCAATCCTCTCAGACAATATGGAGCACAGTCGTCCTTGGTTCCTGAAACTCCTATGTGTTTCGCGACTGCATCATAGGCTTTTAGCATTTCCGGCTCTTTCAATCCGATTGCGTCCAACTCAGGTTTGGAAAATTCATAGCAGCCCAAGCCCCAGCCTCCGCCCAATCCACCTTTGGCTAGGCTTTCCATTGGCTTAAAAGTATCGGATTCAAACGGAATGAATTTATCTGTCAGCTGAGTGAGAAAATTTCTGGGAGGTGTCAACTGAGAACCAACTTTTGTCGTTTCCCAGGGAATGCCTTCAAATTGTTTTCCCAAAAAATATTCCTGCTGATTTTTCTCTTCCGTTCGGATGGCAATAAAATCCTTATCAGGAATCAGATTTTTATACGTTTCATCTTCCACTCCGACATCCAGAACAGCCACGTTCACACCAGCTTCCACCAGTGAATAAGCAGCTATGGCGCCCGTCGCACCCGAACCCACAACAATATAATCGTAACTCAGCTGCACTTGCGTTTGATGTTATTAATGATGACTACTCCGATCACTGCTCTGAACACAGCACGCATTCCAACCAATCCGATCTTAAAAATATAAAGGCCTGAGAATTTTCTTGAAAGAAAATAAGAAGTGTAACGGGGACTAGCTTCCAAAATGGCAAGCATCGTAAATAATTTTCTCCGGGCATTGTTATTGGGCTCTTTGTAGGCCAGCCCGGCATCGATGTATGCCATCCTGCTTCTACTCTTCATCATGTTCTGCCACAATAGCCGTTCGTATTCCGACAAAGAAATATTCAGCTTTTGCATTGCTTCTGCGTAAGTTTTTTTTTCTGCATCGTTCACGGAAATATCCAACAGATAGTAACCAATCTGTTCCGCTTCAACTATATGAGGGTCACTATTTCCCATTCAGACTTTCAGCATATTCTTTATAAGTGATGATCTTGCAGTCAAATCGTTCCATGATCGCGTCAATGCGGTTGAACATGCTATTGCGGTTGTGGTACATCAGTTTGTTGTAAAACCAGCTTTTGTTGATGCCCGGATGCATGAATTGTTCTTGCTCAGTATCACTATCGTATGGGTGAAAATAACTGGTCACTGCTTGTCCTTTTGAGAAGTGAGTGCTGAATCCTTTCATGATTATCGACATCGGCAGTACGCGAAAATAAACACCTCCA
>JBKJQG010000080.1:0-6982 GCA_046594925.1 Bacteroidia bacterium
CGTTGTTCCAGTTGAAACCTGTTGTTGCAGTGATGTCGGTGTAGAAACCGGCTCCATCGTTCTCAAGGATCTGACTGGCTCCGCTGTGGTTCATCATCAGTATGTCAAAGTCACCATCGTTATCAATATCACCGAAGCTGGTTGTCCAGGTCTGGCGAAAATTCGTTACTTCAATTCCATAAGCAGCAGCTTGTTCGGTGTAGACGTTGCTTCCGTTGTTCACGAATAAACGCTCTCTTCTTCTTTGATCGGTTGAGCTGGATGCAGACTGACGGCAGTGTGCAATGTAAAGATCCATGTCTCCGTCATTGTCGAAATCTGTCCAAACGCTTCCGTAATTTCCGGAATCATAAGGGTCACCGCTATAAGTCATTCCCGGGTTAATCTCGGTATTAATCAATGAAGTGGTTACAGACAAGGTGCCGGAATTGTTTTTGTAGATCTTCATGTAATCCACATCATCACAAACCGCCATGTCCACCCATCCATCATTATCCATATCACCGAAAGTGATGTTTTGTACAAAATATCCGGTGCCTCCGCTAGCGAGTGTAGTAATCGTTTTTGCGATGGTAGTTCCTGTCCAAGACAATTTCACTAAGTACATGGCGCCGTTGGTTCCGGTAGCCACATCTTTCCATCCGTTATGATCCACATCGGCAACAGCCATTCCCCAGACATTTGTTCCGCCCGTGATTGTTCCTAAGTTGTAATGCGTGAATGTACCGTTCTGGTTTTGTAACTGGACAACCAGCACATCGGACTGGTCCATTTTAACGATATCGTCAAGGCCATCATTGTTGATGTCAGCTACGGCGATGGCGTTCCCGCTATGCGTTGCGGTGGGAACCAACGTGTTGGAATTAGTGAATGCAAACTGCGCATAGATACCGGTAGTACCTAGTAAGCAAGCAGAAGCAAAAACTATTGACTTGGAAAATGTAGTTTTTAGCATGGTAATGGGTTTAATTTAATTGATTGATTCGTTTAGAGATGATTAAAATAAGGCAATTTTTTACGATTTAACAACTTTTTTGAAGACTATTTTATCGCCGATCTGAATCCTAAGATAGTAGATGCCACGGGATTGTGGTAAATAAAGGCTAATCGTCGATTGGTACCCCGTATTCTGGTACTGGGATTGCGATTTTCCGGCAGCGTCTACCACTTCCACCGATCTGATAAGAGTTCCGTACTCAGCGGAGACGTATACCTTTCCATCCAGTGAGATCGTAGGCCAGGCGGTTACCAGATCATTAGAACCATAGGTGCTCATTCCGGTGGGAATCAGTACATTGTTAAGACTGTCCTTCGCCACTAGCACCGGGGACTGGTTAGCGCCGTTATACATGGTTTCAAACGTATTTATTTCAGGAGTGGAGTAGGTGAACATATCATCCACCCATTTAGGGGGAACGGATTGGTAATAGACTTTTGTTTTAACGTTGATGTTGCCCACGGCACCGGCCAAAGGAACTGCAAAATGTACCCAGTCCAAACCGCTTCCTTCAACGCTTGCTACTTTATTGAAATCGGCGTCTGCGATCGCATCGTTCGACATCTTTACAGTATCGTATACAGAAGACGCAGAAGTGAAACCCAAGGGGGGGATGCGGTTGTCTTTTAATAATAAGGATGCTCTTTCCAGCACTGAAGTGAAATTTCCGGCTACATCTCCCGGCACCAATTCATAGATCTGGGAAACATTTGACTGGTTGATCATATCGTGATGGCCTTCGAAATTTGAGTTTTCACCCACCACGCGGTATTGGTTATTAAAGATTCCAGATTGAAAAATGGTATCGCCGATTCCGTCAATGACTACAAATTGCAAGACTGCTCTCCGGGAAGGATACCCCGAAGGAAATTTATGTCCTGCTTTGTTTTTCAGCATGACTTTAAAATAGGCCGTATCGGAAGTGATGGACACCTGCTGCAGATCAAAATCAAGACTCTGTTGTTGCAGCATCTTTGTGGTTGCCACAATGGTCGAATCAAAACTCTTATCAGGAACATTCACATTCAAAGCAGCTTTATTGTTTTTGATCAGGCTGAGCATGAAAGAATTCGCGCCAGCAAAACTGTGCTGGTTGAAAGGGGTTCGCGCAGGTACCGTCGTGGTAAATCCATTGGCAATAAAAATCGGATCGGCGAGCTGAGGCATGTGACAGGTCTGACACTTGATGTTGTTGCCTGGATAATCGGAATTTTTGTATTCGTGATAAGTGGCTTGTTCTGCAAAATAGCCTCCCGTGTAAGCGCCTGCCAGATCTACTGATTCGGTGATGAGAGTGTGACAAGGGGAACATGTTTTAGAATCGTCCATGTGCGGACTGTAGGTCGGTGTAATTGCCTCGTATAGTTGCATTGGAGCAACAAGCGGAGCCATGAAAGGACCATATTCAACATCGTTTGTATCGTATGGAATGATGCCTGAATAAGTGAAACCTACGTTAGGACTGATCATGTGGCAGGATCCACAGGAAACGCCATCCTGTCCCAATGAGTCGTCGGCCGCCAAATCTGTCAGGCTGTACAATGGGTTGCCGTGAAAGAGGGAAGTGTATGAACCCATGGGGGCATGGCAGTCCAGACATTTGTTCTGAAGCACGCCGGCATGTCCCGGATTCACTGTGATCTCATGGGTGACTTTTGCTTTCCAGAATGGATCTTTTGCCGCCAATGCCATCATCGAACTTTCCCATCGGTCGACCAGATTCACGTCCTCTCCGGCTTCATTAACATTTGCTACTTGCGCAGAATCGTAACCGTGACAACCTCTGCAGCTTCCTGAATTAAGAAAGAACTCTCCGGGCTGAAGAGTCGCTCTGGTCGTGGGAATTCCTTTGTATGCATCTAACTGAGATTCGGTATGAAATTTTTTAGCCGGACTTTTCGAAGATGCGGAATTCATGAATTTGAACCCGACCGCGAAGCCTATAACAATAAAAAGAATGGTAATTTTTTTGACACTCATGCACTGAAATTTGAATAACAAATATAGTGAATCTTCAGCAGAAAGAAAAGGAATTAGACGGAGCGCCGAAATCCCAATGATTCTAGCTCTAACACTTCGATGTAGTTGAAGTATAAGAGGCTAATGTTGAGTTTTTGGAGTATATGACAGCGCCGTCATGCTGAGCGTAGTTGAAGTATAAGAGGCCAATGTTGAGTTTTTGGAGTATATGACAGCACCGTCATACTGAGCGTAGTCGAAGTATAAGAGGCCAATCTTCCAGTGGACGCATAAAAAAACCTCTCCGTTGGGAGAGGTTCTCAGATTACTTTTTAGCCCGTTTCTTGAACTCGTTGATGCCTTCGTCCATCCAATTAACGTATTCCGGAATTCCGGATTTATAACCTCGCGGATTGATCAATAGCTGTTCGTTGTTGTCAACCAGCACATACAAGGGCTGAGTACTTTGTTTGTACAATGTCTCTTCCATATATTTGAATTTATCTCCTATGGTTGTGATCTGTCTTTCTTGTCCGAACCAGAAAACCGTCATGTAATCTTTAGGATCGAGTTCTTCTTTATCGTCCACAAAAAGGGAAACCAAAACCACATCGTTGTTCAGGCGTTTGGTCACTTCAGCATCGGGCCAAATAAAATCTTCTGTCTTCCTGCAATTTGCACACTGGAATCCGGTAAAGTCGATCATCAAGGGTTTACCGACTTTTCTGGCATAAGCTAAAGCGTTCTTGTAGTCGTTCTTGAAATGAACAATGCCGTTCTTGCTAGTATGAATGTAAGGGGCGAATTCAGGATCAAGATCAACCGGGTGTGCATTTGCCGCAGCCCCAGCTCCCCCAAAACCATTTGGTGATTCGGAATTCTCGTAGGCAGGTAATACACCGCTGAACAATTTCAAGGGCGCTCCCCACAATCCGGGGATCAGATAAATCGTTACGAAAAAGGAGAGCATGATGAAAAATAACCGTGTCACAGAAAGATGTTTTACTTCACTGTCGTGGGCCGTCTTGAATGCTCCAAGCAAATAAATGGTCATCAATCCGAAGATGACCACCCAAAGAGAAATGAACACTTCACGTGTAAGGATCCCTGAGTTGTAGGCTACATCAACATTGGAAGCAAATTTCAAAGCCAAGGCAAGTTCCAGGAATCCCAGAACGACTTTAACCGTATTCAGCCAGCCTCCGCTTTTCGGCATGGAGTTGAGCATGGATGGAAAGAAAGCAAAAAAACCGAAAGGAAGTGCCAGTCCGGAAGAGAAACCAAGCATGGCCCAGAAAGCTCCCGAAGTGTTGCCCGACGTAGATGCTGCTACCAAAGCATTGCCGACCATAGGTCCGGTGCAGGAAAAGGACACTACTACTAGAGCCATTGCCATGAAAAAGATCCCGGCAAAACCGCCTTTATCTCCTTGTGCATCAATTTTATTTACAAATGCGGAAGGCAACACGATTTCAAATGCCCCCAAGAAAGATGCTGCAAAAACAAGAAGCAGCAAAAAGATCACAAAATTAAATCCGGCACTGGTGGCAAATGTATTCAAAGCACCACCGCCCCAAATTGCGGAAATCCCCAATCCCAAGGAAACGAAAATCACAATGATGGAAAGCGCATAGATGACTGCGTTGATCTTTCCTTTTGTTCTCGTTTTGCTTCGTTTTAAGAAGAAACTCACGTTCATCGGGATCAAAGGAAAAACACAGGGCGTGAACAATGCTGCAAATCCCCAAAGGAACCCGGTCAATAAGATCGACCACCACGACTTCCCTTCTAAGGAGGTATCATCTGCTTCTGGTGCCAGGTGGTATTTATCCAGCATAGGAGTCACGGTTGTTTGTGAGGTTTTTACAGCTTTGGTCTCTGCTGCTGTATGCGATAATGCATAGGTTTTTGCAACGGCCTCCGAATCGATGCCGGAAGTAACAGCAGTAACGGTAGTTTCAAGTGCCGGGGATTTTACACCTGCCGTTTCGCAAACGGGACCACCTTTTATCTTGAATTCAAATGGAGTGGCAGGAGGGAAGATGCATTTTTCTTCGGTGCAGGCCTGGTATTCATATTTGCCTTTTATGACAATGTCCTTGTTCGCCTTTAATTTGATCCTTTGTTTGAAAGTAACAGTCTTTTCGAAATAAAGCACTTCCATTTCAAATACTTTGTCCATCGCCTTGACTGGATTGCCTTCGGTTGGCTTTCCTGCTGTTTCATAATCCACGCTTTTATCAACAAAAATATTTGCCGGCATTGGACCATCGTCTCCTTTTTGGTTCAGGGAATAAACATGCCAATGGTCTTCTATCGTTCCCGTGAAAATGATCTCACATTCACAGTCGCTGATCTTCTTGGTGGAAAGTTTCCATTTTACGGGGTCTACAACTTGAGCCTGAGCAGAAGCAAGAATTAGGATTCCAGTGAATAGCAGAAAAGTTCTGAGACAATTTTTCATAAGCAGAATAGGTTACTTTTTATTTGAACTGAGGTAAAGATAAAAAAATAGCCCCGAAACATCGGGGCTATTTTCAAAATATTATTAGTAATCGATAGCCAAATAAAGTTAAAAAGGCTGTCAGAGCAGGGCTTCAGGCATTCACTTCGTATATACGGTGGATCGGGATTACTACACCTTGTTTAAGGATCACTCTTTTGTCGGTTACTCCCCAAACGGTTGTGTTCACTTCTTTGATTCCTTCGGAATCTTCAAAAATAATTTTGATCTTATTGTGTTCAAGGTTGCCTAATTTTAAGGCCCGTTCCAGATTGGAAATCCTCAGTTTGATTAAGTCTTTTGACAGAAGGACATCGTGTTCCGGAAACTTGAGTCCGCTGATGTCCTCTTTTTCTATCAATTTTGGAGTAGTAGTGGTAGCAGTGGTCATGGCGAGAGCATTTAATGGGTTAATACTAAAGCGGTAGAAAAACGCCAAAAATTCGTGGGCGGACTTTGTTGTACGTTAAAAGTCGGAATGCGTTACAGATTGTGCAAATCTTTTTAAGACTTGCTATTAAAAGTCAGTTCTGTCAGGGTTTTTAAAAATTCGTCTGACTTCTGACTGCCGATACGGTATTTCAGGCCGTCCTTATCCGTCAGTTCTAAGGCATCATTGCCTTGTGTAAAAAAACGGATCTTATTCTTAAAATGAAGGTTATAAACAGGGCGGTTCAGTAAATATTTACTGTATTTCACCTTTTTTACGTTCACGATGTTGCTCAGTTCGATCTTCACCTTGCGGGAGGTCCAAAGTCCGTCCAAGATCAGACTGTTTCCAATAATTTTCGTATGAATGTGCAGAACAAATATCAACAGTAAGGAAAGGGTCATTAAGATAATGCCCATCAAGAAGAACAGCTGACCGGAATCTTCGTCTACTGGTGAGGACGGAATGTCCACCATTCCCACGTCCACAGGCTTCGGATTTTCACTCCAATAATAAAGAACAAAACAGAACATCGCGAGGACCGTGCGCCAAAGGATTGACCATTTATTATAGCCGATGTATTGTTTCTCTTCAAAAAGGATCTCGTCTTGCATTGTGCTTCAAAGTTATGAAAAAACCCGTTGGACATGATATATTTTGGTTGTTTTGTCCGTCACCCTGAACCGCTCGTCCATCCTCATCCCTATTACCCATACGATCTTATTTCCGGAGGTCAACAGCCAAGTGTTTTCCTTTTCCGGAACCGACAGTTTTTTATTAATAAAAAAATCACTCAGCTTTTTTTTGCCTTTCATTCCAAAAGGATGGAAGGAGTCTCCTTTTTCCCATTTCCGGATCGCGAGGGGAAATTCCAGTTTGTCAAGATCCAGATTTGCGATCGAGTCGGGACCCCGATAGCTATCGGGGTGGAGTCGGGAGTCGGGAGTTTTTGATTCGATTTTGAAAGTCAGTTTCAAGTCATCCAGAATAATTTCCTTTTGATTTTTTTTGACGAGTGTGGTTTTCTTTTTTTCTTTTTTCTTTTCTCTCCGACTCCCCTCTCCCGACTCCCGACTTCCGACTCCTGACTCCC
>JBKJQG010000192.1:0-19850 GCA_046594925.1 Bacteroidia bacterium
CTATCCCGGTGCGGCCTGTGATGTGCAATCACATCTGTATTGCTTCTCTTTTGAGCCGAATTTTAAATGGTCAAAAGTATTCGGCATGCAGCAGGAGATTCTCAACTATATAGAACATTGTGCGGTCAAATACGAGCTCCATTCCCATTTCCGTTTCGGAATCAACGTAAATTCCGCTGTTTGGAACGAGGACTCAAAGACCTGGATGATCAAAAGTGAAGCCGGCCAGCAATTTTCCTCCAAAATGGTAGCGTCCTGTTCCGGGAGTTTGAGTCAGCCTGCGATTCCAGACATTAAAGGACTGACAGATTTCTCAGGAAAATTAATTCATACTTCCCGCTGGGACAAAGACATTGACATTGAGGACAAAACTGTCGGGATAGTCGGAACCGGGGCAAGCGCGGTTCAGCTCGTTCCCTTGATTGCAGCGAAAGCCGGAAAAGTATATCTGTATCAACGGACGGCGCCTTGGGTAATTCCTAAATCGGACCGGATGATCAGTCCCTTCGAAAAATGGCTTTTCAAAAACATCTCTATTTCCGAAAAAGCGTTAAGGTATTGGTACTATTGGGGCAATGAACTGAAAGCGCTGGGATTTGTGGTTAAACCGGAATTGACGAAATGGATTGAACGATCCACGATTAGGAAGATCCAAGCGGTCGTCACAGATCCTGCATTGCAGAAAAAAGTGATACCAAATTACAAGATCGGATGCAAAAGAGTTTTACTTTCCAACGACTACTATCAGACGCTGAACAAAACAAATCTGACTTTGATCACTGAAGGCATTAAAGAATTCAACTCAAAAGGTATTCTCACCGATAAAGGAGAGCAGCACAATTTGGACGTGATCATTATGGCGACCGGTTTTAAGGCCGCTGAAGATTCCATTCCATACGAAGTGATAGGAAAGAACGGAGTTTCGCTCATGGAAGCCTGGAAAAATGGTGCTGAAGCATTTTTAGGCACGTCGACTTCCGGCTTCCCGAATTTCTTTTTCATAGTTGGGCCGAACACAGGACTGGGACATAGTTCGAGGATCATCATGATCGAAGCGCAAGTGAATTACATTATGAACGCGATTCTTTACATGCAAAAGAAAAAATTTGAAACGCTGGATGTGTTGAAAGAACAACAAGCAGCATACAATGAGGAAGTGCAGGTTAAAATGAAAAGAACCGTTTGGCAGACCGGCGGATGCAAAAGTTGGTATCAGACAAAGAACGGAAAAAACGTTACGCTTTGGCCGGGCTTTACATTTACTTTCATCAGACGAACTAAAAAGTTTGATCCTCAAAATTATTTTTTACAAAACTGAAGCGGATGACAATTAACGACCCTAATCAACTGTTAGGTTTAGTGCCGGAAGAAAAGCTGAGATCCTTCCACCGGGTGAGTGACCTGAGAGGAGTCTTCTCCATATTCTTTGAATGGGCGCTGATCATCGCTTGTGCCTTTTTTTGCGAAAAATATTTCTCCTACCCACTCTATCTCTGCGCCTTGGTATTCATCGGAGCTCGCTTACTCGCGCTCGGCCTGATCATGCATGAGGCTGTACATGGACTGATTTCCCGAAACACTAAACTAAATGATTGGCTGGCTGAATTTTTTTGTGCCTGGCCGCTCTTCATTAGCATGCGTTCCTATAAAATAAAACACCTTGCCCATCACAAATGGTTGAATACGGATAAAGATCCCGACTATGTTGCAAAGACGGATGTCAATTGGAACTACCCGATGCTGAAATCTAGATTTCTCAAACTCATTTCTGTCCAGCTGAGCGGATTTGGTGTTTTTGAAACATTCAGAGTCATGTCGAGCAAACAAATGAAAATCAACAAAGCAAAAACACCACTTTGGTATCACCTTCTAAGAATTCTGTTTTACTCAACCGCAATCGCTTCTTTCATCTTGCTGGGAAAAGGAATGCTGCTTCTGAAATACTGGATCATCCCTTTTGCAACCTGGACACAACTCACCAACCGATTGAGAAGAGTGGCAGAACATTCCGGCATTGAAAGCAAATCACTGGCGATGAAAACACGCACTACAAAGCACGGATTTATTGCACGCACATTACTTTCTCCTAAAAACATTTCTTATCACAACGAACATCATCTGTATCCCGGGATACCTTGTTATTATCTACCGGAATTGCACAACGAATTACTGAAACACAAAACCGCAGCAGAAAATCTGTATGTTTCAAATACCTACAAAGACGTTTACAAGGATTGCATCATCAACCAAAACTGAGCTAATAAAAAATGGAAGACCTACGTGTTTTACCGGGAAGAGGACTGGTGACAAAACTGTCGACTCAAATGCGCTTGGACGCACTTGAACTGATCGACATCAAGACGGACAAACTCTCTTCATCTGCAATTGATCTGGCAGACATTCAGAACAACATCGAATCCTTCATAGGAACGACCGAGATCCCTCTGGGAATAGTAGGCCCACTGTTGTTCAACGATTCGAAAAAACAGGAATTGGTGTATTGCGCGGCAGGAACACTGGAAGGAGCCTTGGTCGCAAGCATGAACAGGGGTGCGCGTGCCTTGAGTTTAAGCGGAGGCGTTTCCGCGGAAATAGCTTGGCAGCGAATGACAAGAGCACCGATGTTCTTGTTCGAAACGGAAAAAGACGCCGCTGTTTTTAAAAAATTCATTGAACCTCTTTTTGAAGAAATACAAAAAGTAACACGGAACTATTCCAATCATGCGAAGCTCGAAAAAATAGAAGCCATTCAGATGGATGCAGCCGTCCATCTTAAATTCGTTTACACAACGGGAGATGCTTCCGGACAAAACATGACGACAAGCTGCACCTGGCATGCAATGCTTTTCATCATCGACCGCCTAAAAACAGAAAAAGAAATTGTTCCGCTGGATTTTGTGATCGAAGGAAATGGAGCAGGGGACAAAAAAGTATCGGACTACAACATTCGGTCAGGACGGGGAATTAACGTGACAGCAACTTGCCTTCTATCAGAAAAAGTAATAAACGAAATCTTAAGAACAACTTCCGATAAACTGATCAATTGTATTGTTCCTTCAAAAAAATTGGCCCTACAGGAGGGCATGGTTGGATATAACATCAATGTTGCCAATGCTGTGGCCGCAATTTTTGTCGCCACAGGCCAAGACCTTGCATCCATTCACGAATCCGGCGTGGGGATACTGAATATCGAAAAAACGCGCGACGGTTTGAAGCTTCAATTGAATCTGACGAATTTGGTCATTGGAACTGTCGGCGGGGGAACAAGTCTTCCCAAACAATCCCAAGCATTGGAAATAATGAAGTGCCTGGGAAGCGGAAAAGTGGAACGCTTTGCAAAACTAATTGCGGCTTTTGCGCTCGGACTTGAAATATCAACGTTTGCGGCCATCGTGAGCGGTGAATTTGCAAAAGCCCACGAAAAATTAGGGAGAAACAAACCGGTAAAATGGCTCTTGCGTTCTGAATTGACTCAACAGTTCATCGTTAGCAGTTTGAATGGCTTCTTTAAAGAAAAACAAGTAGCGAAAGTAAACCTTATCAGCGAAGATCTGCTGGAGAATGGCATTTTGACAACCGTCACCAAAAGAATAAGCAAGAAACTGATCGGCTTTGTCCCTTTTGAGATCTCCTACCTAACAAATAACAAAGAACAACAGTCTCTTAATCTCCTGATCAAGTCAAAAGCATCAGACGAAGAAGTTATAAAAGGCCTGCACGTGATAGCCGCCTCCATCGACCCGCAGCTCTCCGACCTCATCAAGGAACATAAAAATCATCTCGAATACAAAAATTGCCATCTGAAAGAATTGGAAATGTATACCTATTTGCATGAAACAGGTTTTGAAAACATGCCGGCATTTTATGGCCAGCACATTGATCCGAAAAGAGAGATCTTCCTCCTGATCCAGGAACTATTGGATTATGCATCGATGCGAATCATAAATTCTGAAAATCAACCGGAAGCCTGGAAACGAGAAGACATTTTAGCAACCATATCCGCGATCTCAAAATTCCACAGGCAGGTAGAATCGTCTAAGTTCAACAATGTTCAGAATTTTGAGCCCTGGCGATCGAAAGTCTTGTACAAAAAGCTCATCTCTATTATCTTGAAGGAAAATGACGAGAAAAACAATTTGATTCAGCTAAAATCACTGTTGATGGACATTGATAATTTTGAAGAGGAAGCAAAATCCATCAACTTGAAAAAAACTGTTATTCACAACGACTTCAATCCGAGAAACATTGCCATCCGAAAAAACGGTGAACCAGCGATCTATGATTGGGAACTGGCTGTCGTGGATTTTCCACAAAGAGACATTCTTGAATTCCTCAGCTTTGTTTTGACACCGGATTTTAAAAAGGAAGATCTTTTCTTTTATCTGAATTATCATTATGAGCTGACTAAGGAAGGGGACTGGAAAGAATGGATAAAGGCTTACAAGTATAGTCTTAAAGTTTATATCGCAAGCAGGGTTTCCTTTTATGAAGTATCCGGGATCTTAATAAAATATGATTTTTCAAAACGGATCCTGGATGTCGCATTCAGAATGCTGAGCTGTTTAAATGAAGATGAATAAAATCCTATTACATATTCTGATCGTATTGTTTCCACTCGTCATGGCGAACAGTTTACACATGCTAGTTGTGAAGCGAGGCTATTTTGATCAACTGGCCGTGCCCATTTGGGAAAAAGGATTTGGCGCCAACAAAACGATCAGAGGCTTCATTTTCTTGCCCCTTGCTAACATGCTCTTCTTACTTGTCTTGAATCTTTCAATGAATTTGAACATCCATCAGCCTGCTTTACTGGGCTTGGCTTTGGGATTCGCCTATCTTTTGTCGGAGCTGCCGAATTCTTACTTTAAGAGGAGGTCAGGAATTGAACCAGGTGGACAGGCTGACAAACAAAAAATGTTGTTTGCTGCTTTTGATAAGACCGATTCAGCTTTTGGAGTGGCGTTGACTTATTATCTATTGGGCTATGCAGACATGAAGGATGCTTCGCTTCTATTTCTGTTCAATGTCATCATTCATATTTTGGTTGCAAAAATATTGGTCTCACTAAAAATCAAAAAAAGTCTTTAATGTATACATCCCATCTAAATACATTACTATCAGAAAAGGACTCCGGGGCCAAAGCTTTCCATTTGTCCAAAATGAAAAGAGCAGGCTTTTCGGTGCCGGATGGATTTGTGATCCATACAAATGCATTTTCAGAATTCTATAGCGTCAATGAACCCTTCAACAGCATATTTCTCAAGGAAATCGAGGAGTCATTAAAAACGATCGGTGCGGACAAATACATGGTGCGCAGTTCTGCCATTGGCGAAGACTCTGAGGAAACATCGTTCGCGGGACAGCTCGATTCATTTATATCAACGTCCACTTTGGAGGACATTCTGCTACAGGTAAACAACTGTTGGGCATCTTACAATAAGGAGAATGTCAAAGCTTATGAAAAAAGTTCGGGCAAGACGTTGAAAGGAATGGGTGTGGTGGTTCAAAAATTGATTGAGCCCGACTATGCCGGCGTTCTCTTCACCAGAAATCCTAAAAACGAAGAAGAGATGCTGCTGGAATATGTTTCAGGACACGGCGAGAAATTGGTCTCAGGAGAAACAACACCAACCACTTGCACCTACCCGAGGAGTTTAACCGCTACAAATCAAACTCCCTTCCGATCTTCCGAGATCCAAAAGGCAGGTTCTGATCTGGAATTGTTGTATGGCTTTCCTTTGGACATTGAATGGGCCGTAAAAAACAACTCACTTCACATTGTGCAGGCAAGACCGATAACTACGAAAGCAAAAAGCAAATCCATCTATTGGTCTAACACCAATGTGAACGAGAACTATCCTGACGCCATTTCACCGCTCTTGTATTCAATAGCAAGAGAATCGTATTATCACTATTTCAAAAACTTGTCCTTGCTTTTTTCCATTCCTGCAGAGAGCATAAAAGCAATGGAAAACTCCTACTCCAACGTCATTGGTATCTGGGGTTGTAAAATGTACTACAACATGACCAGCATTCATCAGATCATCTCAGCATCTCCATTTGCTGACATGTTGATGAAATCCTTCGACAATTTTGTCGGATATACAGCAGAGAAAAAGAAGGAACAGCATAAAACGAAAGGCAATAAACTCACCTTCCTGAAAGAAGTCGTAAAATTCAATTTTACATTGAACAGAACCGTTGCTGAATTTGAAAGCACCATTGAACGCTATGGTGAAAAAGTCGATTCAGCCATATCGTTCAACGAGCTACAAGAATGTTTTCACTCTTTCATCGAAATCCGAATGCATAGCTGGCACAAGGCATCCTTGGCCGATTTCTTTGCAATGTTGTACCACGGAGTTTTGGGCAAATTTTGCTCAAAATTTTATCCTTCGGAGGCAGAAGGCAAGCACAACAAGATCATCCAGGCCATCCCGGGGTTGATCAGCACAACCCCGATTGTTTTGATCTACAAGATCAGAAAGGCTTTAAAGGAAGATGTGATTGCCTATCAGAAATTCAAAAACTTAAGTCCGTCCGAATTTTACAACTGGCTAAAAAACACTTCTTCTCACGAAAATTTAAGAACACAGCTGTTTCAGTACATAGAAAACTGGGGTTACAGGTGCTCCGGCGAGCTTATGCTAACGATGAAAACCTATTGCGAAGAGCCCGAAAAATTCATTGAACTGCTCCAGCAGTATGACCTTTTACCGGAAAGCAATCCCGAAAAAATAATTGCGTTGAAGCATCAGGAAAGCAAAGAAGTAGTAAGCGAATTCCGGAAAATAATTCTGAGAAAAAATGGATTGTTGTTCCCAGTCAGCTTGGTTCAACTCTATTCATTGAGCATGCTTGTCAGACTAGCCTCAAAAGGCATTTCAGCGAGAGAAAGGGTGAGACTGAAACAAGCATTACTTTATTTCAAATTCAAAAAAGTTGTCGAAAAAACAGGAGTTGAATTTGAAAAAAGAAGTATTATTGAGCATGCAGATGACATTTTCTACTTGCGGCATCAGGAAATCGCTGAGCTTTTTACTTCGTCTGACATGCTCTCAGGCAGCGTGAAAGAAAGAATCAGGGTTCGCAAAAAAGAATACGACAAACAGAAAAAATTGGTGTATCCTGATGATTTCTCTTGCAGCATGGGAGAGAATCCCTTGCCGGAGGACGTCATAGCGGCCAAAAAGCACTCAGCTGATTCCCATCAATTGAAGGGAATGTCGGCCTGCGGTGGAAAAGTCAAAGGAAAAGCGAGAGTCTTGAGTTCAGTGCTGGAAGCGAATAAACTGGAAAAAGGAGACATATTGGTAACGCGCCAAACGGACCCCGGCTGGGTACTGGTCTTTCCGTTGATCAGCGGTTTGATTGTGGAAAGAGGCGGCATGTTGTCGCACGGTGCAATTGTTTCCAGGGAATTTGGCATTCCTTCGATAGTTGGAGTAGAAAATGCGGTCCAGAAGATCAAGGATGGAGACCTTATTTATTTAAATGCGGATACAGGAGAAATAACCTTTTGCAATGACTAGTTTCATAACCTACCTAAAAGAACGTTTCAACATTGCTGTATTTGCAGCGCTGACTCTGTTTCTCTTATTTTTTTCCAAAAGCGAATTTCGGTTTGACGGATCTGACCTGCTTCATTACTTCTTTCTATTGTTCTTTTTATTGATCACAAGACTTTATGATGACCTTCTAAATGCAGCTGCCGACAAGGATAAGCCAAATCGCTCTTACACAGAAGAAAAAAACACAAACACCCTTACCTATTTTCTTTTGGGCCTCTCTGCTATCTTTCTCTTGCTATTGTTCTTTTACGATCCCCACCTGGCGAATTTCGCCTTGATTTTCTTAGTAGGAAATCATTTACTTTATTTACTTCTTTATAAAACTTGGAACTTCAAACAGTTCCTTCCGCTGCTAAAGTATCCTATGATCTTCTTAGCACTGCAAGGTCACTTCAGCGGCGCAGCGATCTCACTCTTCCTGGCATTCATTGTCTATGAGATCATGGATGACCCGGAGTTCCCTCTCTCAAAAACAATTGCATACCTCTTCACATTAGCAGCATTCTTCTTGCTATTAACAAAAATAAACTTCAACAACGATGCTTTGTTTATCCTTCTCTTTCTAGCGGCTATCGCTTCTGTCAGACTGAACAAAAAGCACTTTGCTTACCTTTTTCTACTACTCTTTTTATTTGCACGTCTAATAACACTGATCCATGAAGTTTGATGTCCTCAATGAAATAAAGAATCTGAAGAATCCCATAAGATTCTCCTTCGAAAAAGTGAACTGCTACATCTGCGGAAGCGATCAATGCGAGAAATATCTGATCGGTGAAGACGATCTAACGGGGAAAGAAGGGCGCTTCTTGTACGTTAAATGCTCCGATTGCGACTTGGTCTACCAAAACCCGCGCATCTCCATCGACGGCATTAAAGAATTTTACGACTCGGAATACATTGCTCACCGCAAGAAGAAAGATTGGGGAATACTTACTCCCTTGTATGATCATACAATGAGCAAACACGACCGGGAGAAAGACAAAATAGTAAAGAAGCATGTTCCCTTGAATGCAAGGACTGAGGTTTTAGACGTGGGCTGTGCCGTTGGGACATTCTTGCTGCATTTGAGGAAAAAATACGACTGTAAGATCAGTGGTGTGGATTTCAAAGAAGGCCTCTCCTATCCTGATTTCGACAAGATCAATTTCTATCAGGGCTTGTTCTACGAACAAAACATTCCCGAACAAAAATTTGACCTGGTCACTATGTGGCACTTCTTTGAGCACGATTATGATCCCAACCGTTCATTAGAAATGGCGAAGAAAGTACTGAAGCCAGGGGGCAAACTCATCATTGAAGTTCCAAGGTTGGATTCGATGACTTTCAAACTCTACAAAAACAAATGGCCGGGAGTGCAAGCGCCTCAGCATACAGCCTTGTACGACAAGAAGTCATTCCTCAAAATGCTGGAGAAGCATGGGTTGACCGTTGAAGAATATCTTCCTTATGGAGCATTTCCACCCTACTTCTATCTTTTTACGGGAATGTATTTCAGAACCATCGGCAAAAAACTAAACCTCGATAAGATCATTTTTCCCTATTTTTTAGGCCAATTTCTTTTGAGCCCTTTTCTATTGTTTCAGAAAAAATTAAATCTTTCAATGCAAACCGTCGTATGTCGTTTTCAGTAAAGACCATCCTCAAGCGCATTGTCATCCTCCTCATCCTAACGGTGACGGGAACTACAGGCGTGGTTCTAAGACTGATGTCGTTCGGTTACTTGATTCCTTTCAATAGAAAATATTTTTTTGCATCCTCTTCCAAACTCATCCTATTCGTTGCAGGCATGAAATTAATTCTTCCAAAGGAAAATCCGGTTAAGACAGGGAATCACCTGATCACTTTCAATCACAATTCCTACCTGGATCTTTTTGCCCTCTCGGCTTTGGGTTATACCAACATTCATTTTTTACTTTCCGAAAGAACTATCAAATTTATTCCTTTCACTTTATGTGCCCTCAGTATTGGAGTCATCTACATTCCACAAAAAAAGCACCACGAACGAAGAATGAAATTCTTTCTTAAATTGGAAGAACGCATTCAAAAAGAAAAGTTGAACATTGCCGGTTCACCCGAAGGATCGCACGACTGGATGAACGGAATCGGCACTTTTAATAAAGGAATTTTCCACACGGCTACGCTATGTCGACAGAACATCATTCCGTTGTTCATCTCTATACCCGAGGAATCCAATCCTTTGGGCAGGGCTCAGTACTTCAAACGAGGGACGATAAATATTGAAGTTATGCCATCGATAAATACTCAGAACTGGAAATTGGAAGACCTGGAAGCCAACAAACTTTTGGTCAGATCCATATACGTTAACAAATACAATGCAATACACAAGACCAATGTTGCTTGAGACTGATATAAAACAAAACGATTACAAGTCGAGCGACCTGAAAGGAGTTCTTTTCTTGTTATTTCCCTTGATGCTGGCAGTGACGGGTATTTACATGTCAATCAGCGAATCTGCTCTCTTTTTTGCGGGACAGCTCATTCTGGGCTTATTCTTTTTTCAATGCTTCATCTTGCTGCACGAAACCGGACATGGCAGTTATTTTAAAAATAAACTATTCAACAAGGCCGCCGGAAATATTTTTGCTTTCCTATCCTTCATTCCTTTCAAAAGCTGGGTAGACATTCACAACCTTCATCACAAATGGACCGGATACAGAGACAAAGACCCCACAACCGAAGGAACGATAAATCCAAATTTCGGAGCAGCGACTAAATTTCTAGTGAATTTTTGCTGGTTGCTTTGGATCCCCTTATTTACTGTAGGTTACAGGATCGGCAACTATTGGAATTTCTCGAAATTGAAACGACATGTTTCTGAAAGACAATTACAGGAAATAAGAATAAACGTCATCATTCAGTTATCGATCTATGCCGTAGTTTTCTTTTTCTTCGGAATGTGGATCGTAAAACATTTGCTGGTGGCTTATTTGATTAGTCTGATCATTTCAGATCTCTTCATTTTGAGCCAGCATTCACACATCGAGATTCCACTTGCGAATAAAGAAGAGGTAAGACCTTTGCGATACAAAGACCAGGTTGTATACACCCGAAGCTTGCACATCTACCGGACAATCGCAAAATTGATCTTCTTTAATTTCAACCTTCATGAATTGCATCACGCATTTCCCGGCCTGCCAGCATATTATCTAGACAAGGTCGACTCCGAAAGTCCAAACAAAGTCGGCTTTTTTGCTTACTTGACAGACGCCAAAAATATGAGTGGAATAAATTTCATATTCAAAACCTCCAAAAAGACAATCGGAAAGAAATAGACCTGTAACAGGCACATATACAAGGGATAAGATTGTCGCCACCACTACACCCAAGCGATTAATTTCGTATCTTTGCAAAAATTGAAAATAAAAAATTCATGTGTTTTTTGTTTTCAATTGCGAAGCGCAGGTTGCTTTAAAACACCAACATCTTTCACAAGAACAAATGGCGAAGCCAAAAAACATAGAAGACCTCGATCCCAAACAATTCATTCTCATTAAGGGTGCACGTGTGCACAACCTTAAAAACATCGACGTAGCAATTCCGCGGAATAAACTAGTGGTGATCACCGGCCTTTCGGGCTCTGGAAAATCATCCCTGGCTTTTGATACGCTTTATGCTGAAGGACAAAGGCGTTATGTAGAAAGTCTTTCCTCCTATGCCCGTCAGTTTTTGGGCAGAATCGACAAACCTGAAGTCGATTACATAAAAGGAATTTCCCCGGCTATTGCCATTGAGCAAAAGGTAAATTCCAGGAATCCGCGATCCACTGTAGGAACTTCGACAGAGATTTACGATTACCTGAAACTACTCTATGCCCGGATCGGCCGCACTGTGTCGCCCATTTCGGGAAATCAAGTGAAACGCGATACGGTTCATGATGTCACCAAATATATTTCTGCACTTGCTCCTGAGACCAAGGTGCTGATCCTTTCGCCCATAACAAAACAAGCTGATAAGACATTAAAAGAACAATTGGAACTTTTGGCGCAGCAAGGTTTTACGCGCATCCAGCAAAACAGCATTGTATCCAAAATTGAAGATTTTGTTTCTGGAAAATTCTCCGAAAAGGAACAGATCTATATTGTGGTGGACAGATTATCGGTGCGACCGGAGGATGAAGACAACGAGAACCGCATTTCCGATTCGGTGCAAACTGCTTTTTATGAAGGGAACGGAGAGTGTGCGGTAGAAGTTGTGAGTCAGGATCCCGATAGCTATCGGGAGGGAGTCGAGAGCCAGGAGTCGGGAGTTAGGAGTGGGGAGTCGGGAGTTAGGAGTCAGGAGTTGGGAGTCGGGAGCCAGGAGTCGGGAGTTAAGAGTGGGGAATTAGGAGTGAAAAGTGAGAAGAAAGGAAAGAAAGAAGCTGCTCTTAAAAAAGATAAAATGAGAGTCTTCTCTAATAAGTTTGAGTTGGACGGAATGCTCTTCGAAGAACCGAGTACTAATTTTTTCAGTTTCAACAATCCTATAGGAGCTTGCAAGACCTGTGAGGGATTTGGCACTGTCATTGGGATTGATGAAGACTTGGTTATCCCGAATAAGAACCTTTCCGTCTATGAAGATGCCATCGTCTGCTGGAAAGGGGAAAAAATGAGCGAATGGAAAAATGTGCTGGCAAATGCTTCACACAAATTTGATTTTCCAATCCACCGCGCCTATTATGATCTTACTCCGAAAGAGAAAAAATTGCTCTGGACCGGAAATAAATATTTTGAAGGACTGGATTCCTTCTTCAAACATCTTGAATCACAAGCATACAAGATTCAATATCGTGTGATGTTATCGCGGTACCGTGGCAAAACAGTTTGTCCGGACTGCCAAGGAACGCGACTCCGCAAGGATGCCACCTACGTGAAAGTAGCGGAACATTCTATCAACGATGTCGTTTTAATGCCTATCAAAGAATCGCTTCTTTTCTTTTCAAAAATAAAACTAACGGACTACGAAACAGAAGTCGCAAAACGCATCCTTCTTGAAATAAAGAACCGTTTACAATTCTTAGACGATGTAGGTTTGGGTTATTTAACGCTCAACCGTTTATCCAATACATTATCAGGAGGAGAATCACAACGCATCAATTTAGCGACTTCTTTAGGAAGCAGTCTTGTCGGCTCGATGTACATTCTTGATGAGCCCAGCATTGGCTTACATTCCAGGGACACCACCCGTTTGATCAAAGTATTGAATTCCTTGCGCGACATTGGAAATACGGTCATCGTTGTAGAACACGATGAAGAGATCATGCTTGCAGCCGATTTACTCATCGACATCGGTCCGCTTGCCGGAACGCATGGTGGTGAATTGGTTTTTCAGGGAACTCACAAAGATCTTGCAAAAGAAGAGAAGAGTCTTACTGCTTTGTACTTAACAGGACGAGAAAATATTTCTGTCCCGGCGACAAGAAGAAACTGGAATCAAAGCATTGAATTGACAGGAGTACGCGAGAACAATTTAAAAGGTGTGAATGTGAAATTTCCTTTGAACGTGATGTGCGTGGTGACAGGCGTAAGCGGTTCAGGGAAAACTTCTTTGGTGAAACGGGTTCTTTATCCCGCTTTGAAAAAGATTCACGGAGGATTTGGGGAAGCCACCGGAAGTTTCGAAAAATTGAACGGAGATTACAGAAGTATTTCTGCTGTTGAGATGATAGATCAGAACCCGATAGGAAAATCTTCCCGTTCGAATCCGGTAACCTACGTGAAAGCTTATGATGAAATAAGAGCGCTGTATGCTGATCAGACATTGGCTAAGAACAGAGGCTACAAACCTTCTCACTTTTCTTTCAACGTCGATGGCGGAAGATGCGAAGTTTGTGAAGGTGAAGGAGAAGTAACGGTTGAGATGCAGTTCATGGCCGACATTCACTTGGTCTGCGAAGCCTGCAACGGAAAACGTTTCAAGCAGGACATTTTAGAGATCACTTACCAGGATAAGAATATTTCCGAAGTGTTGAACATGACCGTGGACGATGCCATCGATTTTTTCGGGCAAGCACAGCGTCCTACCAACACAGAAAAAAAGATCGTTCAGAAATTACAGCCATTGTCGGATGTCGGTTTGGGATATGTTCATTTGGGACAACCCAGCAGCACGCTCAGCGGTGGTGAAGCACAAAGGATTAAACTGGCTTCTTTCTTAGGGATCGGACAGAACAGCAACACTCCTACCCTCTTTATTTTTGATGAGCCGACCACGGGATTACATTTTCACGACATCTCAAAACTACTATACGCATTCAACGCATTGATCAAACAAGGACATTCACTTATCATCATCGAACACAATGTCGAGATCATCAAATGCGCAGATTGGATCATTGACCTGGGTCCGGATGGAGGAAGCTCCGGCGGGAATATAGTATTTGAAGGCATTCCTGAGAATCTGGTGAAGGCTAAAGGATCCTATACCGGGGCTTATTTGAAGGAGAAACTGAATGGGAAAATGAAATCAGTTAAATAACGATTAAATCACACCCTCTTCCTTAAACTGTAATTCAAACAACCGTTTATACTGTCCGTTCTTCTTCAACAACTCCTGGTGATTCCCCATCTCGATGATTTCACCTTTGTCCATTACAATAATTTTATCAGCTTTCTGAATGGTGGCCAGACGGTGAGCAATGACGATAGAAGTTCTTCCCTTGGTAAGAATATCAATAGCATTCTGAATGAGTTTTTCCGATTCGGTATCAATGGATGAAGTGGCTTCATCCAATACGAGGATCTTAGGATTGTAAACGTAAGCGCGGATGAATGAGATCAACTGCCGTTGTCCAACCGACAACATTCCTCCTCTTTCCATGGCGTTGTAGTCGTATGTTCCAGGCAATTTACTGATGAACTCGTGAGCTCCTACCATTTTAGATGCTGCTTCGATCTCTTCTCGGGTGATGTCGGGATTGTTCAATGAAATATTGTTCGCAATCGTATCAGAAAATAAAAAAACATCCTGCAAAACCACGCCAATATTTTTTCTTAAGGATGTTAGTTCATAATCCCTAACATCAATTCCGTCAATGCTGATAGTTCCTTTGTTGTATTCATAGAACCGGTTCAGCAAATTGATAATGGAAGATTTTCCGGCACCGGTAGCGCCAACCAGCGCGACAGTCTCGCCACTCTTCACGGAAAATGAAACATTCTTGATGATCCACTCTTCTTCGTTGTATGCAAACCACACATCTTTAAATTCCACATTGCCTTCAATTCCTTCCGCTTCTTTTGTTCCCTTGTCTTCAATAATTTCAAAAGTATCCAACACTTTTAAAACTCTTTCGGAAGAGACCATTCCCATCTGCAAGGTATTGAAACGATCAGCAAGCTGACGGATCGGACGGAACATCATGTTGAGAAATAAGATGAACGACATTAATTGTCCGATCGTTGTAGTTCCCTGTAGAACTCCTTTGCCGCCCCACCACACAATGAGTGCGAGAGCCAGGGATGACAAGATCTCTACCACTGGAAAGAAGATTGAATAAGCCATAATGGAATCAATGTTGGCTTTTTTATGCAGACCGTTGATCTGATCAAATTTTTTGTATTCCGCTTTTTCGCGGTTGAAGATCTGAATGATGTTCATCCCGGTGATGTGCTCCTGAACAAAAGAATTCAAGCGGGAAACCTGAGTTCTCACCTCCTGGAAAGAGCGCTGAACTGATTTCTTAAAGATATAAGTAGCGATCAGTAAAAGCGGAATCGTTGTCAGCACAATCAAAGTCAATTCAACATTAATAACGAACATCACCACAACAATCACAATGATCTTCAGAATGTCGCCGATGATCACGATCAGTCCGTTTGAAAAAATATCGGCGATCACCTCAATGTCAGAAACAGCACGGGTTACAAGCATTCCAATCGGATTGTTATCATAGTACTTTAAACGCAGGTCCACAATGTGCTTATATAATTGAACTCGAATGTCTTTGATCACTTTTTGTCCCAGGCCGTTCGTCAGGTATGAATCCGCAAATTGCATCACGGCTTCTGAGATCAACAGCATGATCAGAACCATGGTCATGTATAAGAGCATTTCAGCATTCGAACTGTTTCCTATAGGCACAAAGCCATCGATGAATTGCTGAAGCTGAGAAACCTTAGAGGAAGTAAAAACAAATTTATCCAGCGTGTATTGGATCAATATCGGACGTAATGGAGAGAGGAAAGCCAGAAAAATAGTCGTGAATACAGCCAAGGCAAAATTCCTCCTATAAGGCTTCACATATTTGAAGATCCTCTTCAGAATGGCAACATCGACCGCTTTCCCTATGATTGTTTTTTTCTTTTCTTTATTACTCATGTATATTAAAATAACCTTCCGGATAATCTACTTTCATTAAATACAATCCACATGCGTGAGCAGATAATCCGGCATTTGAACGTTGTTTACTCTCAATGACTTCTCTGAATTCTTCCAGGGTCTTCCTCCCTTTTCCGATCTCCAGCATGGTTCCGACGATGGCTCTCACCATATTCCGTAGAAACCGGTCGGCAGAAATAGTGAACGTTAGAACATCCCCTTCTTGTCGCCATTCTGCTTTATACAGTTTACAAATATTAGAACCCGTCTGGGTATTACTCTTTGCAAATGCAGAAAAATCAGAATAATCGAATAATATTTTACAAGCCTTATTCATTTCATCCACGTTCAGCTCGCCATAAATGAAGCAGGCTGCGCTGATGCGAAAAGGATCTTTCTTTTTATTGATGACGTATTGATAGGTTCTTGCCACAGCATCAAACCGTGCATTAGCCGTCTCCTTCACTTTCAGGATCTTGTGAATTGCAATATCCGGCGGCAAGGCCTTATTAAACTTAAAAACCCAATGGGCTTCGTCTTCCAAAAGATTAATAGACGTATCAAAGTGTGCATAATAATCGGAGGCGTGCACTCCTGTATCCGTCCTTCCACAGCCCATCACCGTTACGCCTTCATTCAGGAGTTTCGACAGCATCACATTAATGGTCTGCTGTATGGTAGTTAGCGTATTCAACTGCACTTGCCAGCCATGATAGGCCGTTCCGTTGTAGGATAGCTGAATAAAATAACGCTTCATTAACATATTAAAAAATTGTCTTCCAGAGAGCACAAATGTACACAAAATTCATCCTCACAAGGGCGGCATTTCAACCCTTTGGTTTAACAATTTTTAACAGCCCCAACCACCTATTAGCCTAGGTTTGTATTAATTTTGCCGATACAAAAATGCTAACGTGGTTACGCCAATGCGGACCAAAAAAAACCAAGAGAAATGACTGATATTAAAGAATTGAACGAGCGCATTCAGAAAGAAAGTGCCTTTGTTGATTTGCTGACCATGGAAATGGACAAAGTGATCGTGGGACAAAAATACATGGTGGAGCGTTTGCTCATCGGGCTTTTGTCGAACGGCCACATCCTTTTAGAAGGTGTTCCGGGCTTGGCAAAGACGCTAGCCATTAAATCACTGGCAAATACTATTCATGCGGACTTTAACCGCATCCAATTCACCCCCGACTTGCTTCCTGCCGATTTAGTGGGGACCATGATCTACAGTCAAAAAAAAGAAGAATTTTCTGTAAAAAAAGGACCTATTTTCGCCAACTTCATATTGGCCGATGAGATCAACCGTGCCCCTGCCAAAGTACAAAGTGCATTGCTCGAAGCCATGCAGGAAAAGCAAGTGACAATTGGAGAACAGACCTTCCCATTGCCGAATCCGTTTTTGGTTTTGGCAACTCAAAACCCTGTGGAGCAGGAAGGAACTTATCCCTTGCCTGAAGCACAAGTCGATCGTTTCATGCTGAAAGTCGTTATCGGCTACCCGAGCAAGGAAGATGAACGCAAGATCATACGTCAGAATTTAGCTAGTGAATTCCCAACCGTTAGTCCTATCCTTAAACCGGAAGACATCCTTAGCGCAAGAAAAGTGGTGAAGGATGTATACATGGACGAGAAGATTGAGAAATACATTGTCGACATTGTTTTCGCCACGCGTTTTCCGGCAGACTACAAACTGAGTAAGTTTTCCGGCCTCATCAGCTTCGGTGGTTCCCCTCGTGCCAGCATCAACCTGGCTTTGGCAGCAAAAGCATACGCCTTCATCAAACGCAGAGGTTATGTGATCCCTGAAGATGTGCGTGCCATCTGTAACGATGTGTTGCGTCACCGTGTCGGCCTCACCTACGAAGCAGAAGCAGAAAACATAACTTCTGAGATGATCATCAACGAGATTTTAAATACTGTCGAAGTCCCTTAATAATTTGAAAATTTGGAAATGTGTCAATTTGGAAATGAAAATAAAATCTTTTCGACGCACCCAATTTTCAAATTTTCAAATTGACACATTTACAAATTGAACAGTGGAAACAGCTGAATTATTAAAAAAAGTAAGAAAGATTGAAATAAAAACACGCGGTCTCTCCAACCAGATCTTTTCCGGAGAGTACCACAGTGCTTTTAAAGGGCGAGGCATGACCTTTTCGGAAGTGCGGGAATACCAGCCGGGAGACGACATTCGTTCCATCGACTGGAATGTAACGGCCCGCTTCAACACTCCCTTTGTAAAAGTATTTGAAGAAGAAAGAGAAATGACAGTGATGCTGCTGGTGGATATAAGTGCTTCCGGAGAATTCGGAACGCGCAAGCAGCTGAAGCAGGATCTGATCACAGAACTTTGTGCCGTACTCGCCTTCTCCTCTATCCAGAACAACGATAAGATCGGAGTGATTTTCTTTACGGACAAGATAGAGAAATTCATTCCACCTAAAAAAGGAAAGACTCACGTACTTAGAATCATTCGTGACTTGATAGAGTTCAAGCCAGAGCATAAAAAAACAAACATTGAAACAGCTTTGAAATACCTAACAAGTGTGATCAAAAAAAGAAGCATTGCTTTTCTGATCTCCGATTTTATGGACTCTGAATTCAGCGATGCAATCAAGATCGCAAACAAAAAACACGACCTGGTGGCACTTCGCATCTACGACAAACGCGAACAGGAAATACCGAATGTTGGATTATTGAAATAGGTGGACGCAGAAACAGGCACCTTGAAATGGATAGACACTTCCGATAAAAAAGTAAGAACAGAATTCATAGTGAATGCAAAAAAACACGAAGCCTCCTTAAAAGACGTTTTCAATAAAAGTGGCGTGGATACCGCAAACATAAACACAGAAGAGTCGTACATCATTCCACTAACAAACCTTTTTAAGCGCAGATAATCCACTCAATGAAACTAAGATCAACATATCTAAAAATGATCACGATGGCGGCACTGTTGCTGTTGACTGTTTCTAGCTATGCGCAGCAGATCAAAGCCACGGCTAAACTAGACAGTAACGAGATCAAAATCGGACAACAAGTGAAACTTGAGTTGAGCATTCAATACCGTGTTGACAATGGCAAAAGGATTCAAGTGCTTTGGCCGAAAATTGCGGATACATTAAGGAAAGAAGTGGAAGTTGTGAGTTTAGGGAAGATAGACACAATCATTGACAAGAACGACCCTTATTTGTTCACTCAGACCATGATCGTAAACGTTACTTCTTTCGATTCAGGTTATTGGGCCATTCCTCCATTCAAATTTCTGGCGGGAGATACAAGCGGAATATACACCGACCCACTGTTGCTGCAGGTAGGAACCGTTGCCGTAGACACCACACGGGCGATCAAGGACATCAAAGAACCTTATGAAGAAACTTATACATGGATCGATTGGATCAAGGACAACATGCTGGTGATTTGGTCTGTACTCGGGGCTTTGGCCGTGATTTTTATATTCTTCTTAATCATTAAATACACTAGAAAAGTAGAACCACTGATGGTAGAAGTCGAAATTCCAAAAATCCCTGCTCACATCATTGCTTTTGAGAAACTCGACAAGCTGAAAACGGAAAACCTTTGGCAGGAAGGAAAACTAAAACTGTATCACAGTCAGCTGACGGACATCCTACGAGAATACATCGAGAACCGCTTCAAGATACAGGCGCTGGAACAAACCACAGATGAGATCCTGTTTGGATTCAGAAGAGTGGCCATTGATGAGGAAAGCAAAGGAAAATTAAAACAAGTATTGATCCTGGGAGATCTTGTGAAATTCGCGAAAGAACAGCCTTTGCCGGGCGAGAACGACCAGAGCATGAGCAACAGCTATGATTTTATTCATGGTACTAAACAGGATTATGACGGATTGGAAGTACAGAAGAATTAAATGGGAGAGGTGAGATGGAAAGTAGGCAATAAAAAAAGGAATAGGCAATAGGCAATAGGCAATAG
>JBKJQG010000244.1:0-2780 GCA_046594925.1 Bacteroidia bacterium
CTTTTGTAGGCATTCGGCCGCCCGCTTATTTTATTTTCTGAATTTTAGAGATGGTATTCTCATTTATACGAACGAGATAAACGCCTTCAGAAAACCCCGAAATGTCAATGGTTACAAGTTGATCGGAAAGTTCATGTTTCAAAACTTCTTGTCCGACTGAATTGTAAATGCTAAGCACGTTTTCCCCTGCGGTATTCTGAAGATCAATGGTAATGACATCTTTAGCGGGATTTGGATAAACCAGTGCGCGATTTTCAGTCGCAGTGTTTTCGGTTACACCCACATAACAGCCGTTATTAAAAAGTTCGGTCATCAGCGCATTTCTCCTTGCGGTGATGAAAGATTTTATGCCCATGGTCATGCCGACATCAGAGCTCAGGTTGTTCTCAAAATCGGTATTGGAATAGAATTTTATAGGGTCGGCATAAACGTCCGTTCGGATAGCATTTGCCAGGGAATCGATCTTAGGGTCGAGTGCCGCATTGCTGAAGTCGTATTGCAGCCACTGACAGAATACGTTCACCAGGCTTGCTTTGTAAGCCGGAACGGTTAGCATGTTTGCCACGAGTGGACGGCTGCTTCCCGGACTGGACACATGGAACATGCTCAGATTTTTGAGCTGCGTGTTCGTCAGTCCCATGTTGAAGTTTCCGAAAGATTCGTTCGCATCCCAGGAGAGGAATTCAAATTTGTCCGACAAAGTATCGTGATAAATGAAGTAGTTGTGTCCGCTGCCGATGTATGCATCCAGGTTCACAAACAAGTTCATCGCTGCCCAATGTTGAATGAAAGTAGTTGTATTCAAAACAGTTTCTAGTGAATCCTGAAAATTTACACCACTGTTGTTGATTTTGTCAATTAAGTTCACAAGATCGGTCCAGTCGTTGGCCGTTTCATTCGTGTGTAGTTCGTACTTCGAATAATAAGAAGAAGGTGAAGAGCCGAGCCATTTCAGGTCTCCTGAAGGATCGCCTTTAAAAAGATTTCCTTGTTTGTTTGCAAAGCGGTCCTCCAGAAAAGTTTTGTTGGCCTCTTCAACAAACATATACAATCCCCAGTAAGTTCCGTTCAGGTAAACGCGTGTATAGGCACAGCGCGGAGCAGCCAATCCTTGTTGACTGTAAAAATCCAAAGCCACTTTTTCACGCATGAACGACGGATCTTTGAATCCATTGTTGAGGTTGAATTTTTTCAACCCGTCGTGATCCTGTCCCGCCACATATTCATTCAGGTCGACCTTGAAAGGTTTTTTAGTGCTCGGATTAGAGTAAGAGGAGTTGCCCTTAAATTTCACTCCCACATTTGCGTAAAAGATTCCGTCAATGGTCACATCCCCTTTAAGATATAGTTCGAGTGGTTTGTATGCCACCAATGAATCCCAGTAATTGGCTTGCGGAAATGTCATGTAGACATCGTGTACGATTGCTTGTCCGAAAAAGACATCCCCTTCGGTCTGTGCTTTTGAGTCAGCAGTATATAATGCGTAAAGCAAAGTCAGGCAGAGGAGTAGTTTGTTTGATTTCATGAGAGTAGCGGAATTGATTTCGGCAAGTCAGACCAAAACAATTACGAATGGTTTAACCTGATCTTATTTTTTTATCCAAACCAAAAATAAACCATTTGTTTTGAATTCAAGGCTGCGTTCATTGAAATCCTTTATATTTGGAGGAAATAGAAAAGTATGATTAAACGCGAACTGAAGATAGCTTTTACAGAATATGAGTCGGCAAAAGAGCTGGATGTAAAGGAGCAGGAATTGTTGCAAAAAGCAAGAGAGGCGTCGGAGCAAGCCTATGCCCCGTATTCGAATTTTTACGTTGGAGCTGCGCTGCTTTTGGAAAATGGAGTCATTGTAAGCGGAAATAATCAGGAAAATGTGGCTTACCCGAGTGGCTTGTGTGCAGAAAGAGTAGCCATTTATGCTGCCGGAGCCCAGTATCCGAATGTGGCCATTAAAACCATTGCCATTACTTGCCGTTCGAAGCAGTTCGAAGTGAATGAACCCCTTTCCCCTTGCGGCGCTTGCCGCCAGGCGATGTCGGAATACGAAATGCGTCATAACCAGCACATTCGCACCATTTTAGCCGGTGAAAAAGGCAAGGTGATGGTCATGGATTCCATCGCGGATCTTCTTCCTTTTATGTTCAAGGCCGAAGGGCTTAAGAAGAAGTAGATTTTCCTGAATTTGGAGCACGGACTCCTGGCTTCGAATTGAACATTATACCCGCTTTCCTCTCCAATCTTTTTTTGCCCCGTGCCGGTGCAATAAAAGGATTTCCGTTGCAATCGGGGCTAGGTTTTATGACAGAAGCTCCGGAAGGAAAGCCCTGGATTTGGGCCAAATCTTGTTTGTTTCTGAATTCAATAAATATTGTTACGGGGCGATTACCATCATCAATAGCCCCGATTGTAACGGAAATCCTTTTTGCCCTTCGCAAAAAGATTGGAGAGGAAAGCGGGTAAAAGGCTCATTAAAAAGAAAATCAATCTGCTCCTAAAAAAACCACGAATTATTGTTAAATTTGTAGTTCTACACAAATTCGCACAAATGGAAAAAGTAGTCAGTAAATCAAAAAAAGAAGCACCAGTGGCAACAAAGTCGAACACCAAGTTCAGCAAGGAAACCTACATCAAATGGTATGAATCCATGCTCTTGATGCGCAAGTTCGAGGAAAAGACCGGCCACCTCTATATTCAACAGAAAATCCGCGGGTTTTGTCACCTTTACATTGGACAAGAAGCTCTGGTAGCAGGCTCGGAATCGGTATTACGCAGAGAAG
>JBKJQG010000338.1:0-3737 GCA_046594925.1 Bacteroidia bacterium
CGTAATCAAAGTCGCTAAGTCAATTAAGCCCTCACCCAGAGGCGAATTAGAAATTACCGATGTTAATCGGGCCTACTTGCAATCAGGGAAATTGAACGTTCTGAAAATGCACCGGGGATTTGCGTGGCTCGATACCGGGACCCATGAAAGCATGCTTGATGCGAGTAATTTTATCGCTACCATTGAAAAACGGCAGGGACTTAAAGTTTGTTGTCCGGAAGAAATAGCCTTCAATCACGGATGGATCACAAAAGATGACGTCGTACGATTGGCAGGGCCCTTAAAGAAAAACGAATACGGCCAGTATCTGCTGCGGCTGTTGAAGGATTAGATTGGTTAATTTATCCATCGTCATTCCCCTATATAATTCTGCTAAATTTCAAAATCTTCTTCTGGAAGCGATTGAGACAGAGCGCCTTTCCCAAAATTGGAAACTTGAAGTCATCCTGGTCGATGATGGAAGCCGCGACGGAAGTTATGAGTTGGCGGTAGAAAACCAAAAACAATATCCATGGATTCGCGCCATCAAGCTCGCCCGCAATTTCGGGCATCAAGCAGCAGTCCGGACCGGACTTGATTATGTGAAGGGAGAAATTGTCGCCATCATTGATGACGATCTCCAGGATCCGCCGGCGGTTCTGAAAGACTTCATCGCAAAACTGGATGATGGCTGGGATGTCGTTTACGGCATCAGAAAAAAACGAAAAGAAAGCTTTCTCAAGAAAGCTGCCTACGGAGCATTCTACCGGATTTTAAGAAAACTCTCTGAGATCAAAATTCCACTCGATACCGGCGACTTCTGTGTGTTGAGACGGGAAGTTGTAGATAAAATGCTTACGCTTCCGGAAAAAAATCCCTTTCTCCGTGGTATCCGCGCTTGGGTTGGATACCGCCAAACCGGGTTGGAATATGAGAGGGCCGCGCGGGTTGCTGGTGAATCAGGGTACACGCTGAGAAAACTTTTCCAGCTCGCCTTCGATGGCATCTTTTCGTTCTCACTTATCCCGTTGCAATTCATCACAGTGATCGGTGGAACTGGCCTCGCCTTTTCACTCGCCTACGGAAGCTTTGTTATTTATAAATTGTTCACGACAGGATTCGACGTAAAGGGTTTTGCGACTTTGGCCCTCATGATTACTTTTTTCAGTTCGCTCATCTTGATCTGTCTGGGTGTCATTGGTGAGTACATTGCCCGTATTTACACCGAGTCAAAGAACCGTCCCATATCCGTCATCATGAGAAGTCATAATCTATGACAAAAGTCTGGGTGTTGGGAGGTAATGGTCTCGTTGGTGAGGCCCTGAGAAAAACTGCTGGAGCAAAACTGACTTTTGTCTTCCGTGACCAATTAGATCTCTTAAATCCACCACTGCAACTCCCATTTGCCAAGGGTGATACCATTATCGATTTAGTTCCTCCTCCATATCCGCGGGAATCTTTGAATTTAAAGCCTTCTGAGTATCATGAGCAATTCACAAGACCTCATTGTGAATTTATTTCCATGGCCCTAAAGAGTGGGATTAAAAAATATATTTTTTTTTCCTCGGGCGGGACAGCCTATGGAATCGGAGCGCAGGGAAAATTCTTCAAAGAGACTGACCCCACCGCGCCCATTTCGTCCTATGGCGAATCCAAAATCATGGTGGAAGACTTTCTGATGAAACAGGGACAATCGGACCCAAGCTCCGTCGTCATTTTCAGGCCAAGCAATATTTTCAATAGCAACCCAGCTTCTCCCCTACAGAAAGGCCTCATAGGCATTTTTAAGAAAAAAATGGAAAGTAATCTGCCGTTGCAAATTTTCGGGGATCTTTCGATTGCAAAAGATTATGTATCCAGTGAAGACGTGGCAGAAGCTGTAATGTTGGCAGTCAGAAAAGATGTCAGCGGAATTTTTAATCTTGGTTCGGGAAAGGTTTACTCTCTCGGGGACATTATCGCAGCTTTCGAAAGGTCCTGGGGGCGAGAAGCAAAAAAAGAATTCTTACCACGATTTCCCAATGACGTTCTCTTTTTTGGGTTGGACATCTCTAAAATCCAAAATGAGTTAGAGTTCTCACCAAAGATCGATGTCATCAAATGGATTGAGACAAATACCAATCTACCGTCTTAACGATCCCAGATTCAAAATTCTCCTGTGCCTTCCATCCAAGATCATTTTCAATTTTGGTGGCATCAATGGCATAACGGCGATCGTGACCGGGACGATCCGTTACGAAATTAATGAGCTCTTTATAGGACTGCCCATTTTTTCTAGGACGACGTTCATCTAGAAGTTTACAAATGGTTTTCGCAATATCGATATTCAGCCACTCGTTACGCCCGCCAATATTATAAGTTTCACCCATTTTCCCGTGATGAAAGACCATATCAATTCCGCGACAGTGATCCTGGACATAAAGCCAATCCCGGATGTTCTTGCCGTCCCCGTAAATGGGAATTGCTTCTTCTTTAAGGGCCTTCCGGATGATGGTCGGAATCAGCTTTTCATTATGCTGTTTTGGACCGTAATTGTTAGAGCAATTCGTGGTGACGACATTCATGCCGTAAGTGTGGTGATAAGAACGCACGATGTGATCAGATGCAGCTTTTGAGGCAGAGTAAGGTGAATTAGGAGCGTAAGGAGTAGATTCGGTAAATAGTCCTGTGGGCCCAAGAGTTCCATAAACTTCATCAGTTGAAATATGATGAAATAGCGCCTTCGCGAATTCAGCCTTAGGAAGGAAAGGTCCATCAAACCAGGTTTGGCGGGCAACTTCCAATAAAGTAAAAGTTCCTATGATATTGGTTCGGATGAATTCTCCCGGACCGGAGATGGAATTATCGACATGTGATTCTGCAGCGAAATGAATGACGCCATCTAATTTGTATTGGGCAAAAATGCTTTCCACCGTTGCACGATCGCAAATATCACCTTTAATAAATTTATAACGCTCGTTTTTCTCAACTTCCGCCAGATTCTTTTCTTCACCAGCATAAGTGAGCAGATCAAGATTGATTAACTCGTACTCAGGATGCGCCTGTAAGAAATACGGAATAAAATTAGAACCGATAAACCCGGCTCCGCCGGTTACAAGGATGGTCTTCATTAATTACTTAACCTGCGTTTGCTTTGTTTGCATGAATTAAAGCATTCTTTAACTGATCAGAAAATTTTTTTGATTAAGCCCGCGGCAGACCGCGCCATATTATAAAGAATTGAAATTACGCGATTTGCTTAAATTCAAAATTTGAGTCAGAATTATCATAGGAAAGAATGAAAAGGTGGGGAGAAGCTCTTTACTCCTCCCCTAAAGTTCCTCAAGTCATTCTTAAAATTACAGCAAGCTGTAACAAAAGAATAACGAGAGTCAACACCGAGGGGTCGGCCCCGCCTAGTCATTTCTTCCATGAAATTCCTTTTGTCAAAGGGCGCCCTTCATTGGGCGTCTTTTAAAAAGGATTCACAGAAGAACCTCTCAGTACTTCAATTCAAAAAATAATGTCGTTGAGAAAAGGTGAAGGAAGTCAGAAACTTCTTAGCTGAAAAGACGCATTCTCCAGACCGCCCAAACTGCTTCATAGATAATCTTCCGGCTCATTTTGGACTGACCTTCACGGCGTTCGGAAAAAGTTATCGGAACTTCCTGGAGCTTAAGTCCCTTCTTCCAAGTCTTGTAATTAAGTTCGATCTGGAAAGAATAACCGTTGGAAAAAATCTTATTGAGATCAATCTGACGAAGAGTCGAAGCGCGGAA
>JBKJQG010000342.1:0-2706 GCA_046594925.1 Bacteroidia bacterium
GTGTTTCTCGAACGCTTTTACTTCTTGTGCTGTCAGTACTTTGCTTTGGGGAAATTTCGAATGGATGATCTCAACGTATTTTCTGGAAACATCTGCATAATCAATGATTCCGGTGCAAGGAACCCAGAGGCCTTCTATTCCGACACAATAAGGTTCGATCTCTTTTATTCTCTTCGCGTCGATTTTTTCAACACCTTCCACACCGTTCGCCAAACCATTATTGTAAACTTTGTTCATGTGAGCAAGCTCGGAAGGATCTGTCGCCACCACAATTTTTCCGCAGATGTCGTGCTGAATTTTATGTTCTTTCGCGAAAGCCACCAATTCCCTTCTTCCATCCACACAATTCTTTGCTTTATAAGAACCGGGTTTGTAATACAGTCCGGAGTGAATAACTCCCGAATTGTGGCCGGTTTGATGTGCTGCTACTTCCTTTTCCTTTTCAAGAACCAGGATCTTTTTATTGGGATATTTCAGGTTAATCTTGTATGCTGATGCCAGGCCGACAATGCCGCCTCCGACGATGATGATATCAAATTGATTGTTTTCCACTAATTTTTTTTTGTAAAAATACTAAATATTCCAAGGAGTTGAAATTTGCTTGAAAATGTTGCGTGGAAGCGCTATATTAGATGAATAGAAAAAAACAAATGGCAACAGAAAAGAACCAACAAAAACTATTCAAAATGTCTTTTGCAAGTGTATTCCCTCTCTACGTAACAAAGGTTGAAAAAAAGGGGCGAACTACGAAAGAACTGGAGGCCATTATTTTTTGGCTGACGGGGTATGATAAAAAAATGTTGCAGAAGCACATCGATGCTAAGATTGATTTCGAAACCTTTTTCGCAAAAGCGAAGATCAATCCCAATGCTTCTAAGATCACCGGCGTGATCTGTGGGGATCGCATAGAAGAAATGAAGAACAAGCTCATGCAGCAGATTCGGTATCTCGACAAGCTGGTAGATGAATTGGCGAAGGGCAAGGCGATGGATAAAATTCTGAGGAAGTAATGAAAGCTACTTTTTTTGCAACACAGGAGAAATTTCGGAAGTGGCTCGACAAAAATCACAATAAGGAAACCGAATTAATAGTTGGTTTCTATAAAGTGGATAGCGGAAAACCGTCAATGACCTGGTCAGAATCGGTAGATCAGGCACTTTGTTTTGGTTGGATAGACGGAATACGAAGAACCATTGACCGGGAGAGTTACAGTATCCGTTTTACGCCACGTAAGGCGACAAGCATCTGGAGTGCCATTAACATCAAAAAAATCGAGTCGCTGACCAAAGCCGGATTGATTAAACCAGCAGGAGAGAAAGCTTTTAGTTTAATGTCAGAAAAAAGAACCGGCATTTATTCACATGAGAAAATTCCTGTTCCACTTACACCCGTTTACGAAAAGCAATTCAGAAAGAATAAAGCTGCCTGGAAGTTCTTTAACGAACAAACTCCTTCCTATAAAAAAGTAGTGATCCATTGGATCATGAGCGCCAAACAGGAAAAGACGAGAGTGTTTAGGCTGGAAAAAGCAATAGCCATAAGCGTCGAGCAAAATCGAATGCTGTAAAGCCAGGCGGTATTTCGTATCAAAAAATCATTAAATTTGTAGTCTAAATATTGAATAACATGAGAGTAATAGAATTCCGTGAAGCGCTCCGAGAGGCAATGAATGAAGAAATGCGCAGGGACGAAAAAGTCTACCTGATGGGAGAGGAAGTTGCCGAATACAACGGAGCATACAAAGTAAGTAAAGGCATGTTAGCCGAGTTCGGTGAAAAACGTGTAATAGATACACCCATTGCAGAGCTTGGTTTTACAGGCATTGCGATAGGTTCAGCAGTGAATGGATTACGTCCGATCGTTGAATTCATGACCTTCAATTTCTCATTGGTTGCCATAGATCAGATCATCAATTCGGCAGCGAAAATGATGAGTATGAGTGGCGGACAATTTCCGGTGCCTATCGTTTTCAGAGGAGCAACTGCCTCAGCGGGTATGTTGAGTTCGCAGCATTCTCAGGCTTTCGACAATTGGTACGCCAACTGCCCGGGTTTAAAGGTGGTAGTTCCATCTAACCCATACGATGCAAAAGGCTTGTTGAAATCAGCCATCCGCGATAACGACCCTGTCATTTTCATGGAAAGTGAACAGATGTATGGAGATAAAGGAGAAGTTCCTGAAGGAGAATATTTGATCCCGATTGGAGTAGCAGATATCAAGCGCGAAGGGACAGATGTCACAATAGTTTCTTTCGGTAAAATTATGAAGATAGCGCTGGCAGCAGCGGTTGAATTGGATAAAGAAGGGATTAGCGTTGAAGTGATAGATCTGCGTACCATCCGTCCGATCGACTACGCAACCGTAATCGCATCCGTTAAAAAAACAAACCGCTTGGTGATAGTAGAAGAAGCCTGGCCTTTGGGTTCCATTGCTACTGAGGTAGCTTTCAAGGTTCAGAAGGATGCGTTCGATCATTTGGATGCACCTGTCTTGAGAGTCACTCCCGCGGATGTTCCATTGCCTTATGCACCAACGTTAATCGATGCATCCTTACCGAATGTGGAGCGGGTGGTTAAGGCAGTAAAGCAGGTGATGTACATTAAGAAGTAGTTCATTAGTTTATTGGTTCATTAGTTGAGCTGTGAGTGAGGTTGGTGACAAGTAAAAAGAAAAAGCCCTGAAAATTAATTTTCAGGGCTTTTTCTT
>JBKJQG010000102.1:0-19010 GCA_046594925.1 Bacteroidia bacterium
AACCTGTCGCTGTGGAAATATAAATGTTGCTTCCGTTGATCGCTATGTCACTTGGAGGCGCTGCTCCGGCCAGGCCTGTGTTGATCAACGACCAGCTGGTTCCACCGTTTGTGGAGAGATACATTCCTGCATTTGTTCCTGCATAAATATTGCTTCCGTCAATGGCAAAAGCATTGATGTATAAACTTCCGGATCCGGAGATCCCTGTGCTGCTTGCTGACCAAGTGCTCCCGTTGTCGGAGGAAATGAATACACCGCTGCCGCTTGTTCCGGCCAGGATGTCTGTTCCGTTCACAGCCAAACATTGCATATCTGTTGAAATTAAACCTGAGTTCACTGCTGTCCAGGTATTGGCATTGTCGGTCGACAAGAAAACTCCGCTGCCTCCGGTTGCTGCAAAAAGATTGCTGCCGCTAAAAGCAAATGCGCGGATAAGCAGATTGCTCAGTCCCGTATTTTTGGCGGTCCAGTTGGCACCGTTGTCAGTTGAAAGGTAAATTCCTGTTCCTGTCCCGGCAAAAACGCTTGAGCCGTTTATTCCTATTGCATAAACGATGGTATTGGCAGGCAGTCCATTGCTTGCTCCAGTCCAGCTACTGCCGTTGTTGGTCGAGACAAACATTCCTGAAACCGTTCCGGCATAAGTATGTGTTGCATTGGCTGCGAGTGAAAGAACGCCTCCGCCTTCAATGTTGACGGTATTCGTCCATTGAGCGCTAGAGGTTAAATTGTTGAGTACTGTGAAGAATAATATGGCGAGGCGTAGAGTTGTTTTTTTCATGAGATGGCTTTTTGATTTTAAAGCAAAATTATCTCAGGATATTGTGTTTGAATGATCTTATTCGTTAACGAGGTATATCGGGTAGCCGAAGGAGGAATTAAAATATTTTGGAATGAATTTTTATTTGTTTTTCAGAAAATCACCGTCAACAATCAACAATTTCACACCGTTTTCCGAAACGGAGCGGTGGGAGCTGAGTTCGTCTGAAACCACATAAGAGCCGCCTTTTGAAAGCGTTGTTTTTTCTCCTGTACTTAGCTCAGTAATGAATTGACCTTCCAGACAATGCACGATATGGCCTTTTTTACACCAGTGATCGGCTGAGTATCCTTTGCTGTATTCGACAATGCGGATTCGTAGCCCGTTGAATTCCAAAGTCTGCCAGTACGACGTTCCTGTTTCTCCTTTGTGTTCTACTTTTTGGATGGAAGTCCAGTCGACTGTTTGGAATGGGATGTTGCTCATTTTGTAATTTATTATTTTTGTGTGCGACCGACGTTTCCTATTGTACAATAATTTTTTTGGTCTGTGTGGTTTTTGTTTCATCGAATATCTTAATGAAATAGATACCCGGCTGCATTTCTTTTTTTTCTATTACTAGTTGTTGGCCTGAGAAGTTTACGGTACGGATTTCCTTTCCTAAAACATCTGTTATTTGAAGGGTACTGTTTTTCCGATCCTCGGAAAGAATAATAGTGGCGCTTGAAATGAAAGGGTTAGGATGGAAAGTAAGATCCAGTGACGAAGAGTGGTTCTGAATTCCGGAAATCAAGAGAGCTTCATACGCCCCAATGTCAACCGTTGAACTATGTATCCTAGGATTTCCAGCCAGGTCAATCAAAGGATAACTACCTACGGGATCGCCTGCGTTTATGCAAGGAGAACTCATCTGTAGAGACCAGTCCGCACTGAAGCCGCTGTACCCAAGTCCGCTGCCTGCAGCAGGAGAAACGAAAAGAGGGTCGACAGAAATGTTGTTTTGGTAATTGCCGCTATAAAAAAAAGTGTCGAGCAGAAAAGAGTATCCGAATGCCGATGAATCACCCCATACATTGCAGTATATAAAATCCGGTTTACTTGCACTCTCAAAAAGAAATACTTGATCTCCGCCGTTGACTGATTTGTTTCCATAAAGAATAGTGTTACGTACTATCGGACTGCTTTCATAGCAAGCGATTCCGCCACCATAGTTAGCAGAATCATTCACGATGGTGTTGTTTTCAATAATCGGATTGCTGCCTGAATTTATGCTGTGACAAAAGATTCCTCCACCTTCCGACGCTTCGTTGTTACAGATCAAATTGTTGCTAGTCGGCGGACTTGCTTCTTCAAAATAAATTCCTCCGCCCAACATGGACGTATTGTTAGAAAGGACATTGTATTGGATTAGAGGGTTATTGGCATCACAAAAAATGGCGCCTCCGCGAGTAGAAGATGTATTGTTGTTTATTGAATTATTTGTAATGGTAGGATTGCTGGTGTAAAAACTGGTTTTGCTGCAAGAAACTCCTCCGCCATTTCTGTAAGCCTGATTTCCCGTTATAATATTATAGCTAACTGTTGAAAGACTCCCTACCAAATTTATGCCTCCTCCGTCTCTTGATGTTGCCACGGGTGTGCTTCCGGCGGTATTGTTTGAAATGATGTTGTTTGAAATGACATTGCCGGACCCTCCATAACAAGCTATTCCTCCGCCATCTCCGTTAGGAGCGCTATTGTTCGAGATCGTGTTGTTTGTAATGCTCAGTTGTCCGTCTTCAAAATACATTCCGCCACCACCGCCGATATGCGTGGAGATATTGTTTGAGACACTATTGCTGTCGATTATCAAATTGCTGCTGGAGCCGTAAATGCCGCCACCTTTTCCCCAGGCGCCTGGAAAAGTCACGCTTGTTGCTGTGTTGTATGAAATGGTATTGTGAATGATAGAGGCGTTGGAATAATTGTAGCACCAGATCCCGGCACCATTTCCATAAGCGAAGTTTGATAAGATGATGTTGTTAATGATCATTGGACTGCTTTGATAACAATAGATTCCGGCTCCGGAGGAATGAGATTTGTTTGAACGTATTAGATTGTTTACTATAAGTGGGTTGCTGTTATTGCAATAGATCCCAGCCCCGTTTGCTGTCACTTCGTTGTCGTATATATGGCAGTTGGAGATAATCACTTTAGAAGTTTGCATCATATATACTCCACCACCGTTGTTTGTCCCTCCGCTAAATCCTTCACTTTCGTGAATCTTGCAATAAAAGAGTTTGGAAGTATCATTGGTGGAAGGAGTGTAGTCAAAACGTATTCCATCCCAAGGAGCGATGACATTGCTTGCCGTAAACTCAATGGAATCCGAAGGTGTTCCAATGGCACTTAATTCGCCCAAGACGAGCAGGTTGTATGGGCCTTGAAAAGAAACCAAAACGCCGGGTTGAATGGTCAGGATTGATCCGTTAGGAACAATGATATTCCCTTGAACTAAAAAGGGCGAACCGGCGGTGCTCCAAATGCCAGTCACATTTCCTGCAGGGATAATGGTTTGACTGTTTACAAATTGGCTGAATGAAAACAGGACAAAAAAAAGCAGCAGTTTTTTCATCATTGAAAAATTATTTAATGCCTTGGGCTTTCTTTGCCTCATCCATCAACACGCACTTCCCACAAGCCTGTTTTTTTTTCACGCTGCCATAAATGCGGTAGCCCACGTATGCTGCAGCAGCAGCCAGAAGAATGTATACAATTGTTTCCTGTATCATACAGCAAATTTACGACAATTTATACCGTTTTTATGTCCTTATTTTTGATAATTTTGTAGGATATTCAGACTCCCAATGAAAAAGCTCTATGCTGTCTTATTGCCTTTGTGTTTTTTCGTTTCTACTCAGGCACAATTTACTCAGGAATGGGTGTCGCAATACAATGGCACCAATACCGGACCTCGGAACGATGATGGAAAGAAGGTCGCCTGCGATAAACTGAGGAATGTCTATGTATTCGGAAATTCAGATAATAATCTGTTATTGGTCAAGTACGATGCTGCGGGGAATGTGAAATGGACAAGACAGGTGAACGGAACGGACAATTCGAATGATGTTGCAAAAGACCTAGTGATTGATTCGGCAGGATTCGTATACATTGCCGGAGACGTCCACAATTCGCTTAGTTTCATAGATGCTTTGATAGCAAAATATGATTCGCTGGGTAACAGGATCTGGATAAATTCGTTCGATGTTCCTTTGAGTAGTCAAGGGGCAAATGCCATTTCCGTTGATGACAATAGTTTTGTGTACGTTGCCGGATATTCGTCGTCGAAATGCTTAACCTTGAAACTCGATCCTTCCGGAAATGTCCTTTGGTCAAGGACTTACCTTTCAACCACCACCGGAGGTCAAATGTCGGATGTGGCAACAGACCCAAACGGAAATGTTTTTGTCACCGGCTCTTATGGTGTTGCCGGGGCAGGAAACGATTGGCTGACCATCAAGTACGATCCCTTAGGAAATCTTATCTGGAGCAAAACCAAAAATGGAACATTAAATTCGAATGATTATCCAGCTGTCATTGTTGTAGATAGCTTGTCAAATGTATATGTTGCCGGCTCCTTGCAAAACAGTGTTACCGACGGCGATGCTTTTTTAATTTGTTATGATTCCCTTGGGACTACCCAATGGTTCAATTCATATAATGGTCCGGCCAGTAATAACGACAACTATTTTGCCATGAAAAAGTATAATGGTTATCTGTATCTTACAGGTAGGGCAAACGGTTCGATGGGGGACGAAATTTTGACAAGAGTGTTGTCTACCGCTGGCAGTTTACAATGGTCACAATTGTATTCAACTGCTGCTAATGATGCCGGAAATGAGCTTGTTGTTGATAGCCTTAACAATCTCTATGTATGCGGCAATGCCAACGGTGCCGGAATTACACTTAAATATGATAATCTTGGCAGTCTGACTTGGTCCAAGCCGGTTGCTGAAACTACAAAGTCTTTATTTATGGACTCAAACGGCGACATTGCTGTTGTCGGATCTGCAGGAAGTGCCGTCACCGATTATTCAACCTTAAAGTATGATCAGGCCGGAACCTTGCTGTGGTCGAGAGTTTTTGACAGCGGTCTCGCTAATTTTTTTGACCGTACCTGCGGAATAGAAGTGGATAAAAATGGGAACACCTATGTTGCAGGAACATCGGACAATTATCCGGCTGGTGCAGACTGGTTCTTATACAAGCTTGATCCTTCAGGGGCAATGGAGTGGGTAAGAACTGTTTCCAGTCTTCCTTCTGTGGGTTTGGGTGATAGAGCCCAGGCTATCGCTGTTGACCGCGATAATAATATTATTGTAGGAGGATATGTAGCCGTCATAAATTTTTCCTATGCACATGTTATAAAATACGATTCGGCCGGAAATGTTTTGTGGACTTATATTTACGGCGTGGGCGTGCCGCCCGGACAAGGTTCCTTTGTTAACGACATTGAAGTAGACAGCATCGGGAATGTTTATTTCACAGGGACTACCGCAACGAGTTCTTATGGCGACGATGCATACACCGTAAAATTAGATCCCTATGGAAATGAGTTATGGGTCAGAACACTTGATGGCGGTTATGGCGGAACTGATATTGGAAATAATATTCACGTAGATCCAACGGGTAATGTTTACGTTTCCGGAGGTCTTATAACAACCTATCCTGTGTATGAGATCTTTCTTAGGAAATATGATCCTGCAGGGACAACTTTATGGACACGGACATATACCGGAACAACTACTTCTATGGCAGTCGCTCAATATTCAAGGACGCTTATGGCCGATCCCATGGGCAACATAATTGTTGGCGGCTTTGTAAAGAACACCGGCTCAGGAGATGATTACGTTTTGAAAAAATATGATCCGTCAGGGAATGTACTTTGGACAAGAAATTATTTTTTCGACATTTCTGGAACTTCGGCCATGGGAGAAGACGGCAGCTTTTATACAATCGGTGATTCAATATCCGGAGTTTATAAAGTTTGTAAAACCGATCCCGCCGGAAACATCGTTTGGGGCAGTTTTGCTTTCCCTGGTTATATTTATGGGACTGTAACATCATACGGAAAGTCTAACTGCATGATGGTAAAAAACAACCGTTTGTATGTGGTAGCTGAAGGAAAAGACAATTTGGCGACCACTGGGCGGGATTATGTTTTGATCCAGTACGATTCTATTGGCAATCAGGAAAACGTTAATTATTTCGACGCAGGCAATGACGGCATGAATGAAGATGGATTTTCTATTCAGGTCAATGATTTTGGAAACATCTATGTTACAGGATATGGTGCAGTAAATTCGGGCTTGGACGTGTATACTTTAAAATATTGCAACCGTCCTCCCTTGCAACCGTCATCCTTTGCAGAAGGAGATTCTGTTGTGTGCGATGGAAACTCATACATTTATTCTGTTCCGTTCACCGGCGCATCTTCTTACCTTTGGAGCTACAGCGGTACAGGAGCAGTGTTATCAGCAGATGATAATGTATTGAACATTTTGTTTTCGCCGGGAGCAACTAGCGGGACTTTGAGCTTTCTTGAAAGCAACACCTGTGGTACGATTCTTCCAACAACTATGAATATCATCGTAAATGCCGTTACTCCTGCTTTATTAACTGCAGCAGCAGATACAGTCTGTTCTGCATCCGGAATTGTAGCGCTCACAGGAACTCCTGCCGGAGGAACATACAGCGGTCCTGGTGTTTCCGGAAGTAGTTTTAATCCGGGAGCCGTATCATTGGGATTGAAAACACTCACCTATACGGTCACCGATTCTAATGCTTGCAGTTCTTCCGCTTCAGTAAACATCTACGTTGAGCTTTGTACTTCGATAAAAGAAAATGAGGGATTCAACGTAAACCTATTTCCAAACCCTGCATCGTCGTTCCTGACTTTGGAAATTGATCCAGGCAAAGAGCAAAGTAATATTTATGTTTTTGAGATAATGGATGTCACAGGCAGAATGCTTAAGAGAGAGGAATTCACCACGCTGAGAACAATAATCTCTAGAGATGAATTAAGCTCTGGAATTTATTTTTACAAACTCTACAGCGAAAGGTCTGCGATCTCTCAGGGAAAACTGATATTTAAATAAAAGATACACTCACGAAATTATGATTACTGCAGAACAGCCCATCCGGTACGATAGAAAAAAATACAATGATGCCACTTTAATTGCATTGTACAAAGGTGTTTTGAAACCGCGAATGATAGAAGAAAAGATGCTCGTGCTTTTGCGGCAGGGTAGAATTGCCAAGTGGTTCAGCGGGATCGGACAAGAGGCGGGGTCGGTTGGTGCGGCCATGGCTTTGGATAAGGAAGAATACATTTTACCGATGCACCGGAATCTGGGTGTTTTTACTAGCCGTGGAATTCCTTTGAACAGGTTGTTCTGCCAGTTTCAGGGCAAACCAAGTGGATTTACAAAAGGACGCGATCGTTCTTTTCACTTCGGGACGCAGGAGTATAAAATTGTTGGAATGATCTCCCATTTAGGTCCACAGCTTGGATTGGCGGATGGAATTGCGCTTGGAAATATTTTAAAGAACACTGGAAAAGTCACCCTGGTTTATTCCGGCGACGGAGGAGCGAGTGAAGGAGATTTTCACGAATCGCTTAATGTGGCTGCAGTGTGGGACTTACCTGTGATCTTTGCGATCGAAAACAATGGTTATGGCTTGTCGACTCCCAGCAACGAACAATTCCGCTGTAAGCAATTCATCGACAAAGGCATTGGTTACGGAATGGAAGCCGTTCAGGTAGATGGAAATAACATTCTGGAAGTTTATGACACAGTCAAACGATTGGCAGAATCCTTGCGAAAAAATCCGCGTCCGGTTTTACTCGAGCTCATTACTTTCAGGATGCGCGGACACGAAGAAGCATCGGGAACAAAATATGTTCCTAAGGAATTATTAGAGATCTGGGGAAAGAAAGATCCTCTGAATAATTTTGAAAGGTATCTTTTGGAAGAAGGGGTGCTGGATGAAAAAATGATCGAAGACTTCCGCTCTGAAATAAAAACTGAAATTGAAGAAGGATTGGAACTGGCTTATGCCGAGACTTTGCCGCCTCCGAATACCGAGTTAGAATTAAAGGATATGTACATGCCTTTTGAGTTGACTGAAATTTCTCCATCTGAAAAAAAGACAAATAAAAGATTCATCGATGCTATTTCTGATGGGTTGCGTCTGGCAATGCGCAAGCACGAGGGTTTGGTTTTGATGGGACAAGATATTGCCGATTATGGAGGAGTTTTTAAGATCACAGAAGGATTCGTGGAAGAGTTCGGAAAAGCGAGAGTGAGGAATACTCCATTGTGCGAAGCAGCCATCATAGGAACAGGATTTGGCCTGTCCATCAATGGAATGAAGGCCATGGTGGAAATGCAGTTTGCCGATTTCGTGACCGAAGGCTTCAATCAAATCGTGAATAATTTAGCGAAGTCACATTACCGCTGGGGACAAAATGCAGATGTGGTTGTTCGCATGCCCACTGGTGCAGCAGTGGCCGCCGGTCCGTTTCATTCCCAAAGCAATGAAGCCTGGTTCTTCCACACGCCAGGATTGAAGATCGCATATCCTGCATTTGCAAGTGATGCCAAAGGATTACTGCTCACAGCATTCGAGGATCCAAACCCCGTGATGTTCTTTGAACACAAAGCATTATACAGAAGTATTACGGAAGATATTTCCGATGACTATTATACTATTCCATTCGGGAAAGCCCGTTTGGTAAGGGAAGGCAGTGACTTGACAATAGTGACTTATGGTTTAGGAGTACATTGGGCGATGGAAATTTTGGACAAACTTCCCGAGCTCAAAGCCGACCTGATCGATCTAAGAACCTTGGTTCCGTTGGATAGACAAGCCATCATTGATTCGGTGAACAGAACTGGAAAAGCAATTGTTTTGCATGAAGATACTTTGACCGGTGGAATTGGCGGAGAGCTTTCTTCCATTATCAATGAAAATTGTTTTATGAATCTGGATGCTCCAGTGGTTCGTTGCGGAAGTCTGGATACACCAGTTCCAATGAATACCGACCTGGAGTGGAACTTCCTTCCGAAAGCCAGATTTGAAGAGGCTTTGACCAAGCTCTGGAAATACTAAACAGGAGAAAATACTTTCGTCAAAGAATGGCTGAAAGCCCATTCAATAAAGGAATATCATCGATCCACTTTTTTAGTGTTTTGATGGTGTTTTTGTATCAGCTATTTCATATATTTGAGAGATGATACGGTATTTGATGGTTCTCTTTTCTGTTTTCTGCTTTGGTTCCGTCTTTTCACAGATCGATTCCTTGAAGACCTATGCCCGTTCTGCAAAAGCAGATACATCAAAAGCGGAAGCCTACATCAGCATAGCAAAATCCTACTACAACAATGAAGGGTTGCTGGATTCTTCCCTGGTTTATTACGACAAAGCAGCCATCCTTTATAAAAAGCTCAGTCTTCCTTCAAAACTATCCAAAGCACTGAATGGAAAAGGATTGATGTATCGGGAGAAAGGTGTATACAAAGATGCTCTCGACAATTGTCTCCAAGCTTTATCCCTTTCCGAAAGTGTAAAAGACACGGTTCAGATCACCGCTTCTCTTAACGGGATTGCCATCATCAATCAGATCCAGAAGGATTACGACAAAGCTTACGAGTATTATAAACAGTGTGAAGCCATCCATTTAAAAACCAACAATACCAATGGGCTTGCTTCCACCTATAACAATATGGGACTTTTGTTTTCTGAAAAGAAGGAACCAGATAGGTCACATGCCTACTTTTTAAAAGCTTTGAAATTCAATGAAGAGAATAAGAACGAACGAGGCATAGCAACCGCTTGTGAGAACATAGGCTTGCATTACCTTAGTTATGAATTGGATCCTGTAAAAGCGCTGGAGCATTTCGACCGTAGCATAGCTATCTGGCGGGGAATGAACGATGTGAACAGTGTTGCAATTACGCTGGATTATAAAGTCAACGCCTATCTGGTTCAAAAAAAATACAAACAATGCCTTGACACGGCAAACCTTTCTTTGGAACTCGCCACACAAGCCGGCAGTATTTTCTCGATCAAACAAGCTCACGAAAAGCTTTACATGATCTATGAGAAAATGAATGATATTCCAAATGCTTACATGCATTATAAGAAATTCATCACCATGCGCGACAACATGGACAATGATGAGCAACAGAGAGAGATCACAGAGATGCAAATGACTTATGAGTTTGATAAGCAAAGAGAAGTAGACAAGCTGAAGCGGGAACTTAAAGAGACAGAATTATCGGACGAGATCAGCAAGCAGAACACACTTATCCTCATTTACCTGATCAGTCTTATTTTTGTCATTATCTGCGCAATGCTCATCTACCGGAGCTACCGGCTCAATAAAAGCGCGAAAGAAAAAATTGCCTTCCAGCACGTTTTGTTGGAAGAGCAGAACAAAGACATTGTGGATAGCATCAAGTATGCGAAGCACATTCAGGAGGCCATTCTACCTCCACGTGAATTGATAGATTCTTTGCTCACAGAACATTTTGTGGTTTACAAACCAAAAGACATTGTCAGTGGCGATTTCTATTGGGTGGAAGAGAAGAATGGGAAGATCTACATGGCAGTTGTGGATTGCACTGGCCATGGTGTTCCAGGAGCATTTATGAGCATAGTTGGCCGAAATGGTCTGAACGAAGCAATGAATTCCATGCCAGATCCAAGCTCTTCACAAATTCTTGATTTCTTGAACAAGTATGTGAACGATACTTTGAATCAGACAAGAGAGAACAGCGCGATCAGGGATGGGATGGATATTTCCCTTTGCATTATCGATAAAAAGAAGGACAGCATTCAGTTTTCAGGTGCAAACAATCCGCTCTGGATCATTCGTTCTACAGGGACTCAGGAAGAAGCACTTGGAAAGATCGCCTATTTTGGGGACGATCGCAGAGGTCTCGAATTTAAAGCAGACAAGCAGCCTGTCGGAAATTTCGTTGACGCCGTGTTTAACCCTTTTTCTGCAGTAGACATTAAACTTCTGAAAGGTGACATGCTCTATTTATTTAGCGATGGTTTTTCCGACCAGTTCGGCGGCCCCAAAAAGAAAAAATTCAAACGTTCTCAACTAAAAACACTTTTTTATTCCATCGCAGGCTATTCCATTAAGCGTCAAAAACAGATCATCGAGAATTCATTCAATGATTGGAAAGGTGAAATAGAACAGATAGATGATGTTTGCATATTGGGGGTAAGAATATAATTTCAAATGAAAAAAGCCGGGATAATAACTACCATTACCGGGATTCTCGTTGCGGGGATCAGCGTGTACGATCTTTTCGGAGAGAAGAATTGTTTCGTAGAAATTACCGTCACTGGAATGATCCTTGGGGTAGCCGCGACGTTTATGGGTCCGGCATTTTCCATTTTCCCTCTTTCTGTCGATAGAAGAAGAAAGATCGCTAAACGTTCGCTCATCGTTTCCTTCTCTTTGATCTTATTTGGAATCATTTGTATGTGGATGCATTGGCTGGGTGCACGGGTCGAGATCATTTTTGGCGTACTCATTATTTGTTTTTTCTATGGTGCGCTGTCCGTCAAAAGCAAATACGAAAAGTGGAGAGTCTATACGCGTTCAAAATACGATGCGCTTTTCCTTAGCATGTTCGATTTCGTTGGGATTGGTGCTTTGGTTCTCAGTTTTCTTTTCCGGGTTCAGCATTGGCCTTTGGCTAGCGAGATGGCTATAGCCGGCATATCCACGCTTGCGATCGGTGTTCTCGCTTGGAACCAGAAATTTAAGAAAGAAGTGGTTTTCCGAAAGGAAGCAGAAGATCAATTGAAGATTTCACTTGAGCAGATTGAAATCCAACATGAGAAGCTCGAGGAAAAACAAAAAGAGATCATCGATAGTATCCGTTATGCGAGAAGAATACAATCTTCGCTGATGCCTACTGAAAAATATATCGAAAGTTCACTCACTCGGTTGAGCAAGTCAAAAAAAAGTAAGGAGGAATAAAATTATGGTCAGCAGACTGGTTTGTGCCGTTTTCCTCACTTTGCTTTTCGCAATGATTGTTATCCCGCAGCTACCTTCCGAGCCGCGACATGTTCAGAAGGACAAGCTGGGTGAGGTGATAGAAGTTTGGCAAGATATTGCAGAACAAGAAGATGAAATTTGTATGATAGGAGTGAAGATATGAGATCAGTGTTTTTAATATATATTCAGTGCCTCTTGACTTTTTGTCTAGCGTTGGCTTTTGTCCCGGTATCCGGACAAGGGCAGATCGATTCTCTTGTCGCTGCCCTGAATGACTCCAAAGCAGATTCTTCCAAGGTAAAAGTACTCAATCAATTATTTAAAGTATACGAATACAGTGATGATGCAAAAGCAAAAGAAGTATTGGATCAGGCTTTGGACCTGGCCAAGAGGTCAGGATACAAAAAAGGCCTAGGCATCACTTACATCAACATGGGTTATTTCGCGGAAGATAAAAGCGATTATCCAGAAGCTTTAAAAAATTATTTTTCTGCACTGAAAGTGCGCGAAGAAATCGGAGATAAAATGGGAGTCTCCGATGCTTATAACAATATCGGGCTGATTAATGCCTATCAAGGTAATTATCCCGAAGCACTGAGAAATCATTTCTTGGCGCTGAAGATAAGGGAGGTCATTAAGGACAAAATCGGGATTGCCGCATCTTACAACAACATTGGAATGGTTTATTATTTCGAACAGGACTATGAATTGGCTCTCACGAATTACTTCACCTCTCTTGCACTGAAAAAATCAGCTGGAGATAAAAGAGGAGTTGCTTCTGGACACATTAACATCGGAAATATTTATTTTGTGCAGGACAATTATGAAAAAGCACTGGAAAATTACTTTGCTTCCTTGAAACTGAACGAAGAACTGGGTTCCAAAAAAGGAATTGCCTTTGTCTACAACAATATCGGCAGTACTTATGCGAAACAAGCAAATTGCGAGAAGGATGTCAGCTCCCGTGCTGCAAAGCTGAAGGATGCCCTGGAGAGTTATTTTTTGTCGGTGCAGTTGAGGGAAGAGACGGGTGATAAAGCAGGACTTGCCAGTTGTTACATCAACATCGGAACTGCGTACGTGAGTCTGAAAAAACTCAAGGAGGCCGAAATGTATTTGCGGATGGCTGAAGAGTTGTCGAAAGAAATTGGCTATCGTGAGATCCAAAGAGATGCATACAGCCAGCTGGCTGTGCTCGACAGTACGAGAGGTGATTTTCGGGCGGCTTACAGGAATTTTAAATTATTCATCTCTTACCGCGACAGTTTGAACAATGAAGAAAGTCGTAAGAAAACCATTCAGAATCAGATGAATTTTGATTTCGAAAAAAAAGAAGCTATTGCAGAAGCCGAACACAAAAAAGAGTTAGAGAACCAGGAATTGATAGCCAATGAAAAAAGCAGAAAACAAAAAATTGTCCTGTCGCTCGTGTCCTGTTTTCTTTTACTGGTAGTGATTTTTGCTGGATTCATTTTTCGTTCGCTGAGGACAACAAAAAAGCAGAAGAAAATCATTGAAGAACAAAAGAATGTCGTTGAGCAGCAGAAAGCCGAAGTCGAACTTCAAAAGAGCATTGTGGAAGAACATCAGAAAGATATCATAGACAGCATCACTTATGCCAGAAGGATCCAGCGTTCGCTGCTTCCTACCGAAAAATACATTGAAAGCTCTCTCTTCCGTTTGAATAGTACAAAAAAAAGTAAAGGGGAATAAATTACATGTTCAGCAGAATCTTTTGTGCCGGTTTTCAGACCTTGTTTCTCGCTGGATACAAGCAAATGCATGTCGTTTTTATCTCTCCTGCATCCGAATCTTTGTCGGTTCAGGAGAACAAACTGAATGAAGTTATTGAAGATTGGAAATGGGATGTGGAACAGATAGATGATAGTTACATTAGCGGAGTTAAAATATGAAAAAGAGTTTAATACTTCTTCTGACAATTTATTTATTGATGCAGGAACTTGTTTGTTTCGCACAGGATGCAATTATTGATTCACTCGTGAATGTCACCAAAACGTCCCGATTGGACACTGTCAAAGTGAATGCATTCAATGAGCTTTTTGTAAAATATGAATTCGAAGACGGCGGAAAGGCAAAAGAATACCTGGACAAGGCGTTTGAATTGAGTAATAAGATAAATTTCAAAAAAGGAATTGCTTCGTGTTACATCTACCGTGGATATTTTTCGGAAGACAAAGGAGATTTTGAAGGAGCCTTGAAGAACTATATGGCAGCCTTGAAGGTCAGCGAAGCGATGGGTGATAAAATAGGCGTCGCGGATGCCCATGGCAACATCGGGAACGTTTATGCTGCCCAGTCAAAGTTTCCCATGGCTCTGGTAAGTTTTCAGACTTCCCTGAAGATCCGTGAAAGCCTTAATGACCGCAAAGGCATCGCCAAATTACATAATAACATCGCCACAATTTACACATATCAGGGGAATTCTGCGGAAGCTCTGAAGAGTTTTTTTGTTTGCATGAAGATCTATGATTCGCTCGGCGAAAAGCATGTGACTGGAGATGCTTACAATAACATTGGTAATGTTTACTACACCCAGAACAATTATGCGGAAGCTTTGAAAAATTATTTCATTGCATCGGCCATTAGAAAGGCATTGGATGATAAAAGAGGTCTGGCCATGTCCTATAACAATATCGGAGTGGTTTATGTTGATCAAGGTAATTACTCGGAGGCCTTAAAAAATCATGCCGCCTCATTGAAGCTCAGGGAGGGAATCGGGGACAAACGGGGAATGGGTGTGTCTTACAATAATTTTGGTCTTGTGTTTTACGCTCAGGCTTTGCAGGAAGATGATCCCGCGAAGATAGAGCAAAAATTAAATGAGGCCTTGTCGAGTTTCCGTGCCTCTTTAAAAATAAAAGAAGAGATCGGTGACAATTCAGGCCTCGCAAGTACATATCTGAATTTGGGTTCCGTACTTTTTAAACAGAAGAAATATACCGAATCTTCTTTGGTCTATAAGAAAGCAAAAGATATTTCTGAAGCCATAGGATACGCTGAGGTCATACGAACAGCATATGCAGGATTGGCTTCTCTGGACAGCGTGACTGGAAATTACAAAGGCGCTTACGAGAATTACAAAAATTTTATTTTATACCGCGATAGCCTTGACAACGAAAAAACGCGAAAAAAGACTATTCAAAGTCAGATGAACTATGACTTTGAAAAGAAGGAAGCCGTGGCGAGCGCTGAACACAAAAAAGAGTTAGAGAACCAGGAGTTGATAGGAAATGAAAAAAGCAGAAAGCAAAAAATCGTGCTGTCGCTTGTGTCCTGTTTTCTTTTACTGGTAGTAATTTTTGCTGGATTCATTTTTCGTTCGTTGAGGACAACTAAAAAGCAGAAGAAAATCATTGAAGAACAAAAGTATGTAGTTGAGCAACAGAAAGCCGAAGTCGAACTTCAGAAGGCCATTGTGGAAGAGCATCAGAAAGATATCATAGACAGCATCACTTATGCCAGAAGAATCCAGCTTTCACTGCTTCCTACCGACAAATACATTGAAAAAGAACTTAACAGATTGAAAGCAGGATGAGCTTCAGAATTGGCTATATTTTAGTGCTCTTTTGCATTTTGTCCTGCAGTTTATATGGACAAGATCCCAAAGTAGATTCCTTGTCTGCTCTTTTAAAGACTACAACGACCGACACAGGCCAAGTTGCAATTCTGAATCAGCTTTTTGAGTTGACCGAATTTTCCAATCCCGATCAAGCAGAAACCTATCTTAAGAAGTCTATGGAGCTCTGTGAAAAAGCTTATTATAAAAAAGGAGCGGTACTGACTCACACTCATTTTGGTTACCTTGCCGAAGATCGTGGGGACTATAATGAAGCCCTGAAAAATTACAGAGAAGGACTAGAGCTGGCCGTAAGTTTGAACGATAAAAGGAGTATGGGAGCCAGCTACAACAACATGGGCAATGTTTTTTACTTTCAGGGCAATTATCCAGATGCTTTCACGAATTATTTCAAATCCTTAAAGATAAGGGAGCTCCTGAATGATAAACAGGGCATCGCTGATGCATACTCCAATCTTGGTTTGGTGCAGATGGCCCAGGGAAGCTACAGCCAGGCGTTGGAAAATTATTCAGACTGCCTGGAGCTCTACCGGGAACTGAATAATAAAAAAGGAATAGCAATAGCTTACGATCACGTTGGTTTGGTTTATTACTATCAGCATGAATACATAAAAGCATTGGAGAACTACAAAGGTTCATTGCTTCTGTTTGAAGAACTGGGGGAGAAAAGGCGGATGGCTGGTGCATATAACAACATGGGAGGTGTGTATTGCGATCTGGGACAATATGATGAAGCGTTGAAAAATTATTTAATTGCCTTAAAGCTCAGAGATAAAAGGGAGACTAAGGGGATTGCAGATTCGTACGGGAACATCGGGATTGCCTTGATGAAACAAAAGAAATATGCAGAGGCCAGGCCTTATCTGTATGACTCGGAAGCCTTACTGAAAAAAATAGGTGCAAAAGAAAACTTGCGAAAGGCATATACAGCCCTAGCTTTTTTCGATAGTGCCACCGGAAATTTCAAGGGAGCATACGAACATTATAAGCTGTTTGTTCTTGTGGGGGACAGCATAGACAACGAAGTGACACGGAGAAAAACCATCCAAAGTCAGATGAACTACGACTTTGAAAAAAAGGAAGCTATTGCAGAAGCAGAACATACGAAAGAATTGGAGAACCAGGAGTCAATAGCGAATGAAAAAAGTCACAAGCAAAAGGTAATATTAGTGCTGGTTTCCTGTTTTCTTATCTTGGTCTTATTATTTGCAGGCTTTGTATTCAGGTCGCTGCGGATCACGCGCAGGCAGAAGGAGATTATTGAGTTGCAGAAAAAAGAAGTAGAGCAGCAGAAACAAGAAGTGGAACAGCAAAAAACTATGGTGGAGGAACATCAGAAGGAGATCATTGATAGCATCACATACGCGAGGAGGATCCAACTTTCATTGTTGCCTTCCGAGAAGTACATTGAAAGGAGTTTGAAACGCCTGAATCAAAGAAGCGGCTCTTGAGAAAACTGTTTTACATATTACATTTTTTGTACCTGCTTTGCGGAAGAGATGGTTATGCTCAGAATTCTGTTGTCGACTCCTTGCAGTCGGCATTGGCCCTTGCAAAGCAAGATACGCTGAAGATAAAGATCCTTAACGACATTTTTTTAGAATACGAATTTGCTGATGAGCAAAAGGCGCAACAGTGCCTGAATGACGCCATTCAATTGGCTGAGAAAGGCGGATATCAAAAAGAAAAGGCGAACACATTTATGCTATTCGGCTACTTTTCGGAGGATAAAGGAGCGTATGCAACGGCACTGAGAAACTATTTTTCTGCTTTAAAATTATTCGAAAGCATCGATGAGCAAAAAGGTGTTTCTGCAGCAAATAGCAATATCGCAATGATCTATGTTAATCAAGGAAACTATCCAGAAGCGTTGAAACTTTTTTTTAAGTCGCTGAAGATAGATGAAGCTGTGGGAGACAAAATAGGCATTGCCTCTTCCTATTCACACATAGGTAATTTATATGGGATGCAAAATAACTACGCCGAATCAATGAAAAATCATCAGCGTTCTCTTGATCTGTCGAAAGAAGCAAATGATGAGCTCGGTGTTGCATTTGCGTATAATAATATGGGTAATGTGTTATTCCGTCAAGGTAAGTTTGAGGCGGCTCTGGAGAATTATACGCTTTCCCTTAAGATCAAAAAAGAATTGGCTGACGTCAGGGGGATAAGTACTGCTTATAATAATATTGCCAGTGTTTATATCTGTTTAGCCGACAAGGTAGGAGATCAGAAAGCCCGGACATTAAATCTGGACAAAGCTTATGAAAATTCCATGATATCATTGAAACAAAGAGAAATTATCGGGGACAAAGCAGGAGTGGCTTCGTCATATTCTAATATCGGAGCAATTAATTTACGACAGGGTAAATTTACTGACGCCGAAAAAAATATTAAAAAGTCAATAATGATTTCCTTCGAGATTGGAGACAAACAATACCTTCGTGAAAACTATGCAATATTGTCGGAATTGGACAGTGCTAAAGGGGATTTCAAAGGAGCTTATGAAAATCACAAGCTTTATATTTTATATCGGGACAGCCTGGATAATGAAGAAACGCGAAAGAAAATCATTCAAAGCCAGATGACTTTTGATTTTGAAAAGAAGGAAGCCGTAGCAGAAGCAGAGCATAAAAAGGAACTGGAGAGCCAGGAACTGATTGCCGCGGAAAAAAGTAGAAAGCAGATGTTTGTTTTGATCTTTGTTTCTGGTTTTCTTTTAGTAGTAGCATTGTTCGCAGTCTTTATTTTTCGTTCATTGCGGATTACTAAAAAGCAAAAAAGTATCATCGAAGCACAAAAAATGATTGTGGAGGAACAGAAGCGGCAAGTTGAACATCAGAAGTTATTGGTGGAAGAGCATCAGAAAGAGATCATCGACAGTATCTATTATGCAAGAAGGATCCAGCGTTCATTGTTGCCTACCGAAATATACATTGAGAAGAATTTAAACCGCTTGAAAAAAATAAATTGAAGTCCAGGTTCACATATTTGTTTTTATTTACTACAGCATTTTGTAGTGGACAGACCAATTATCTGGATTCACTTCAGAAAGTGGTCACTACTTCCACCGTAGACAGTGAAAAAGTTTCCGCCCTGAATCTGCTTTTCATCGAGTATGAATTCAGTGATGCGGCAAAAGCGGAAGCTACTGTGAAGCAAGCTCTACTTTTGGCAGAGAAGATAAAGTATCAGGCAGGCATCATAGAATCGGAGACCAATCTCGGTTATTTTATGGAAGACAAGGGCGAATACCGGCAAGCCGCCACACATTATAGAAGGTCGCTTGCGATCGCTGAAGAGATAGCAAATGAAAAAAGTATCGGGAATGCCCACAGCAATATAGGAACGATCTTTTACAAACAAGGGAACTATCCGGAGGCACTTAAGAATTACTTTGCTTGTCTAAAAATAAAGGAAAGGATTAAAGATACAGCCGGGCTGGGGATCACCTACAATAACATTGGCAGCGTATACTGCGATCAGGGAAATTACGCAGAATCGGTCAAAAATTTCATGCTTTCGCTCGATATGAAGAAAACGGTCGACAATAAAAAAGGAATGGCAGGCTGTTACAATAATTT
>JBKJQG010000191.1:0-3012 GCA_046594925.1 Bacteroidia bacterium
GATCGTCAAACTACCACCAAAGAGGCAGACCTTATTTTTCTCTGCTACCATGCCAACTCCTATTCTGCAACTGGCTTTAAATCTTTTGTATGATCCCGTGAAGGTAGAGGTAACGCCACCTGCCACAACTGTAGAACTGATCGATCAGTATTTGTATTATGTAGATAAGAATAATAAGAAAGATCTTTTGTTACATCTTTTAAGAGATGAGAACATCGAGACCGCCCTTGTATTCACCCGCACTAAATACGGAGCCGATAAACTCACCCGTTTTTTAACGAAAGCAGGTGTTCGCGCCGAAGCCATTCATGGTGATAAGGCACAGGCAGCAAGACAAAGAGCCTTACAGAATTTTAAGAACAAACATACCCGTGTACTCGTAGCAACAGATATTGCTGCCCGCGGAATTGATATCGATAGTTTAAGTCACGTGATCAACTTCGAATTACCGAATATGCCAGAGAGCTATGTACACCGTATTGGTCGTACCGGCCGGGCAGGAGCGATGGGTAAAGCCATTTCCTTCTGTGATTATGAAGAGAAGATCTATTTAAAAGATATTGAGCGCACTATTCGTAAGGATCTGCAGATCGTAAAGGATCATCCTTTTGATGTAGCATTACTTCATCCAGTTTCAGCTACGAAATCGAAAGCGAATTTTGTGGACAATACGCGTAAGCGGAATATAGGGTCGATGGGGAGGAAGGTGTTTGCGCAGAGAAGGTGAATAAGTGGGTAAGGGTGAATAAGTGAATAGGTCAATAGGTGAATGGGTCAATACGTGAATGAGTACAATGAATTACTATTCCGGTGCCTTCGAGAGCCTTTTATTCCGGTGCCTTCGAGAGCCTCAGGCACCGGTAGAAGTGCCGAGTGTTTATCTAGTAGTCGTAGGAATGTGTCGAGTAATTTTCCACTGTTATACAAGTGCCCGGTGCCTGAGGCTCTCGAAGGCAAAGGGAAAAAAGGATCGAATAATTTATCATTGTTAAACTAGTGCACGGTGCCTGGCCTTTGAGAACCTCAGGCACCATTCTCGAAGGCAAAGGGAAAAAATAGCACTAAACCTTTCTCTCATGAAATTCATTTACCTATTCTCCCTGGTACTCGCATTCTCTTCCTGCGCAGAAAAGAAATCTTCTCCCATACCAAAAAACCCCGAATATGATACACTGAATCTCACCGAGCCCAAAGCAGTTGGTTTCGATTCAGTCACCCAAAAAGATTACGAACACTGTATCGACCTTACAGGAAATGATATGGTACTAATTATAAACGGGCATTCCGATACGGCAAAAGATATTGCTGGTCTTCAGTCGCTGCTGAATAAACGGAAATCGCAGATCATCAAAAATAAATTGAATATTATCACCAGTGCACAGACTAACTACCAGAGAATTGTAGATGTGCTTGATCAAGTCACTATTGGGAAAATAATGGACTATAAAATGCTCGTTAAATAAGGTTAGAGCTTAGGCCTGCCTGCCGGCAGGCAGGGGTTAGGGTTTAGAGACTTCTGCCTTCCTTTAAAACTGAATATACTTTGGGAGATTGCTTCAATAAACATTAGAGGTTATACTCGGCTTAAACTACTTTCTAAACCCTAAGCCCTAACCCCTAACCTTACGCGTAATCAGTCCTTAGCGTTAACCAGCGCATTAATATTATTAGTGACATCGATGCCACCATGAGCATTTAGTTTTTCAACAAGTCCCTCTGCTTCAGCCTCCGGAAGCACATACTCCATAATATACGAGTACTTACAATTCTCATAATACGCCTCATAAATATCCAGCGAAGAATACTCCTGTTGTTTACAAAAATCCAGGTCGAAGCTATTTTGTTCCATAAAGGCCATGACCTTTACTTCGTTCGCTTTTTTCTTTTTCGCCGCCTGTAGTTGGATAGTAGAGTAGCCCCCCAGTTGTATCACTTTAGCCGATTGTTCAGGGAAATGGTCGGAGTTTCTGCCTTTCATGAAAGCGAAGCGGAAATCCGCGTTTTTGCTGCTTAAGCGGGATATATAGCGAAAACGGTTTTTATCTTTTTTCTGCACCTCATAGAGATTGATCGAATCCGCCTGGGAGCCCTTAGCAAATTCCTTCCATAGGGGACTGAACTCAGCCGGCTCCAGTTTGGTAGCGAAACATACGAACTGTACAATGCTTTCTTTTTTCATTAAATGATTGTTGGTTGAAAATAGAAGGGGAGGGGTGTAAAGGTAAGGGTTTTTGGCGAGAATTTGAGAGGGAAGTTGAGGAGGTTGATGAGGTTGAGGAAGTTGAGGAAGTTGAGAAAGCCTGCCTGCTGCAGGCAGGTTGAGAAGACTTCCTGCCGAAGTTAAGTTGGCTCACGGTAAGGGCCATGCGGCAAATGGAAAAGAAATAGATCCGGTGTTGAAGATCGTAACCACGCAGTGAAAATAAAAAAAGGTGCCTTATGTGCCCTTTTTTATAAAGCTTGTAGTATCAGGTTTGCGTCCACTTTAAAGTTTTGATGGAGCGCTTTGATAAAATAAATATCCGGCTTTTGTTTACCATTCATGATCAATGAAAACTTGGCATCACTCACTCCCATCAACTTCGCCGTAAGGCTCTGGGTTAGGTGCATTTGATACATGCGCATTCGAATCATATCCGGGAGGCTTTCCGGAAGAGGAAGCGGATCGTTCTTGTCTTCATATAACTCCGCCGCTTCTGCCAGACTCTGTAAGCGTACCAATTCAGTTGGCTTCAGATTAGACTCCCCTTTTTTCATCAGGTAATCGATCTGTTCCATTACCGCATTATAAGCCTCTTCTGTTTTGATCTGAGTTTTTCTGTTTTTTGATGTTGCTGTTTTTTTAATGTTAGATGAAATTTTTACGCCCGTCTTTTTCCTTCGTGATCCTTTCACGACAACCCGACGTTTTTTTCTTTTTGCATACAAATCGATTTATTATTATTCATAATCTCAGAAAAAGGCAAAACGAATACCAAAATATAAATACCTGTAACATTATCAAAATGAAAA
>JBKJQG010000023.1:0-9880 GCA_046594925.1 Bacteroidia bacterium
CTTTGTCGGTCACCACATACAATTTATTCCCTTCGTTGTGAACGACAGAATAATTGTTTTCAAAATTATTGACCAGCCAAATGAATTCAGAATTCGGCTTATCCAGTTCTTTCACCGCCAAGGAGAGTCCGCTTGTGGATTCAGAACCATAAAGCAACAGCAATTTTTCATCTTCAGTTATTCCGGCAGAGAAATTTCGCAACGGATTTTTTTTATCTTCAAACACAAGTAAATCTTTGTTTTGCGGATCGCCAATCTTGTGGAAATAAACTTTATGATATTCGTTCTTGTCGGAAAGTTCACTTCCTCCTTTTGGAGCATCGTAAGCACTATAATAAAACCCATCACCTTTCCAGGCAATGTCTGAGAATTTAACCCATTTGATCTCATCGGCTAATTTTTTTCCGCTCTCGATCTCCATGGCGTAAATTTCACTCCAATCGCTTCCGGCTCTATTGATACTGTAAGCCAGGTATTTCCCATTCTTACTGATCGCCATCCCTCCCAAAGAAGCAGTGCCGTCTGCCGCCAGCACATTCGGATCCAGCAGCACCTTCGACTTTCCATTCAAACCTTCCTGAACGTAAAGGACGCTCTGATTCTGAATTCCGTCGTTCTTATAAAAGAAATAATTTTTTCCTTTCTTAAACGGCGCACTCACTTTAGTGAAGTTCCAAATCTTGGTCATTCTGTCCTTCATTTTTTCACGAAAAGGAATGGTAGCCAGGTAATCAAAGGTCACCTTGTTCTGAGCTTTCACCCACTCGCCTGTTTCGGCAGAACGGTCATCTTCCAACCAGCGATAAGGATCAGGAATCTTGTTTCCGAAATAAACATCGGTTGAATCGGTCTTGCGTGTTGCCGGATATTTCATTTTGATGGTATCAGTGGTCACGATCGTACTGGCGACTGAAACGACAGCAACAAGGATCAGAAAGGGAGCGGTTCTTTTTAACATGGTTGTAGAATTTACCCAAAAATAACAAATTTAACGGGGAAGTAAATCATAAAATGAGGAATGGCTTTTAAGGTGGATGAATGGGTACGATCCCGCGAGATTCCAAATTGTCTCACATAAAATTAGCTAAAAAATCAAAAAACAACTACATTTAGCCTGATTCAAAATAGCGGATGCCCATTATGAAAACAGAAAGCCCCTTTCTTTTTTTTAATAAGTTAAAGAACGACCGTTTCAGTCTTGCTTACATGGGCACCTTCGATGACGAATTGACCGGAACCTTGATGCGCACGAATGAGACTAGCATCCACGAACCCAAACAGCTAAAAAAAAGATTATCCTTCCTGATAGCCGAATGTTTCCAGAATATTCTCCGCCACGAGGACAAGCCCGAAATCACTACGCAGACCAACAACAAACCTAAAATTTTTATACTCAGAAACCGGAAGAACTCCCATTACATTTCTTCCAGCAACCTGATCTCAAATACCAAAAAGGAGCATTTGGAATCGAAGCTCAAATCGATTAACACTTTATCGACAGAAAATCTGAGAAGCGTTTATTTAGGTGCTTTAACGAACAACGAAATATCCGACAAGGGAGGCGGAGGTTTGGGCCTGATCGAAATGGCAAGAAAATCAGGATCACCTCTGGAATTTTCATTTGAGTTTGTGAATTATTATTTGTCTCTTTTTTTCATGCAGGTGCGTTTTGCAACACTTGACAAAAACGATATGAGCGATTACATTCCGATCGATGACACGAAGGAACTTTATCACCTGATGTCGGATGAGAACATTCTGATGGTAAGGAAAGGTGATTTCTCCCAGGAATCTATTCTTCCATTGATCAATCTTATTGAAAATAATTTGAATTTGCAGCCTACTTTCACGGGCAGCAAAAAAACCATCATGTATTTATTTGTCGAACTTCTGCAGAATATCAGCAAACACGGCTTAAAGACAGACGATGAAGCCCAAGGCATCATCATGGTTTCAAAAACCGAAAAAGGATATCGCTTGGCGGCGGGCAACTATATTGATCCTGACAAGGTTGACAAATTGAGAACGAAATTAGAAAGTGTGCCGGAATTGAATCCGGGTCAACTGACCGAATTGTATAAAAGCACATTGTTAAGTAAAGACGAGAATGAAAACGGAAACGCTGGAATTGGTCTGATAGAAATGTGTAAGTACAGCACTGAAAAGATCAGGTTTTCGTTTCACAAAATTGACGATAGCGTTTCATTTTTTTCATTAAGCGTAACTGTTTGAGCCATGGGTAATCTATTACATTTAAAAAGCACGGAGGACACTCCAGAAATTTTTTTTAACAAGGAAAAAAACATTTTTTCCTTAAAAGGCAGATCCTTGCCGGAAGATTCATTGAGCTTTTACTCGCCGGTCATCGCCTGGATGTCGGCTTATTCGAAAAATCCCAATCCTTCGTCGGAGCTAATCATCACCCTTGAATATTTCAATTCAAGTTCAGTGAAACAGGTTTTGACACTAATTTCTACATTTTCGGAGATTACCAAATCCGGAAATGAAGCGAAGATCGTGTGGTATTACTCGGAAGGAGACGACTTGATGGAAATGAAAGGCCTGGAATTCAAATCCATGATAATGAGCATCCCCTTTGAAGTAAGGGCCCAGTAGGTTTCAAAAGCGGATGCCGATAACGAGCATGTCATCGATCTGCTTCTGATTGCCTTTCCATTTTTCGATGGTGGTTTTCACCTTCTCTCCTTGCTTTTCCATTTCCAGTGATTGCATGTCGATAAGCAAATTTTTAAAATTGGGAATGTTGAATTTTTTGTTTTCCGCTCCTCCGAACTGATCCATGTAGCCGTCAGTGAACAGGTAAACCGACATGCCCTTCACGATCGGAATTATTGATGTCGTAAATTCTTCATTTTTTCCGGAAATAATTTCTCCTCCGATCCCTTTCATATCCGGCTTGACCAGCGTAACAATTCCGTCTTGCACGATATAGATTGGATTCATGGCGCCGGCAAAAGCGATCTGCTTCGCATTTTCATCTATCACGCATACTGACATTTCCATTCCGTCTTTACTCTGAGCGCGATTACTGTTCTGATGCAATGACTTTACTACCTCCAAATGAAGCCGTTTCAATATTTCCGAAGGATCAATGATCTCCCTTTCATTAACGATTTCATTCAAAAGTGTATTGCCAATCAACGACATGAATGCTCCGGGCACACCGTGGCCTGTGCAATCGACACAAGCTATAATGGTCTTTTCTTTTAATGCGGAAAGCCAATAAAAATCACCGCTCACCACATCCCGCGGCTGAAAGTAAACAAAGGACTTAGGAAGCACTTCCTTTATTTCAGCTTCCGACGGCAGAATGGACTCTTGGATTCTGGAAGCATAATTAATACTGTCGATGATCTTTTTGTTTTTTTCCTTTAGCAAAAGGTAACTCTTCCTTTTTTGTTTGTAGAACTTAAAAATCAGGAAAAGCATAATCAGCAGGCACAAAAGAAAAGCGATCGCCAGAATTAATAATTTCTTTTGAGTGGAGATTTCGCTCTGTTGCAATTCGATTATTTTTTTTGCGGAAAACAATTCCAGCTCAATCGACGTCAAAGCTTCTTCCTGAATCTTCAACCTCAGACTGTCTCCGGGGGAACGGGCTGTCAACTTATCTTTTTTATTACGAATCCTAGCCGCTTCGAGCTCAATTTGCAGCGACTGAATTTCTGACTCACTAACACTCTCCGGATTGAGGCGAGTTCTATGTATCAGATCTGAGACCTTTTTACTGATGGTATCATAATAATAGTCGGGCTTTGTCTCGCTCAACATTTCTTTCTCTGAAACCTGGACTTTTGTTTTGTCTTTCAGCGGAGCAATGACATCGTGAGCCGAACTTGAAGTTTTATTTTCGGTTTTGTTTTTCTGCACTGAACGCATCATCAGGGAGACCGGATTATTAACGTAGTCCCTTTGTTTTTTCGACAAAAATTTTGCAGTCTCAAAATCTAAATACTGTCCTCTGGAATTATAAAAGAGCTTGCCGAATGAAAAGCTCAACTCCTCTTTGTTCTTCGCCTGATAACTGTTCAGAATGAATTCAGCACCTACGAAGGTCATTCCTTTGGCACTGATCTCTTTCGGGACTGCAGTTAGATCGAATGTAAAGAACGAGGTCGTATAACCCGCTTTTGAAATTTCAATTGTATAGATCCTGTCGGTTCGAATTTTTAGGGAAAATGTTCCGTTCGGATTTGTTTTTGTACTTCTGTATACTTTCCCTTTTTCTTTGACAGTGACCTCAACATTGTCCAATACTCCTTCCACTTTAATCTGCTTGTCCTTTTGCAGGAGTTTTTTAGAGGGTTCATAATTGTAACCATAAACCAAACCATCGAGTGTAAGAATTCCCGACCCTACGGATTGTCCAGAAACAGGATGACAGCAAACACAGGTTAGGGTGAAAAGAAGAAAAAAGACAATTGTTTTTGTGAAAGACATAGAGCTGGTCTTTAAGTATGCAAGGTAAAGATAACGATTTAGAAGCGGTTTTTTACAATTAAATAGTTTGTTAATTTTTGAATTGTGAGTGCCTATTTCTTTACCTTTATGGCCCAAAATCATTTTCGATGAAAAAACTATTTTTTGCTTCTGTGATCTGCCTTGCTTCCTGCGGAAGCGATTCAAAAACATCGGAAACCAATACGGCAGACATGAATCCTTCATTCGACAGGTACAAAGAACAATTCATTGAGAACCTCTGGAAGCTCTATCCAAACTGGGCGAGCAGCCAGGGATTTCACAAATACGACAGCGTATTAGTTGTTCCTAATGAAGCCAGCCGTGCGAAGGAGTTGGCCTTTATCAAAACCAACCTCGATTCCTTGAAAAAGTTCGATCTGAACGCATTGACCGACAATAATAAAACGGATTACCACATGATCGAAAATCAGCTAAAGTCGACCGAATTTGGGATCAACGAACTGAAATCTTATGAATGGAACCCTTCTGAATACAACGTTTCCGGTGCATTCGCCGAAATTCTGAACGGAAGTTACGATTCACTGGATGTCCGCCTCCGCAATTTTTACCTAAAGATGGCTAACGTGCCTGCCTTTTATGAAGCAGCAAAAAAGAACATTAAAAATCCGACCCTTGAACATACAGAATTGGCTATCGACCAGAACTTAGGCGGTGTTTCGGTATTTGAGGTCGACCTGCACGAAGCCCTCAACAAGAGTAAGATGGGAGAGCATGAAAAGCAATCCATTGAGGCAACCGCTTCAGCAGCGGTGAAGGCGATGAAATATTTTGCTGATTGGCTGAAAAAAATTGATAACAAAACCCCGCGCAGTTTCCGTTTAGGGAAAGAGCTTTATGCTAAAAAGTTTGAATTCGACATACAGAGCGGTTATTCCGTAGATGCTATTTATGAAAAAGCGCTGGCACGAAAAAAAGAACTGCATGAAAAAATGTTCGAATTGGCTGACAAACTCTGGGAAAAATACATGGAAAAAATAGTGAAGCCTGATGATAAACTTTTGCTGATCAAAATGGTGATCAACAAAATCTCTGAAAAACACGTGAAGCCAGAGGAATTCCAGTCAGCCATCGAAAAACAAATGCCTTTCCTGGTGGATTTCATCAAACAGAAAGACTTGATCTACATTGATCCCTCGAAGCCATTAGTAGTAAGAAGAGAACCCGAATACATGGCAGGAGTTGCCGGAGCTTCCATTTCTGCTCCGGGTCCATACGACAAGAACGGAAATACTTACTACAACGTAGGAAGTCTTGCTGGCTGGGATCCGGCGAGGGCAGAAAGCTATCTGCGCGAGTACAACCATTACATCTTGCAGATCCTTAACATTCATGAAGCCATTCCGGGACATTATACCCAGCTGGTGTACAGCAATCAATCACCAAGTCTGATCAAAGCCATTTTCGGAAACGGAGCCATGGTGGAAGGTTGGGCCGTTTATACCGAGCGCATGATGCTGGAAAACGGGTATGAGAACAGTGATGAGATGTGGCTGATGTATTACAAGTGGAATTTACGGACGACCTGCAATACCATCCTTGATAACAGCGTACATACAAAAGAAATGAGCAAGGAAGTTGCTTTGAATTTATTGACCAATGAAGCTTTTCAGCAACAGGCCGAGGCAGAAGGAAAATGGAGACGAGTTTCTGTCACTCAGGTCCAGCTTTGTTCCTACTTCACCGGCTACACAGAGATCTATGATTTCCGTGAAGAGCTAAAAAAACAGGCAGGAGAGAAATTCAATTTGAAACAATTCCACGAGAAATTTCTGAGTTACGGAAGTGCTCCCGTGAAATACATCAAAGAATTGATGACAGCAGAAATGAAGAACCCGGCAAATTAAGATGTTGATCCCCTGTTCCAAAGTACCCAACAAAAAAAAATCGGAGCTCCGTAAGAAAGCCTCGAACTTTGCTTTTGCGGTCTACGAATCTGTTTCCATGATCAATGCAGACCATTGGAACCGAATTGCTGGATACGGAAGTGAATTCCTTCTGTTGCCTTTTTTAACAGTGCTTGAAAATGAGCATCCGACCAATATGCATTTTCACTATGCGATCATCTACAATGAAAACAAACCAGTTGCAATTGCCTATTTCCAGGTGATCGATTTTTCTTCTGACAGTTTCGGAAGCTCACAGGAGGATCAAGTCAGCAAAGAAGATTCCTGCCTCATCACCGACTACTTAAAAAAGCACATCACCAATCACCTTATCAGAAGTGCCGACCGAATCAACACCCGTTTGCTCATTTGCGGAAATGCCTTTGTCAGTGGCGAGCACGGCTTCACCTGTAGCCCGGAGATCAACAAGACGGAAGCCGTGGATGCATTGGCGGACGTGATCTATCGGATCAGCAGGGCAGAAAAATTACGCGGAAAGATCGCCGCCGTTTTGATAAAGGATTTTTATTCTTCTTCCATCGAGCATACCAAAGAGTTTGAAGAATACAAGTACCACGACTTTCTGGTTGAACCCAATATGGTGCTCGACATTCAATGGACTACTTTTGACGAATACCTCAACGCGATGAGCAAAAAATACCGCAACCGCGCCAAGAACATCGTCAAAAAAGGACTGGAGATCGAGCGGAAAGATTTTTCGGTAGAAGACATCAAGTCTAATGCTTCTGAGATTCTCCGCCTCTATAATAACGTGCACCTAAAAGCAAAATTCAGGATGGCTTCCCTCACTCCTTCCTATTTTGCCGAAATGAAAAAGGTGCTGAATGACAAGTTCAATTTCGTTGGCTATTACGTCAACGAAAAACTGGTAGGCTTCCGCTCCACATTTATTTTAGAGCACGAAATCGAAGCACATTTTATCGGCATCGATTATACCCTGAACAAAGAATTGGAATTATACCAGAACATTCTTTACGATTATGTGAAAGATGGCCTCGACAAAAATGCCAAACGCCTCTTTTTAGGGAGGACCGCATCTGAGATCAAGAGTACCCTGGGCGCAGAAGCTCTGGAACTTACCTGTTACATACGTCACCGCAACCCCCTTTCCAATCGGATAATTAAGCCTTTTGTTGATTATTTGAAGCCATCGGAATGGATCCCACGCAACCCTTTCAAGGAAATAAGCATCTGATATTAAGAAGCTTATTGGACAATAGGAAATCCCGCAAATATCTTCTACATTGGCTAACTATTTTTTTGCCAAATCAAAGAAGTTTATCCAACAATTATCAGCATGAAAACCATCAAACGTATTTTATTTTTTATTTTTTGCGTTACAACAACTGCATCGACCGCTCAAAGAGCAATCGACGGAAACAGAACGGTGAATGCCGCCGGCACGATAGTAAATGAATACACGACCCTGACACTCGATGCAATAGCCGGAGCTACAACCATCACCGTAGGAGCCAGCGACCTGAATGCCAACTCGCGCTTCGGTGCCGGGAATAACCTTGCAGCCGGCGACCTCATCATGATAATGCAGATGCAAGGCGCTACTATCCTAGGAGCACCGGATGCTTTTACACCCGCTATCAGTAATCCCAACGATGCTACTTGGGGTAGTGTCACTAATTACAACAATACTGGGAGATTCGAATATTGTCAAGTAAGTTCCGTTCCCAATAGTACCTCAATCACATTGGATTGTGGACTGACAAACAATTACACAGCCGCCGGAAGAGTTCAGGTAATCCGTGTTCCCCGATACAACACGCTGCTCATTCAGTCGCCGGGCGTATTGACTTGCCAAGCTTGGAACGGGACGACCGGAGGAGTATTGGCCGTTGAAGTCTACGGCAATACTACTATCACGGCCGGAGGAAAGATCAGCACCACAGGAACAGGTTTCAGGGGTGGCGCACTTTTTACCACGACGGGTAGAACTACGACATCCCTTTATTCTTGTGCTAGTCTGGATGTGGGCTCCAACAAAGGAGAAGGAATTGCCGGCTTTCAAACCGACTACACACCATACGGAGGAAGATATTGCAGAGGAGCCGGAGCAAATGCAGGTGGAGGCGGAAACGTTTGGAACTGCGGAGGCGGTGGCGGCGCGAATGCTTCTACGGCAGCGTGGACGGGACAAGGAAACCCCAACAATTCCGTAGGAGGATGGACAACGGCCTGGAACCTGGAAGCTCCTGGATTTGCGACATCCACCTCATCCGGAGGCGGACGCGGAGGATATTCTTTTTCAAGCTCCAATCAGAATGCAACGTTATTGGGACCTGGCACACCGGGGTTCACCAATGCTTGGAGCGGATCTTACCGATACAACTTTGGAGGCTTGGGAGGAAGACCTCTTGATTATTCAACAGGCAGAATATTTTTAGGAGGAGGAGGCGGTGCCGGAGAACAGGACAACAACCAAGGCGGTGCTGGAGGTGCTGGCGGAGGAATCATCTACATCACTTCTTATGGAACCATTACCGGAAGCGGAAACGATTCTATCATCTCCAATGGGGCCGTTGGCGGCAGCACAAACATTTCAGGCTTTAACTCCGGAAAAGACGCAGGTGGCGGAGCAGGTGGCGGAGGTGCCATTTTAATCAATTCTGTTGGAACGGTATCTGGTGTATTCATAAAAGCAAACGGAGGGACAGGCGGACATCAGCTACAAGGATTTGGCGGATTGGGCGAAGCAGAAGGACCGGGCGGCGGCGGCGGCGGCGGCTACATTGGTTTGACGAGTGGACCTCCTGCTGCATCTCAGCAATGCCTTGGCGGTGTGAACGGAATTTCACAATCCCCACACATAACGGAATTTTTACCGAACGGCGCAACTATGGGTGGCGCAGGTTTGACCAATCAGCCCATCGTCAGAGTAGATACAATTTCTGTTGCCAACGCAACAATCTGCTCGGGAAATACCGCAACGTTGACCGCAACCATCAATGGAACCATCCCCGTTACTGTCCTCTGGTATGCAGCCGCAAGTGGCGGAGCTCCGCTGGGACCCGGTGGAACAACATTCACAACACCGGCTTTGGTCGCGACAACTACTTATTATGTGGGATTTTGTCCGGGTACTTACCGTATTCCTGTTATTGTAACCGTGAACACTTCACCAACAACTTCAGCCGCTGGAGGCGATCAAACAGTTTGCGCAACTTCGGCAACCCTGGCAGGAAATACAGCAACAGCGGGAACAGGAACCTGGACACTGGTCAGCGGTGCAGGAATCATTACAACACCAAGTTCGCCGACATCCGCTGTGACGGGATTAGGCTTGGGGGCCAACGTCTTTCAGTGGACGATAAATAATCCTCCTTGCGGAACTTCAACCGATCAGGTAACCATTAATAGCACAGGCGGACCGACCACCTCAGCAGCAGGTGGGGATCAAACCGTTTGCGGAACAACAGCAACACTTGCTGGAAATACTGCTACGACAGGAACAGGAACCT
>JBKJQG010000252.1:0-5781 GCA_046594925.1 Bacteroidia bacterium
GAACAATTGTAATCGCAGCCGTCCTGCACTTTTAAGAAAACCCTTGTGCGGTCGCCGAAAGAATAAGCATCTACAAAAAAGTTGGCTTCTTCAATTTCACAGCTGTAGATCTCTGCTTTTGATTTTTTAGTAAGGTCGTTGAGGTAATTCAACAATTTGAATTTTTCGGAAGCACCAAGGACCAAGTCGACTCCTTCGATGTTGGAAATCTCTTCCGGTTTTAATTGAGCATAACAGCCCACCACCACCACATACGCCTCTGGAGAAACCGCCAATGCTGATTTTACGATCTGCTTGCATTCTTTGTCGGCATTTGCCGTAACAGAACAAGTATTTATGACGTAAACATCACTAGGCTGCTTAAAATCAACCTTTTGATAGCCTTGCTCTTCGAATAACCTCGCAATGGTGCTGGTTTCCGAAAAATTGAGCTTACAGCCAAGTGTATGGAATGCTACTTTTTTCATGGAGGGACAAAGGTACTAATAATACGCTAAAATGAAGATGTTTCCTCAGCTTTTGTGTCTGTGTAACGAAGAATAGCCTGCCTAAGGCATGCAGGATTGACTGGTTCCATAGGACAGTATATCGCTTGAATCAGAGCACCGCGAAATGAATTTTAATCCCCGAGGGATTATATAGCAAGTCACAGTGGAAGCAAGATTCCCCATTTTGTTCAAAAAACTGTTAATAAGTGCAGTCGATGCCTGCGTTTTTAACTGAAAGGTTTTCTTAAACTTGAACTGTAATAAATAGCAGAGTCAAGAGTCAGGACATCTCCGATAAATAATTTATGAAAAGAGCGCTTTTTTATATTTCATTCTTTGTGTTTCTAGCGGCCTGTTCATCGGGTGGCGAGAAAAAAACGGATGCCAGAACAGTATTCAAATACAACGACATCACAACCAACATTACTTCATTAGATCCTGCGGCAGCTACGAATTTCGAAAAAATATTGGCCGTTAATCAATTGTATAATGGACTCGTGGAGATGGATGATTCGCTTCATGTGCAGCCGTCCATCGCCAAGTCATGGACTATTTCTCCAGACGGAATGACCTATACTTTTTTTCTTCATTTAGATGTGACCTTCCACGATCATGAATATTTTGAAGGTGGAAAAGGAAGAAAAGTAACAGCAAAGGATTTTGTATACAGCTTCAACCGCTTATTAGATCCTAAGGTATCGAGCGCTACTACACTTCTTACAAACATCGATTTCAAAAACTCCGGTGGGTTTGAAGCTAAAAATGACAGCACGTTCGTGATTCATTTGAAAAAGCCTTTCTCACCTTTCCTGGGAGTTTTGACTATGAAGTATTTTTCGGTTCTTCCGGAAGAGATTGTAGAACGTTATGGGGAAGACTTCCGCAGAAATCCTGTTGGAACCGGACCGTTTAAGTTCAAGATGTGGAACGAAGGTTCAAAGTTAGTCTTTGTGAAAAACGAGAATTATTTCGAATATGAGAATGGTGAACGCCTTCCGCACTTGGATGCAGTTTCCTTTTCCTTCATAAAGGACAAAGAAACGTCTTTCCTTGAATTTCTCGAAGGCAGTTTGGATATGGTATCAGGCATTGATGCTATCAATACCGATGAAGTGCTCACGGTAGAAGGGCAGTTGAAGGAGCAATACAAAGGAATGTTCAAGATGCAGACACAGCCTTACTTGAAAACGGATTACTTGGGTTTCTTGATCGATGAGGATTTGCCGCAGTTCAAAAAGTCGCCTTTAAAAATAAAAGCCATCCGTCAAGCTATCAATTATGGATTCGATCGGAAGAAGATGGTGATGTATCTGCGGAAGAATTTAGGAAAGCCGGCAACTGCAGGTTTCATTCCTCCTGGGCTTCCTTCCTTCGACAGCGAAAAGGTAAAAGGGTATGACTACAATCCCGATAAGGTGAAGGAGCTATTGTTTCTGGCCGGTTTTCCGGATGGAAAGGGACTGCCGGACATTACACTTTCCACTACCGAACAATATCTTGAATTGGCTGAGTACATACAATCGCAATTGGCTGAGTTCGGAATCAATATCCGGATTGACGTTCAAAAAGCATCGGTATTGACCGACGCCATTGCCAATAATAAATTAAATTTTTTCCGCAAGTCCTGGATCTGCGATTATCCCGACGAGGAAAATTTTCTTTCCTTGTTCTACAGCAAGAATTTCAGTCCCAAAGGATCCAACTATACGCATTACAAGAATCCTCAATTTGATCTTTTATACGAACGTTCCCAATCCGAATTGATTGATTCCATTCGTTACGACTACTATCAGCAGATGGATCAGCTGCTGATCGACAACGCACCGGTTGTGCCTTTGTATTACGACCAGGTCGTACGTTTGGTTCAGAATAACATCTCAGGATTAACTTCTAATTCGATGAACCTGCTTTCTCTTAAGAAAGTTAAGAAAGGTCCGGTAAGTAAATAGGTCAACGTTTTAAATTTCAAAATGGTTCACTCGTAGGTTTGAAATGAAACCACCAAAATTTTCAACTTTCGAACTTTAAACTCCCCTATTGCTTTTCTAAATAACAGATCACAGGATAGTGGTCCGACAATTCTTCTTTTATTGTACGGAAATGATAAGCCTTGAAGTGGCTATCGTGAAGGATGTAATCAATTCTGAATGAAGGAAATTTTCCGATGTAGCTTCTCCCGAAACCATTTCCACTTTCCACAAACGCATCCGACAAGTTGGTGGAGATCGTGTTTTTTGCGTAGGAGGCAGGCGTGTCATTGAAATCGCCGCAAACGATTACCGGAAAAGGGGAAGAAGCAATGCTTGCTCGTATGAGGTCTGCTTGCATCGCACGTTTTACGAAAGCCCGTTTCAGGCGTTTCAAAATATTCTTTGAGTGTTCAACGTCTTCTGTTTCGACATCTTTTTTCAGATCGTCGATGTACTTGTAGTCATCTTTCGAAAATGCGATGGACTGTAAATGCATGTTGTAAACTCGGAAAGTGTCCTGCGCGATAACGATGTCGGAAAAGATGCAAACGTTATTGCTCTTGTATCCGAAATTTACTTTGCCCTTATTGATGATAGGATAATTGCTAAACGTAGCTATGCCGAAATGTTGTTTAGGTTTAAGATTACTGGTGTATTCGATGTGGTAATACTTGAACTTCGAAAATTTTAAAAGCGAGTCGGTGTTGGCCCATTTGCTGCTGTCGCGATGATAATATTCCTGAAAACAGGCGATTTCTGGTGCTTCTGTGCTTATGAGATCAAACATCTTGTCGCGTGTCTGATTGTTGGCGCTCCAATTATAGAGGTCAAAAACTTTTACGTTATACGAAAGCACACTGATCAGTTTTTTTGAACCGTCCGGTGTATGGTTGAAAGTGAATTGAACATATCCCTGAAGATTCGTGAAGCCGGCAATGATTACAACGAAGGAATACAATGCTCGTTTTTTAATTTGCATCGCCCAATAAATGATGAAAAGTAAATTGAGAATGAGAAGTATGGGATAACACAGACCAAAAAAAGCGATGAACCAGAAGTTTTCAGGGCTGATGTGAGGAGCCATATAGGAGATGAGCAAGGCAACAACGGCTATGTGGTTGCAGAACATAGCTATGCGGTTAAAAAAGTAGCGCTTGCCTCTTCTTTTTTTTTCTTTTTCCTGTATTTGTTTTTGGTCCTCCAAAAGGGTTTCACGCAGATCTCGCAGATCACGCAGATTTTATTTTTTGTTACTTGCTTTGAATAATATTTCTTTCTCTGTCTTTGATAAACTTTCGTAACCCGATTTAGAAATCTTGTCAAGGATCTTGTCGATCGTTTCCTGTTCCACTTTTTTATGATAGTTGTAATCTTCGTCCGAGGCACCGCGTTTGTATGCAACTTTCATTTTGCTTTGTGGGCCAAGCTTAAAAAGTCCTTTGATCCAGTCAAAGAATCTTGTAATTCCTTTCGATAGGTCGATTCCTTTTTTATATTGAACAATGAATATGAATCCCATCAATGCACCTCCCAGATGTGACAGATTCCCTCCAATGTTATCGTAAGAAGCTACGTTGAGTACATCAATGAAAATGACAAATAAAGCTACATAAAGTAGTTTGACCGGACCGATGAAGATCATGTTCATGTTCACGTTAGGAATGAGCGTGGCCGTAGCAACGATGATGGCCGTTACACCTGCGGATGCTCCGATAATGGGTGATCCTAAAAAAGGACGGAATGGTGGAACGACGGTAAACAACAGGATGGTCAATAAGGCTCCCGCAATGCCTCCCATCAGGTAAAGTGGAATGAGTTTTTTTGAATTGCTGTAATTGATGAATAGCTCTCCGAACCAATACATCGTAATCAGGTTCCAGAAAATGTGGGGCAACGAAAAATGGGTGAACATATAGGTAATAAGTGTCCATGGCTTATGGATCAGACCCTGAAAACTTAGGGGCAGAGCTAAATTATCTTTCAGGATGGTTTCCAGGGAAACGAGTAAGCCGGATTCTCCGCTGAGAAATGTGAGGATACGTGCAATGCTGACGATCAAAAAAAGGATGACGTTGATGAGGATCAGTTGCATGATGGGATTGCCGCTCCTGAACTTTGCTTTAAGGTCTTCTATCAGTGGATTCGCCATGGCTTAATAAAAACGGTTACTCTTTTTTTTCCAGTAAAAAATCAACAGAACCCCAAAAAGCATCCCTCCCAAATGTGCAAAATGTGCAACATTGTCGGTCGGACTATTAGCGATTCCTGAGAACAATTCAATCGCTCCGTAAAGTACGACGAACCATTTTGCTTTAATGGGAATTGCAAAATAAACGTAGAGCAAGGTATTAGGGAAAAGCATTCCGAAAGCCAGCAAAATGCCGAAAACAGAACCGGAGGCACCAACAACTACGGGTGCATTGAGGAAATCTTGTTTGTAGGTCTGCATGTAGTCCATCGATACCCGTAGAGCTGTTTCATTGTTATTTGACTGCATTGCCTCGTTGAAAAGGGTAGGGATGGTTTCATTGTAATGATCCACCATTTCGCTGGTCATCGTAAAAGTCTGCGAATTCAGGAAGTCTGTGAATGCCTGAGGGGTTGGATTGGCAAGATACCCGTTTATAACATCCATAGTGGGTCGAATCTGAAAGTAGACAACAGCATAGTGACAAAGCGCAGCCCCTATTCCTGTTAGGATGTAGTAGATCAGAAAACGTTTGGGGCCCCAGTAATTTTCCAGCGTATTCCCGAACATCCACAAGGCAAACATGTTGAAAAAAAGATGCATGAAACCACCATGCATGAACATATAGGTGATGATCTGATAAGGCTGAAATTTATCCGACAAAGGATAGTGCAATCCCAATTTATCAGAAAGATCGATCTGACTCGTAAATGCCATCGTAGCCAAAAAGAAAAGTACATTAATAATTAGAAGATTCTTAACTACCAATGGTAAGACATTAAAACTGTTCGGACGGTATTGCTGATAATTCATATGTACGAATAATGTCCTTCGACTTCGCTCAGGATGACGAAGAACTTTTTTATTATTTTCTTTTTATTTGTCTAAGCCAATTGCTTACTATCTATAAAACTCCGTTCTCCCAACTCCGTTCTCCCAACTCCGTTCTCCCAACTCCGCTCTCCCAACTCCGCTCTCCCAACTATTTCTTAAACCGTTTATCTAAATCATCACTAGAAAACGTCGTGATCGTCGGTTTCCCATTCGGTGTGCTGTAAGGCATTTTGCAGGCGAAGAGTTCATCTATGATGTTTTGCATTTCTTCTTGGGTTAAGGCCTTTCCAGATTTTATGGC
>JBKJQG010000037.1:0-3143 GCA_046594925.1 Bacteroidia bacterium
AACTTCAATAAATGCACCGTAATCAGCAATAACAACTACTTTACCTTTTACTTTATCACCAACTTTAATTTCGGTTGATAAAGAATCCCAAGGATGAGCAGAAAGTTGTTTCAAGCCCAATGCGATACGTTTTTTATCATCATCAAAATCTAAAATTACAACTTGAATTTTCTCGTCTAATTTTACAATTTCTTCAGGATGATTTATGCGGCCCCATGATAGATCAGTAATGTGAATTAAACCATCAACACCACCAAGATCAATGAACACACCATAAGAAGTAATGTTTTTCACAGTTCCTTCCAATACTTGTCCTTTTTCCAATTTAGAGATGATCTCTTTTTTCTGTTGCTCCAATTCCGCTTCGATCAATGCTTTGTGAGAAACGACAACGTTCTTGAACTCATTGTTGATCTTAACAACTTTGAATTCCATTGTTTTTCCTACATATACATCGTAATCACGGATAGGTTTCACGTCAATTTGTGAACCCGGTAAGAATGCTTCGATACCGAATACATCAGCGATAAGACCGCCTTTGGTACGACATTTAACATATCCTTTGATGATCTCATCGTTTGCCAAAGCCTGGTTAACACGATCCCATGATTTCATGGCACGCGCTGTCTTGTGAGACAAAATTAACTGTCCGCTTTTATCTTCCTGAGATTCAACATATACTTCAACTATATCCCCGATCTTCAGATCAGGATTGTACCGAAATTCTGTCAACTGAACGACACCATCCGATTTGTAACCAATGTTTACTACTACTTCTTTGTTGTTCTTTGCAACGACCTTCCCGTCGATTATCTCGTTTGCTGCAACTGATTTAAGGGTTTTTTCATAAAGAGAATCGAATTTTTCACGATCTGCTTTAGAATAGGTTTCACCTTTGTTACCTAATGCATTCCAATCAAATGCTTCTAATGATACTGGTGCTTCTGCTGTTTCTGCCATTTTGATGCTTTTTCCGGTAAAATGTGCACCGGAGGGTTTTTGTATCCAATTAATTGATTATCAATTTAATTGAAGGGGTTAGTACTATTTTTAATTAATTCCTTTTTTTAAGGGAGACAAATATACTAAATTCTAAACTTGTGACAATTATTTTTGTTGATTTTTTTTATTAACGCTGAAAAAACAAGATATTAACCGATATTATTTGTTTAATTGTATGTGTTCAATTAATTGAAAATCATTTATTTATATAATAATTTGTTTTCTATTGATAAAACCCTAAATTTGACTATGAAATTAACCTGCGCCCCACTTTTGAACTTAATTTCTCTGCTTTTTGTCTTCCAGTTTCTGACAGTTGATGCCTCTTCTCAAACAGTTGAAAAAGAAGGTAAGATTGTCGCTTTTCATCCTGCCGCTGGAAATTCAATCACTCTTGCCGAGAAAAAAGAATTTGGGATCTTTCCTGAATACAACGATTCATTGTTTGAATCGGCACAATTGGTGAAATACGACAGCGCCAGATATACCGTCCTGATAAAGGCTCGGACAGGGCAGTCGCTTGAAAGAGAAATACTGCAGACCGAATTGAACGCTATTTATAAAAAGATCGAAAGCGTAAAACCTGTTGCTTCCATTGTTAAGCCTAGTGATGATGATTATGTAGTGAATGATTCTCCCCGTTCTAAGGAAAAAGAAGCGACAAAAAAGTGGAATAAAAGTGCTTACATTGCAGGCCAGGTCACATTGCAGGTCCTATTCCTATTCCTGGAAATACTTGTCAATTTACATTAAGCCTTGAAGCGCGACAGCCATTTCCGGGCTTCCTCCTCTGTTTCAAACATCTTCAGCGGAACGGAAGCTTTGTAGATAATATTAAATAAGTTGACTATCAGCCTTACAGAAAGGCTGTTGCTGATCACAGCCGACGCAATAAAGCACTCGTTTCCCGCATTTGAAGCATATTCTCTTCCCTCTTTGCTCATCGACACATTCACTCTGGCATCAATAATCTGAAGGACTTTGTTCTGCGAATGAATGCCCATTTCAGTATAGGTTGCAAAACAAGCTTTCACTTCCTCCAAACCCAAATCCGTATCGGCATCCGGCTTCAGCCAGAGAACCCCAGCTTCGTCCAGCCAGATTTCTGCACAAGTGGTTCGATATGTGGTTTCTTTCAGCATTAATTTCGAATTCAAATTTATGCAAAAGAAGTCACTAATCCTAAGATTAAGGCATTTTAACACACATAATTAGCTGTTTGTCGACATTTTAACCAAACTCCATTTCCCCGCTTTTGTTTCAGAATGCTTGTGTACGCACAAATTATTTATTTCCAAAAGAAACTCATTCTTGGGAGAAATCACCAAGACGTATTAAAATTAATAAATGAACTGCTATTGAAAGCTTTTGCTATTTTTGCGCCCACAAAATAAAATTATGGATTCAGATCTCATCATAAAAAAATCAGGCATTCCAGGTGCAGGGAAAGGCTTGTTTACCAAAGTAGCTATTAAAAAAGGAACAAGGGTCGTTGAATACCTTGGTGAGGTAATTACCGAAGCAGAGCTAGATAAGAGAGCTGAAAACGATATTTATGGATATGCTTTTTATATCAGCAAAAAGAAATGTGTGGATGCCTATTACACTCCTAAAGAGTTGGCTCGCTGGGCAAATGATGCAAAGGGACTCACAAAAATAAAAGGGATCACGAATAATTGTTGTTACGTTGTCTACAAAAATGCCGGCTGGATCAAAGCAGAGAAGGACATTCCTGCAGGAGCAGAAATTTTAGTTGCTTACGGCGCTGAATACTGGAAAGAGATCCGCGAAAACCTAGGTCTCGATAAAAAGAAAACGAAGACCAAAAAGACAAAAACGAAGTCAAAAAAGAAGAAGAAATAATTTTCATATATTTACGAGGTAAGAGGTGCCTTGCAATATGAAAATACGCTTCCATTCTTTTATTTCCACCCTGTCGCTGATCTTATTTTTAGGCATCATGCCTTCATTGTCGTTTTCGCAGACCAAACTCGACTCGCTTAAAACCGTTCTCAAAAAAGCTTCCCACGACACATCCCGCGTCAAAACATACAATGCGCTTGGGAAAGAATACGAATTTGTGAACCAGGACAGCGCGGTTTATTTCTTGAACAAAGCTTACCAACTTGCCAAGCAAATCA
>JBKJQG010000062.1:0-16863 GCA_046594925.1 Bacteroidia bacterium
TTTTTGGTGTGGGATTTATTTTTAATGTTCCTGAGTAAAAAATTACGCAGCAGCCGTATCCTCCGTCTGTTTGCTTTTTTTAAGTTCAGCTACCAAATCAATCGCGCCTCTCACATCTTCTGCAGTCAAAACTATGTATGAGTCCGGTTTTGCCTCATCCAATGCTTGTTTTAGAGCGTCATTAATCTCCGGGATCACTTTGTAGTTGATCATAGGATTCACTTGCTTTAATCCTTGTATGATTAAGGTTGAAATTTCATCTTGAGTTCTTCCGCGCATGTCTTTGTCGAAGCGGATGATCACATCATCGAACATTTCTGCCGCAGCTTTTCCGATCTCGATTACGTCTTCACTTCTTCGGTCGCCCACGGCTGTGATGATGCCTGTAGTGGGGGCGCCTACATTTTTCAGGTATCTAGCCAAAGCGTTTAGCCCGTGCGGATTGTGAGCATAGTCCACGATTACTGTAACGCCATTAATGTCGTAATGATTCATCCTTCCTGGGGTTTGTTCAGCCGATGGTTTGAAATCCAACAGGCTTTTTTTAATTCTCTCCACATTGAACTTCATCAGGTAAGCAGCCAAAACAACCGGCAGAATGTTTTCGGTCATGAAGTCGGCTTTTCCGTTCATAGTCAGTGGAATATTTTTAACGGCATCTATGACGATCTTTTCATCACCGTTCAGAATTACGATCTCTTTCTGTTCATTCACAACTGCTGCGCAACCTCCGTTGGAAACGTGTTCGGCGATCCGGGGATTTTTTTCGTCCAAACAGAAAAGCCCGATGTTGCATTTTAGGTGGTCTTTCATTCCATACACTAGGTTGTCTGCCGCATTTAAAATGGCATAGCCGTCTTCCTTAACAGAACGGGGAACAACAGCTTTTACTGCGGCCAGGTCTTCCAATGTGTGAATGTCTTTCAATCCTAAATGATCGGAGGCAACGTTGGTGACAATGGCAATATCACATTGTTGAAAGGCCAGCCCTTGACGGATGATCCCGCCTCTAGCACATTCCAGAACCGCAAATTCCGTAGCCGGTTCTTGCAGGATCAGCTTGGCACTTTGCGGGCCCGAACAATCTCCTTTTTGAATGAGTGCATTGTTTAGATAAACGCCGTCTGTGGTTGTAAGGCCGGTCTTGTAACCTTCCCAACTGCTCATGTGGGCCATCAATCTACAGGTTGTGGTTTTTCCGTTGGTGCCGGTGACAGCAACAATCGGTACTCTGAATTTTCGATCCGGAAAAAGCATGTCTATGATCGGAGCACCCACGTTTCTGGGCGTTCCGGACGAAGGAGCAAAATGCATTCTCAAACCCGGTGCAGCATTTACTTCTAAAATGGCTCCTCCATTTTCTGAGATCGGACTGCTGACATTCGCGGCCATGATGTCGATTCCGCAGACGTCGAGTCCTACGATGGAAGCAACGCGTTCGGCTAAAAGTATGTTGTCGGGATGCACCTCATCCGTTACGTCTACCGCCGTGCCTCCGGTACTCAGGTTGGCTGTGTCTTTCAGAAAAATGCAATCACCTTTTTCGGGAATGGAATCAACTGTCATTCCTTTCGCTTCAAGAAGTTTCACGGTGCTTTCATCAATGAGGATCTTTGTAAGTACGTTCTGATGGCCATCTCCTCTCAAAGGATCCTGATTGAGCTTGTCGACAAGTTCGCGGATCGTTGATTTGCCATCCCCTTTCACACAGGCCGCTGTGCGCTGCGCTGCAGCGATTAGTTTGTTGTTGACCATCAGGAACCGAAAATCGTTACCTTCTATCTGCTTTTCGATAATCACATAATGGGAATGTTTTTTTGCGAGACGGAAAGCATCGGCTAAGTTTGTTTCATCGGTTATACCGCTCGTAATGCCTTTTCCCTGATTTGAATTCAAAGGTTTTACCACGACTGGAAATTTAATTTCCGGCAGGAGTTTTTTGATAGATTTTTTTTTGCTGATGACGAAGCCGGCCGGCACGGGAATCATTGCTTCTTCCAGCAGTTGTTTTGTGATCGCTTTGTCTCCGGCAATGGAAACAGCTATATCGCTGGTCGTGCCACAGATACTCGCCGAGATCTTTTTTTGATATTTTCCGTAACCGAAAACAAAGTTGCCACCAGCGCTTTTTCGTACCGGAATGCCTCTTTCTTTCGCGGCTTCAATTATTGCTGAAGTGCTTGGGCCGGGAAATTGTGCTTTAACTATTGCTGCGATGTCGGTTTTAATCTCTTCCAGGGCTTCGTATTTGCCTTTTTTGAGTACCGTTTGAACGATCTCAAGTGCGCTTTTGGCGGCTGCAACTCCCGCTTTTTCTTCTTTGTACTCTATAATGGCATAATAAGAACCTTCGTTGATTAATTTGGTATCGGAAAAGAGGAAAGCGGAATCGGGCTGCAGGTTCTTTGCTAAGACAGCGATCAATTCAGTGAGGAACATTTTGGGTTCCTTATCGATATCTTCCCGGGAGCGGGAAATGAATCCCTGGGAGTTCTGCCATTGGAATATCTTATTGATCGCAATGTGAGAAATAGAAGAGTAGTCTATCTTTAAAACAATTATGTTTGGATGAACGGACCACATATTGGGTCCTCGCATAATCCTCAATTCATTCTTAATCATAGTTTGGCGTTTTTACCAAAATTATAAGGATGATGGGATTACTGAATGTTTTTCCGCTGACAAAGGAAATTTCATAGCCGAATGCCGTAAACTTGCAAGCTGGAACCTTTCGCTATGCGACGAATTTATTTTTCATACTTGTCGACCATTCCCAATAAATTCTTGAAGTCGATGGGTTTTCTGATGAAATCGACTGCCCCCAGACCCATAGAATGCATCACCATGTCTGCTTTGTCGAGCGATGAAATGATGATCACGGGAATTTTATTGAAATAGAATTGTTTCAACAAGCTGAGCAAGCCCAATCCGGAAATGTTCGGCATCATCACATCGGAAATAATCAGGTCGATCTTTACCTTGTCAATGATGCTTAAAGCTTCATATCCGTCGGTAGCCGTGGTTACTTCATGGCCATTCTCTTTTAATGTATAAGAGACTGCCTCAAGGGTCAGTTTGTCGTCATCTACAACTAATACTTTCATAATATTATTTTTTTAGTTTAATTATTATAAAACAAAAGGTCATGTGCTTATGAATCCGGCAATGAGCGCTAAAATGGCTACCAGGACAACGAACAAGACGATCTGAAAAAAAGTGGATGTTACTTCGGTGTCGCCGACAATGTTTCTGATTATTTTATTGATTCTTGAAAATGCGGATTTGCTTTTCGAAACATAATCGTAAGCGCCTTTTTCCATGCAGTCTATCGCTACCGCCAGACTGTCCTGTGAAGAGATCATGATCACCTTGGTTTTCGGGTTGATCTTTTTGATGTGTTTCAAAATGCTCATCCCGTTCCAGGCATAAGGGAATTCTGTATTTAAATAATAGTCTAATATAACGACCGAAGGGCCCAGTTTCAGATTTTGCAAACAAGCTTCTCCAGTCTGAAATGCATTGATCGTTATAGAGGAGTGTTGCTGTGCAATTGAATTTTCCAGGGCTTTTAGGTAAAGCGGATCGTCGTCTACTAAAAAAACTCTTGTTGTTTTATCAGCATCGAACAACCCGATTTCTTCAGGACGGGTGAACAACTTATATACGCCCGGAAAAAAACGATCAATGAACAGTTTCCTGTTATTGGCGATTAGGTGGGGATGTGTCAAGGTTTTCATCTGTTTGGGTGTTGGTCTTGTGTTGGTATACGGATGAAATCTGAAAGGGAGGCCGATAATCGTTGAACTGACCAAAAGGATGGTCGAGCGGATGGGAATAGAAGTTGAAAAGGCTGTTTTTTTTACAGAAGATTGAGGTGTTTGGTCAGGTTTTCCTTGTAGACGAAGCCTACAGGAATAAGTTGTTTGTGGACCACAATGGTATTGTCGTCAATGGAGCTGATGTTGTCGATTGAGACGATGTAAGAACGGTGAACGCGGATGTATTTGTCCGGCAAAAGCTTGTTTTCAATAGCCTTTAAAGTAGCATGAACGGTATACCTTTTCTCAGCCGTGTTCACGTGAATGTAATCTCCGGCAGCCTCCACCCACAAGATGTCCTTGATGCTGATCTTGGTGAGCACGCCGTCCACTTTTACAAAAAGGTGTTCTGCGTTTGGAGATTCTATGTTCTTGTTGGCATTGTCAAAAAAGTATTTAGCCTTCGCGATCGCACCAAAGAAGCGATCTACGGGAACAGGTTTTAAAAGATAGTCGATCACATTGTGTTCAAATGCTTCCAAAGCATAATCTTTGTTAGAGGTGACAAGAATGGTGATAGGCGGGCTTTTTAGGCTTTTCATGAATTCCATTCCGTTGATTACTGGCATCTCAATATCCAGCAGCATCAGATCGATGTTGTTTTTGTCCAGGGCATCAAGTGCTTCACTCGCATTAGCGTATACACCAATCAGGTTCAGAAAAGGCATTTGAGCTACCAAGTGAGTCAAGGCTTTTTGTGACATCACTTCATCGTCGACTATGATACAATTCATATCTTGGTTATACTTCATGCTCCTCCAAAGGTTTCCGAATTCGGATTAAATTCTCCTGCAATTTAATAAAATAGTTTCATTTTATTTGATTTGGACGCGTAATAAAATAATTTAATTTATTCAGATTTAACAGCTATTTAAATTGATTTAATCTTATTCTGAAGAAGTAATAAAATGCCAATATTGATTTTTGATTCGGAGAAAACAGACGGACATTTGCTTCATACAAATTTAAAAACCAAAATTATGAAAAAATTAAAAAAGATACTGATCGCCTTGGCTGTGATTCTATCGTTCAATTCAAAAGCACAAACCGTTAGCATAACCTATGTGTCAGATTCCGGTTCCACTATGGGAGGAGCAATTTGTTCGCTGCCGGCTTCGCTGATTATTACTGTATACGGGGAGGTCACGGGTTACAGTCCTACGACCGACAGTATTGATGTTCATTATTTTTGGGATGACGGGATGGATACGGTTGTTAGAGTCGGTATTAGCAGCTTCATGACGGATAATTTTTATGCTTATGCGATGCATACTTATACGTCTCCGGGGGTTTATAATGTAATGGCGATTGCAACAGGCCCGGGCGGCTTTGCCGACACTATGATCAATTCGCCGATCTACATTACTTCCGGTTGTACAACTGTTGATGGGTATGCCTATTACGACAACAACAGCAATTGCTCTTTTGACACCGGTGACAATGCCATTGGGGGAGTGCCTTTGCAAATTAGGGACGCTGCGGGAAACATCATCGGATATGCCTACACGGATCTTACCGGTTTTTATTCCGTTACAGTTCCGACGGGTTTGACAGGCCTTCAAATTTTGCCGGCAGGATATTGGATGCCGATAGCCGTTACTGCAACTTGTCCTGTTGGCGGCATCTATACTTTTAATTCAACCGCGGCTTCCAGTTTCAATTTCGGATTCGCTTGTACCGCGTCCGGGTATGATCTGATGGTTTTTCCATCTTCTACCAATGCAGCAGCTCCTGGCAGTGATGGCTGGGTTTCTCTTTACGCCGGAAACGGATCCTGTGCGAGTACTCCGTCGAGCATTGTATTGACATTGGATCCTAACGTATCCTACGTCAGCATGAACTACGGCCCTGCACCTGCAACTGTGGTAGGAAATGTGCTGACATGGAATACAACCCTCGCTGGATCCTATTATTGGTTTGGAGGGTTTTATGTGAATGTGAAGATTCATACCAGTCCAACAGCTACTCTTTTTGACACCGCTTGCTTCATGCTTACTATCTCGCCCACTGCAGGAGATTTGGATCTTTCTAATAACACGGCAAACTTCTGTCGCATCATTGGAGGGCCGTACGATCCAAACAGCAAGGAAGTGAGTCCTGCTGGAATGGGTGCTGCCGGCGAAATTGCTCCGAATACAGAGCTGACCTATACCGTGAATTTTCAGAATACGGGAACGGCTCCTGCTGTGAATGTATATCTAATGGATACGATTAGCAATAATCTGGAGATGTCGACTTTCCACATCGTAGCGAGCAGTCATTCCATGACTCCATACATCTACGAAGGAAACATTGTAAGATTTGATTATCCGAGCATCATGTTGCCCGACAGCAATGCCAACGAAGCATTGTCTCACGGCTGGGTGATCTATAAAATTAAAACCAAACCGGGATTGGCAAACGGAACCCAAATCAAGAATACTGGTCACATCTTCTTTGACTACAATCCTGCGATCGTGACCAACACAACGTTGAATACTATCAACATCGCACTGAGCGTGGCAGAGAATGAAAACAGTCTTTCGACTTTGATCTACCCGAATCCGGCACAAGACCAATTTACAGTTGAGTTCACAGAAGAAGTAAATGGATTGCTTTCCATTGTGGACGTGACAGGAAGAGTGGTGAAAATGATCCCTGTGAATAAATCAAAACAGGTTATTGTAACTACTGGGGAATTAAGTTCAGGACTTTATGGATTAAGTCTGCCGGGGGTGAAACTGAAACACAGCAGAGTTCAGGTAATAAAATAATTTCACTTCCTATATACAGATAGCCCGGTTGAACGACCGGGCTTTTTGTTTTTAGTTCTGATATTCTTTTTTGGAAATAAATTCATGCAGTTGATTCAGTTCCGTTTTATTCAAAAAAGCACCCGCTACTCTAATCTTGCTTTCATTGGAATACAGTGTGCCATCCTTCACTTCGACTTTGTCCGCATGGAAGGAATATTTTTTCACTGTACCGCCATATAAATTCTTGATTCGCAATTCGTCTTTGTCGTATTCCACAGCCGGATTGTTGAGATAAAGAATTCCCACCACCAGTAAAATAGCTCCCGTTATCGTATTCAACGAAAATCCGATCAGGAAGGAAACACTTAATATAAAAAGGGCTCCGATGATCAATGAGATCCCGAAGGCTTTGTGGAAAGTTACTTTTTCTGTCATTTGATTTGTCATTGTTCCAGCAAATATAGAAAATATGCAACGCATTAATAAAGGTTAAAAATCAATCCCAAGGGCATTTTTTATTTACCTTTGTGCTTCTTAAAAAAATATGGGCAAACCGAGTTTTGATGAAATCTACATGGAGCTGGCAGAAAATCTGGCCAGGCGTTCGCATTGTGTCAAAGCACAAGTAGGAGCAGTGCTGACGAAGGACACGCGTATCGTTTCTTTGGGATACAACGGTCCGCCTGCAGGCACGCACAACTGCGACTTGGAATGGCCGGGTGTGGGTTGTCCGCGCGACAGTAAAGGAAGCTGTTCTCTGGCACTTCATGCAGAACAAAATGCGATTTTATATGCTTCCAAGAACAACGTGGTGATAGAAGGCTCTACGCTGTATGTAACGCTTTCACCATGCATTGCCTGCGCCCGCGTGATCTATACCATGGGCATCAAACGCGTGATCTACACCAATTCATATGCGGATTTCAAAGGATTGAAAAGTGATGAAGGAGTTGATTTCCTTAGGAAGTTCGGAGTAGAGGTGCTGCGTTACGAAAAAAAACTGCTGTAAACAATAAATAAAAAAGCAGACTGTTGGATCGCCGCCGATTGAATAAATAAAAAACATGCTTGTATCTCAATTTATTTTGTCCATTGCTTAATCCTCTCCTGACCCATGAACCGGCCTAAATTCTATATCTACCTGCCTATCGTCTTTGCTTTGGTGCTAATCCTTGGCATCTTCATCGGAAGCACGCTGAACATGAGGAACACTGCCGGCAACATTGCGCTGGATAGCAGCAACGGGTACAGCAAGATTGACCAGATTCTGAGATATGTGGAAGAGCAATATGTGGACACGATCAAAACCAAGGACTTGGTAGACAAGACCATTGTTTCGCTTTTGGCCAATCTGGATCCCCATTCAAGCTACATCACAGCCGAAGAATTACTGGCAAGCAACGAACCGCTGCAGGGAAATTTTGAAGGGATTGGAGTTGAGTTCAACATTGTGGAAGATACCATCCGCGTGATTGCTGCTATAGCCGGAGGGCCTTCGGAAGCGGTGGGCGTTCAGGCCGGTGACCGGATCATCAAGGTGGATGGGAAACCGGTAGCAGGAATCAAGATCACGAACAAACAAGTGATGGAGCACCTCAAAGGCAAGGGCGGAACCAAGGTAAAGGTGAGTATGATGCGCAAGGGAAAAAAGAGTTTGCTCGATTTTAACATCACGCGCGGAACCATTCCCATTTACAGCATAGATGTTTCTTATATGCTTAGTGCAAAGACGGGATACATCAAGATCAGCAGATTTGGTGCGACCACATACGATGAATACATGCAGGCTTTCGAAAAATTGCAAGTGCAAGGCATGGAGCAATTGATAGTGGATCTGCGCGGAAATGGCGGTGGATTCCTGAACACAGCCGTCGACATTGCCGATGAGTTTTTAAGTCAAGGGAAAGAAATTGTATACACGATCGGAAAAGCCCGCCCCCGCAAGGATTACAAAGCAACAAAAAAAGGAGAATTCGAGAACGGGAAACTGGTCGTGCTGATCGATGACGGTTCTGCTTCTGCGAGTGAGATCCTGGCAGGGGCTCTGCAGGACAACGACCGCGCTACTATTATAGGAAGACGTTCTTTCGGAAAAGGATTGGTTCAGGAGCAGAGTGAGTTTTCCGACAGCTCTGCTATCCGCCTTACCATTGCAAGGTATTACACTCCCACCGGAAGATCCATTCAGAAATCTTATGCACACGGAATAGAGGAATATTATGCGGAAGAAAGTAGCCGTTATGAGAAAGGAGAATTGGAAAGCGCCGATAGCATCAAAGTGAATGATTCCGTAAAATATAGAACACCCGCGGGTAAGATCGTATATGGCGGCGGAGGCATTGTGCCGGATGTATTTGTCGGACTAGACACTGCCGGACGGTCGCTTTATTTGAGTGAGCTCGTCTTTTCAGGGGCATTGAATGATTTTGCATTTGAATACTCCGACCGGGAGAGAAGCCGTTTGAAAGGATATAAGACCGTCGCCAACTTCAATAATTCATTTTCGGTTACAGCAGGGATACTCAATGAGCTTGTGCAGTATGCTGAAAAGAATAAGATCAAAAAGAATCTGAAAGAGATCGCTGTCTCTGAAGCCATCATTAAGAATCAGCTGAAGGCGCTCATTGCCCGAAACATCTTTAACGGCGAAGGGTTTTACCAGGTGATCCGGAATCAAGACAATGTGCTGAAAAAGGCCATGGAGTTGATGGACAAGAAATAAAACGGATCAGGACGTAAAAAAACCTCTCAGGCCAATGGTCTGAGAGGTTTTTTATTTGATGTAATCACTGATTAGTGAGCAGCTTCAGGAGTTGCAGCAGCTGAATCAGGAGTAGCTGTAGAATCAGGCATCTCAGTAGTTACGGCAGTGCTAGCAGCATTGAACAAAGAGTCCATTTTAGCTTTTGCTTCCGCTTCCATTTTAGCTGCTTCTTCTGCAGACGGGCCGCAAGAAACGATGCTTAATGCACCTGCTACGAACAATAAAGAAAATAATTTTTTCATTTTGGTTTGTTTGTTTTTTTGATTAATACTAGTATCTGGGCGCAAAGGTAGCTAAAATTCCATATCAGCAAAATGTTATACCCCTCTAAAACACAATTATTTAAACAAAGGATTGTTAAGAACCTCAAAAAGCAATGAATTCTTTAGCAGTTTTTTGCTGAAAAAGACTTAAAAAAAGCCATATCTTTACGATTCAGTTAATCCAAAACTAACCTTAAAAATCTAAAAATATGGCTTTCGAATTACCTAAATTACCTTACGCGCACAACGCTTTGGAGCCTCATATTGATGCTCAGACCATGGAGATCCACCATTCAAAACACCACCAGGCATATGTGACGAACTTGAACGCAGCCATCGTAGGGACAGAAGCTGAAAAATTAAGCATAGAAGAGATCTGCAAGAACATCTCAAAATATCCGATGCCGGTCCGCAATAACGGAGGCGGCCATTTCAACCATTCTTTGTTCTGGACAGTGATGGGGCCGAATGCAGGAGGTGAACCAACCGGAGATCTGGCAGCCGCTATCAACAGTGCTTTCGGAACTTTTGCAGATTTTAAGACTCAATTTGCTGCCGCAGGAACAACACGTTTCGGCTCCGGATGGGCCTGGCTAATCGTAAAGGACGGAAAATTGGCGGTTTCTTCTACCCCCAACCAGGACAACCCTTTGATGGATGTGGCCGAAGTAAAAGGAACACCGATCTTAGGAATGGACGTATGGGAACATGCTTACTATCTGAAATACCAAAACAAACGCCCCGATTACATCGCTGCTTTCTGGAGCGTGGTGAACTGGGCTGAAGTGTCTAAGCGCTTTAGTGCTGCCAAATAAGTCAGACCACATTTATAACAGAATTTGACATGAAAAGATCCATGACTGTATCCATTTTGATAGTGATACTTTATGGATCTTTTTCTTTTTCTGCAAAAGCGGAAACACTGGTACTTCCGGGTGATACCTCGCTGACCGTTCAGGATACAGTCTTTATCCGGATCGCTGAGGATGAAAAGAGCATTGAAGCTCTGCAGCCAAACGGAGATGAGAAGACCAGAAAAAAATTCATTGCCGCCCTCTTTGCTTTTCCCTTCCCGCTGGGCTTCATGGGAGCTCACCGGGTGATGCTGGGAACCAAGCCTTGGGTGCCGGTGGTATATGTCGCTACGTTTGGAGGCTGTTTCGGCGTGCTTCCGCTGATCGATTTTTTGGTAATCACATTTAGTAAGGACATTACGCCTTATGAGAACAATCCCAATATTTTCATGTGGATGAAATAGTAGTTCTGTTTTTTGAACACACAGAGATTCGTATATTCGCCTGCCTGCCGGTAGTCAGGTTATCTGTAACATAAATGAAAGTTGGTTTATTTTTCGGCTCCTTCAATCCCATTCATGTCGGGCACATGGTGATCGCTAATCACATGCTTGCTTATACCGACCTGGACAAGATCTGGTTTGTGGTCTCTCCGCACAATCCCTTGAAGGAAAAGAACACCCTGCTGCACGAACGTCAGCGCCTGGCAATGGTCACCCTGGCCATTGGCGACAACAACAAGATGAAAGGTAGCAATATCGAATTCAAACTTCCGCAGCCGTCTTATACAATCAATACACTTACTTATCTCAAGGAGAAATATGAAAGTACTGACTTCGCGCTCATCATGGGCAGCGACAATCTGGAAGGATTCCATAAATGGAAGAATTATGAAGAGATTCTGAAACAGTACGAATTATATGTTTATCCCCGTCCCGGTAAGACTGGGAGTGAACTCTTGCAGCACAAGCAAGTGAAACTCATAAACGCTCCTTTGATGGAGCTTTCTTCAACGACCATCCGCAATGCCATCAAAGAAAAAAAGGATGTGCGCTATTTTGTTCCCCCGGATGTATGGGAATACATGAAGGAAATGCACTTCTACGAAAAATAAATGCGGTCGAAAGATTCCGACTTGCGTCGGGATAAATGCCGCTAATTTCATAAGCGGCATTAAAAAAGCGTCTCACACTTGCCTGCCGGTAGGCAGGTTTCTGTAAGACGCTCCTTTAAAATTTTAATCACAGCTCCTAGTTCGAAGCTCCCAGGTCGAATTTTAATGCATTTTCAAAGGCCATTTCTGTTTCGCCTTCAGCAACAATGCCGTTTCCAATAGTCAATCCGGTTTCTTTTGCAGACAAAACCTTTTTGCCCGCCTTGATAGTGGCAACAGAGGTTACGCTAAGTCCGTTCAACTCCAGTTTCAGTTCTTTCAGACACATACCCAGGGCGATTGCCTTTGGAGTATTGGTCACGATGAACTCAATGTCGAAGTCTTCGTTTGATTTCGATTTCACGGTAAAGTCGATCTTGTTTTCAATGCAATATTCAATCAGTGTAGAAATGTTTTTTTTCTTCACTGTAACGGTAGGAGTAACTTCGTTCATAAAACTCATGGCAAAAAAATTTTAAATCGATTTAAAAATTGTTTTTAATAACCTCTATAAAGTTAAGGCTTTAAACAAGGAAAAGGAAGGGTAAAATATGAACAACGGGAGCAGAAGGTGTTCATTAATTTGTTCAAAAGTCAAAAACCAACAAAAATGAGCCAAAATGAGTTAAAATTGCCATTTTGTGACCAAAAATGGCGAAAAACGAGAAGGTTTTGACAAAAAAGAACGACTCGGAAAAGGCAAAAAATTAGTTTTTAACCATGCTTAGGAGCGAATCGAAGATCCAACGGCCGTCGATGTTGCTCAGTTCGCCGTCGGTTGCTCTTTCCGGGTGAGGCATCATTCCGAATACATTCTTGCCGGCATTGCAGACTCCCGCAATGTTCTCGGTCGCTCCGTTCGGGTTAGAAGCATCGGTCACGTTGCCGCTTTCATCACAGTAGCGGAAAATGATTTGTCCGTTCGCATTCAATTCTTTTATGGTCTCAGCATCCGCATAATACTTTCCTTCTCCGTGTGCGATGGGTATCTTTAGGGCTTTTCCTTCCGGAATCTCGGAGGTAATCAGCGTGGAATTGTTCTCCGCTTTTATGAATACGTTCTTGCAGATGAATTTGCGGTCGTTATTGTGCAGCAAGGCTCCCGGGACCAAACCCGCTTCGCAAAGAATCTGGAATCCGTTACACACTCCGAGCACATATCCGCCTTTGTTCGCAAACTCTATCACTTTTTCCATGATTGGAGAAAAACGAGCAATGGCTCCTGAGCGCAGATAATCCCCGTAGGAAAAACCTCCCGGAAGGACAATGAAATCACAACCTTTCAGGTCCGTATCCTTGTGCCACAACTCTTCCACTTTCTGCCCCATAATGTCTCTCAAAACATAAATCATGTCCTGGTCACAGTTGGAACCAGGGAAAATAACTACTCCGAATTTGCTCATAAGTTTAAATTTTTTGCTTCATCCCAATTGCTATCGGGAGAGGCGTAAAGTTAGGAATAAAACAAGCGTAAATATTCCTTCATGATAGATTGTTAAAAAAATCTAGACCAGCAGGTTAACGAAAAGAGAAGAAATCAGGAGGAGGAAGAGGAATTCGCCCCACCAATGTTTCCGGATGTGGGTAAAGTAATTTGCGCAAAAAACCGCTGAGGGGATGGCCAACGCCGAAAAATACTTGGTCGAGATCTCTGGTGCCAGTAAAATCGAAAGGGCAGAAAAGAACAGAAACCAGACAAAAAGAATAATGGATTTTTTTGTTCGCTGCGAACCAAGGCCTGCTCCAACAACAATTTTTGCAATCGCGAAGATAATCACGGTCCACCCGATGCCCAGCATAATGTAGAAAGTCTTCGGCAAATCTGTTACCGGTTTCTCCTTAACGAACTGATAAAACATCTTATCGTGGAAAAGGTAGTCCAGCCGGTCGTTCCAAAAGTAAAACGTGAGGATGAAAAGATAAGGAAGGGCCGCGCCGAAAAAGGAAATGATCCATTCCCTCCAGTTGAAAGGGCGCATCAGCACCAGCGCAACCCCCAGCAAGGGCAAGAAAACAACAAAGGGAAAATAGAACAAGGTGGCAATAGAGATCAGGAACCCGGCATCGAAGGATTGCGCAAAAGCCTTGTCCTTTCTATAAGAACTCAATAAACGGTGAAGAGCCAAAAGGATGAACAGGTTTCCGAACAACAAAGGATGAAGCGTGAGCATCGCATCGTTATTGCTCATGAACACAATGTAAAACAATGCCGGCAGGTAGGTTTGTTTGTCTAACACCTCGTTCTCATTGACAATGAAATTGAGTAAAAACGCCTGTCCGATTACCAGTAAAAGACCTATCAATGTTGACAACCAGGGAATGTTGCTGAAAAGGCCTGCAAAAAACTCGAACAAGGGCATGGAGTGTTTTAGCGGCAAAACACTTGGGTGGATAAATCCGAAAACCCAGATCACAATGGCGATCAGGGGCAAAAAGAGCAACACCGAAGCATTATTGGATTTAAAAAACCGTATAATCATAATTCAATGGCTAAAATTAGCTTAAAAAATTATTGATTTTGAATAAAATTTGTACATTTGAGGACAATAAAAAACATAGTATTATGACTTGGACAGGTGTATTTAACGGACTAGGCGATTTTTTTCAATGGACATTCACATACATGAAAGCCTTAGGAAACGGACCGAATCTGATGTTTTGGCTGATCATCGGCGGGCTGGTTTTGGTTTGGTTACGCATGCAAGCCAACTTCAACAAAGAAGCAAAAGAAAAAGGATCGCTTAAATAGATCTTTACGCACATATAATATTTACATCCCCAACACCGGCCTCCGGATTGGGGATTTTTTGTTTTCGCGAAGGGCAGCAGGGCAACCATTGAAAGGCTTTGACGTCTTTTCTGCGGGACATCAGATAAAATGATTATATTAGCTATACTTATGAGAAAGACATTCTTCTTATTTTTTGTTGGGATCTCCGGCCTTGCCTATTCCCAAGATTCAACATCGGTAAAGGCAAGTGATGTATCGGGCAGAAAATGTACGCACGAGATCGGCTTCAACGGAACCTTTCTGGTTAAACAGTTGATCAGCGACAATCCGGCTTCGACTTTGGCTCAACTTCCTTATTTGGTGAACTATCAAGTTGGGTTCCCTAACAAAATGGGGATACGTGTCGGATTGGGCTTCGATCAGTCCGTTCAAAAAACCAGCATTCAAGGACAGGTAGCTCCTCGAACGACTACTGTTCTGACCGGATCTTACCGTTTGGACCTCTGCAGACAACTCCTCAATTATAAAAAAATCAGCTGCGGAATGTTCTTCGGAGTAATAATGGATCATTCAAAATTAGAGTCCAGCACAACAACTCAGTCCAGTTTCGGAAGTACCACGCAAAGTGACTTGACAAACAAATCTGTTGGATATGGCGGAGAGATCGGCTTGGGAGTGAAGTTTTCATTTAACCAGCACATCGGCATCGGAACAGAGATTCCTCTGCAATGTAAATACACAAAGACAAACGAATTCGACAAACAGACATTCACCAGCGGCGGATCTACATCATCCACACAGACAATTTCCGATGGCAGTTTAGTTACCACAAAAATATTTTTACCGACCAGCATATTCATTTGTATAACTTTTTAGAAACATGAAAAGGACATTCAAAATCACAGCAGTTCTTCTTGCCGTATTGATATACGCAGGATGTAAAAAAATGGAAATGGAAGTGGATGCTTCGTATTCTGCCGTTCCGGTGTTGCCAACCCCGGCTTATCATTACGATGGTTTTTTCGACGATGAAAAGGCAGAGCTCGGGCGTGTTTTATTCTACGACAAAAAAATGTCGTTGAACAATTCTATTTCTTGCGGAAGCTGTCACCAGCAAAGCAAAGCTTTCTGCGACAATAAACAATTTACACCCGGCCTTCAGGATCTGATGACCCGTAGAAATACACCTACAATCGTTGTTCATGAGAACTTTCTTTTCTGGGACGGAAGAGCAAACAATTTCCATGACCTTGCACGGATGCCTTTGGAGAATCACGTAGAGATGAAAAATTATGACATTTCGCAATTGGAAAAAAAGATCGCAGCGGTAGACTATTATCCTGCTTTATTCAATACAGCGTTTGGAAACAATGAGGTGACCATCGATAAAATTCAGCTGGCGCTGGGTGAATTCATGTCAACTTTTTTATTTAACAAGAATAAGCAGAACGATGCACTGCATGGTTTGGCAACGTTGACAGCAGAAGAAACAATGGGTAGAGATTTGTTCTGGGGCAAGGCAAAATGTAATAATTGTCACAACGGAAACTCCTTTGCCGGATGGGGCGGTAATCAGGAATGCATAGGATTGGATGACTCATACACTGATAATGGAATTGGGGAGTTGACCCACACTGCTGAGGACAACGCAAAATTCAGGGTTCCGCCTTTACTCAATGTAGAATATACGGCACCTTACATGCACGACGGTCGCTTTAAAACTTTGGAAGAAGTCGTGGAACATTACAACTCAGGAATTAAATCGCATCCGAATTTAAGCTGGGCGTTGACCGATTTTCCACAATTTGCCGGCATGACAAGTCTCGAAATTCAACTGTTGTTGGATACGAATTTTGACGGAGACATTACGGACGATGAAATTCCTCCGGGAACTGCGATTCGTTTGAATTTAACTGAACAGGAGAAACAGTGTTTGGTGGCGTTCTTAAAAACAATGTCAGATCCCAACATCTTTACCGATGTGAGATACAGTGATCCATTCAGGATCAAATAGAAATAAAAAAAGCCCTGCGTTTAATCACACAGGGCTTTTTAATTGCTCTTAAATTCTACTTGTAGTACACTTCCAGGTCTTTCCCGATATCTTTTCTGTAATATTTTCCTTTGTAGTGGATGCGCTCTGCATTGGCGAATGATTTTGCCAGCGCTTCCTGCATGGTTGTTCCGTAGGAAGTAATTGCAATGACTCTTCCTCCGTTTGTAGAAATGTCTTTCCCGTCTTGTTTTGTTCCCGCGTGAAAAGCCATGCTTCCTTCGACGTTTTCAAAACCGGTCATCACATCTCCTTTTTCGTATTCTTCGGGATATCCTCCCGCTACTAGCATCACTGTTGTTGCAAATCGCTCGTCCACTTCAAAGGTCTTCTCACTCAGGGTTCCATTTCCCACTCCTTCAAAAAGATCCAGAAGGTCAGATTTAATTCTCGGGATCACCACTTCGGTTTCAGGATCTCCCATGCGCACGTTGTATTCTATCACCTGCGGATTCCCGTTGTTGTTCATCAATCCGATAAAGATGAATCCTTTATAAACGATTCCTTCTTTTTTTAATCCGTTGGTCGTTGGAATGATTACTCGCTCTTCCA
>JBKJQG010000064.1:0-13646 GCA_046594925.1 Bacteroidia bacterium
GATGAACACTATGAACACGCGAATATATTTTGCTTTGAAAATCATACTCATTTAAGATTCACCTGATTTTGTTTTTTATTGTAATCGCTGTACTCACTCATAATCTTGCTAAACAAGAGTTTCCCGACTTTGTGTGCGCCCTTGAAATTAAAATGGGTATAATCTTTATTCGCTAAAGCGGTATCACCCTCCACCCATTGCACCATGGAACCATTGCCACCCATGGCATCGTAGAGGCTCCAGAAAGCAAGCTTGTTGTCTTTCGCCATCCGTTTCTGAGCTTCCACCAAAATGGGAACACTCGGGTCTGTTTGGTAAACACCATCTTTACGATAACTCTTATCACCCACGCTGATCAATAAAATACTTGCATTCGGAAAACTTGCCTGCATGTGTTTGATCACGACATTCATTCCACGTTCATACCAAGAGAAATCCGTAACCGCAGGGTCTACTGTATTCAGACCGTATTCGAGGACGATCAGATCGTAATCCAGACAATCATTTGTGGACGAATAAATGTCTTGTTTCACCTTCTGAATGGGCAAGCCTGAATTTCCGCGAAAGGAAAAATTATCTACAAAAACGCCACTATCGCTTTCCATGCTGAATCCAAAAACATCAACCGGAGAACTGCATTGAAATTTTGCTGTTACTTGTTGAGCAAAAGTGTTAACCAGCAACTCGTTTACAGGATTGGTTCCGTTCAAAAGATAACTATTCCCATTGATGGTCACAGAATTTTCACCTTCACTTTTTCCGTAAATGAGTTTTGTCTGAACGAATTTATCCAAATGCTTTCTTTTCACTGCGGTGTATCGAACTGAGCTTCCTGAGGACGCCACAAAACAATAACCTGCGATGCCAAGTGAATGTCCGGAAGGAATTTTTTCCAATAAATTGTAGGTCGTCCAGCCTTCAAAAGAATGAAACACACTGGTCCGGAAGCCAGCAACGATGGATGTAACAGGAAGATAGCCCACTCCCGTTCCGCCGAATTCATCCTGCAAACATTCGCGAAAATCCTGGGTAATGAGATCGCCTTCTATCATCGAATCTCCGAAATAAGCTATTCGTGTCTTGTGCTTTTTCTTCTTCAGCAAATTGAGTGATTGAAAAAAATGTGATAAAGCAGAAGTGGTATCGTCTTCAAAATCAAAAATATTGCTGGAGTCGGACTGCCGCAAAGCGTACTCGGTACTATCTTTTGCGATAATGGAATCAGTAATGACACGGTGAGTGAGCGGCACCTTTTTAAAAACACCTTTCTGAAGGACGTCGGCGAGAGGAGCAACCTTTTTTGTTCTGTGTCCCGCGATGGTAAATTCCGTATTGAACTGAGAAACGACCAGCAGGATGATGGTGATGGTGATCACCATGACGAAAGGTTGTGAATGCCTGTTCTTTTCGCTCATAAGCCGTTTAAAATTGAGTAAAGATACTCTTTTGACCAAAGGGCAAAAGGACCGCATAAAAAATATAATAAAAAACGCCCCCGCTCTTAGCGGGGGCGTTCCGTTTAAAAAGTCAATCTATTTTAGTGATTGTGCCCGTCGTTAGGGCCGTGTTGTTGCGGTGCTGCATCCTTAACGTCTACCAATTCCACATCAAAGGTGAGCTCTGCTTTTGCAGGGATCATCGGTGGACGACCTTGTTCTCCGTAAGCCAAAGCGTAAGGAATGACCAGTCTCAGCTTATCTCCAATGCTCATCAGGGCAATACCTTCGTCCCATCCCAGGATCACTTGTCCTTGTCCTAAAGGAAATTCGATCGGTTCTCCGCGTTCAACAGAAGAATCGAACATGGTTCCATCAGCCAGATAACCTGAATAATGCACTTTTACAGTTTTACCGGCTACTGCTTTCACCGCAGAACCTGCTTTTTTTATTTCATAATATTTCAAACCCGTCGCGGTTGATTTCTCTTCCAGGCCCTTGATGTCATACAACACTGGAGGAACGATCACTTTCACGCTCAGCATCTCAATGTCCATCACCAAATCCGTGTTAGGCGGAATCAATGGTGGATATCCTTTTTCTCCTAAAGCCAAAGCTGCAGGAATGATGAGTTTTGCTTTCTCACCTGCACGCAGCATGGAAACGCCTTCTTCCCAACCTGGCATCAGTTGCTTTTTTCCTATCTTCACGTTCAGCGGCTGGTTGCGCTCGAATGAGTTGTCGAACATTTTTCCATCTCTGAAATAACCTACATAATGGAATTCTGCCATTGTACCAATCGCTGCTTTCTCTCCTGCCTTGTTCTCTTTCACAATGATATACTGCACTCCGCTTGGCAATTTCACCGTATCTTTTCCTTTCACGTCGTAGGGACGCAAGCCTTCTACCACATCCAATAATTGAATGTCAAAGATCAAGGTTGCATTTGCAGGTATTTTTCCGTTTGCATTTGCTCCGTAAGCGATTTCCGGCGGTAATTTGATCGTTGCTTTATCTCCGACTTGAAGCAATAAAAATGCTTCGTCCCAGCCTTTTATCACTTGTCCTGCTCCTAACTTAAATTCGAAAGGTTGTCCACGTGTCACTGAAGAATCGAAAACGGTATCATTCGTCAATTTTCCTGTGTAATGCACTTTCACTTTATCACCATTCATCGGCTTTTTTCCGTTGCCTTTTTCAGTGATGGTATATTCCAATCCGGATGCTGTTTTCACCATTTTCGGTTTTTTGACTTTTACGCTTTTTACTTTCTCTTGCGCGCTCAAGGCAATCGTAAGAGAAGCTAAAAGAAGGGTTGTTATTTTTTTCATGGTCTTTGATTTTCAATAAAAAACGATTAGTGATTTACTGGTGCTGGTTGTTTTTGTGCAGGGGGCGCAGGAGAAACAGCTACTAATTCCACGTCAAACACCAAAGGAGAGAAAGGAGGAATCGGTCCGCCACCTTGCGGTCCGTATGCAATTGCCGAAGGAAGAATCAATTTTCCTTTTGAACCAACGCTCATCAATAATAATCCTTCGTCCCAACCAGGAATTACTCCGCCTTGTCCTACAGCAAATTCAATTGGAATATATGGTTGTCTGCGTTCGTCAAACACGCCAGCTTTTTTTGCTGCTGCTTCGTCGCTGGTATCAAACACAGTTCCATCTAACAAACGTCCGGTATAATTTACTTTTACCATCTCGCCTGCTTTTGGTTTTTTGCCGTTGCCTTTTTGCGTCTCAACATAATACAACCCGCTAGCAGTAGGTGTTACTGTCACTTTGTTATCTGATAAATATTTAGCAAGAGATGCTCCTTCTGCAGCCTGCATTTTAGTCATTTCTGCTTTTTGATTTTCCATTTGCTTGTTGCGCTCAGCTTCTGCTTCTGCTTTTGTAGTGATCTTTTCCAACTTCGCTTCGAAAGTCAACATACTTCCTTTTTCGATATAAGGAGGAAGTGTTGCTGCCTTAAAAGTGGTTAGATAAACGGAGTCCGCACTAATGATAAAACCTGCGCTGTCGCCAACACCCATCATGGATAATGCTTCTTCAAAACTTCCTTTGAAAGTAGATTTTTGCAATGGGAATTCGATGTAATTCTTGCCATTTGGATTTCCCACTCTTGAATCAAACAAGACTGAATCTTTGCTGTTCTTGTAGGACATGATCAAACGAACGATGTCGCCTTCCTGTGGTTTCACAGCATTTTCGTCTTGAGTGAAGAACTGATAATACAATCCGCTTTCGGTTGCATCGTATCCCGGATAGGGAGAATTTGAACAGGATGCGAATGTGATTGCGATAGTTACAGCAAAGCCTGCAATTAAGTTTGACAAAGAAATTTTCATTTTTGATTTTTATTTTTTGGTTAAATTAAGTAATTCTATTTCGTAAATAACGGTCGTATAAGGAGGGATGATTCCGGTTGAAGAACCTTCCTCTCCATAAGCGAGGTGCGAAGGTATAATAAATTTTGCTTTTGCACCTTCATTCATTAAACTTATTGCTGTTTCCAGACCCTTAATGACCTGCCCCTGTTCTCCGTAAATGTATTCCAAGGGCTGCCCCCTGTCGTAGTTCGATTCAAACACTTTTCCGGATAGAAAGCTCCCGGAATAATTGATACGGATGACATTTCCGCGTTCTGGCCGTTCTCCAGTCCCTTGTGTAACAGGCAGGTAATACATCCCGTTATCCAGCTTGGTGTAGCCGTCCCTACTGGTCTCCAAGAACAATTGGACTTTCCGCTGTTCCTCAATGTCGCGGTCCTCAACAATCTGAACATAGCGCCTCAATTCGTCCTCGTACTGAGCTTTGCTGAATATCTTGTGGAGCTTGACTTCCATTTTCACCATGCTGCCCGGAGGCAGGAACATGGGCAATTTCGCTTTGAAGAATTGGGAGAACAAGGGGGCAGCATCAACAATGAAAGAAACACTGTCGCCTTCGTTCATGGCTGTCAGCCCTTCCTCAAAACTGCCTTCGAAGGAGGAGTGATTGAAAGGAAGGATCACCATGCCGATGTCGTTTACCGAATAACTATCCAGAAAAACCGAATCCTGATCGGTTTTGTAAGTGATCACCAACTGTAGAAAATCTCCGATGGCGGGCCTGCGCTTCCCATCACCGATCATCTGCAGTTTGTAATACAATCCGGTCTCGGTTTGGGTATAGCCTTTATAGAGAGAATTACTGCCGCAGGAGGCTAAAACGACAAAGGCACTTAATAGATATAAATTTCTAATATTCACCTGTTTATTTGACTGAAAGTAATTCTAATTCATACAGGACGGAAGCTCTAGGAGGAATCCGTTTTTCATCACCTATGAGTCCGTAAGCCAAGTGAGAAGGCAAGATCATTGTCGCTTTATCCCCCACGTGCATGTATTTCACTCCCTCGTGAAGTCCCGTCTCCACACTGGTCTTATCCACCACAAATTCGTAAACACCCGTGGAATCGGAAGAATAACAAAGGGTGCCATCCAATAACTTCACGTTAAAATTCAATCTCACTCTTTGTTCCGACTGAGGATTGACTCCTGTTCCTTTTTGTGTGATCATGTATCGGAGTCCGCTGCCGGTCGTTATCATCTCCCAGTTCTTGTGCTTCACATACTGATCGATCTCATCGCTTTCTTTCTTCACGTAGATCTTATTGGCATCCATGAGTTTCTCCTTGAACTCTTTGCTTTCAATGTCTGTTTTTGTGGTAGGATGCTTTTTTTCATCACCGCAAGAACTTTGAAGCAGTGTGCTCAGATATACAATCGCTATAAAAGAAGTGTTTTTAAAGATCATCGATTTCATTTACGATTTAACTGAGTTTTGTATTCGGGCAATAAGGATTCAAATTTTTGAAGTGTTTTCTCCATGCTCAACTCACTCATCCCACCTGCTGCGTTTGCATGGCCTCCTCCACTGAAATGCTTTCTCGCAAACACGTTCACGTCAAAGCTTCCTTTTGAACGGAAGGATGCTTTTATGATGCCGTCGCGTTCTGCAAAAAAAGCAGCGAAACGGATGCCTTCTATGGACAAGGCATAATTCACTGTACCTTCCGTATCGCCTTTCTGATAATTGAATTTATTCATTTCGGCGTCAGTCAGACTGAAATAAGCGGTCTTTAATTCCTGAAACACATTCAATTTTTCGCAAAGACTATATCCCAGCAACTTTAATTTGCTTTCGCTGTTCCCATCGTAGATCCTGTTGTGAATCTCGCCATTCTCGGCCCCAGCTTCAATGAGTGCTGCAATGATCTTGTGGGTCTTTGCTGTGGTAGAAGGAAAACGAAAAGAGCCGGTATCGGTCATGATGCCGGTATACAAGCAATTTCCGATGTGTTTGTTCATCAGTTTTTTGTGCCCCATCAGCTGAATGAATTCGTAGATCAGCTCACAAGTGGAACAAGCCTGAACGCTGTGCAGCATGTATTTGGCAAAATCATCCGGCATCAAATGATGATCGATCATGCATTTTATTGCTGTCGATTTTGCTACTTCATCTCCGAGCTTATCAATGCGTTTCAGGGAATTGAAATCCAAACAAAAAATGATATCGGCCTTGGCAACCAATGTCTTTGCTGGTTTCCCCTTCTTTGAAAAATCAATGACTTTGTTGTTTCCTGGAAGCCAATTCAGGAAGCGGGGATAATCATTGGGCGTTATCACCGACACTTTGTGCTTCAACTGAATGAGGTAATTGTAGAGTCCCAGAGAGGATCCCATGGCATCTCCGTCGGGCGACCAATGTGTTACTATAACTATATTCTTGGGCTTTGCTAAAAGCGACTTTACTTCTTTTATTTGTTTTGCGTTCATAGGAGCACAAATTTACAACAATTGCCCGCCATTTAGCAATCTTTATTTGCTTGAATGAGGATATTTTTTCTACTTTTGCATCCGAATTTTTAATAAACCCGCCTTCATTAAAATCACGGTGGATAAAACAAAAAAAAAGAAATGGCAACAAACAGAACATTTACAATGATCAAACCGGATGCAGTGGAAAACAACTATATCGGCGGAATACTAAAAATGATTAACGAAGCGGGGTTTCGCATTGTAGCAATGAAATACACGAAGTTATCAGCAGAAGCTGCAGGCAAATTCTATGAGATCCACAAAGAACGTCCGTTCTACGGAGAACTGGTTGACTACATGTCGTCAGGAGCAATCGTTGCAGCAATCCTGGAAAAAGACAATGCAGTGGCTGATTTCAGAACTTTGATTGGAGCGACTGATCCTACAAAAGCTGACGCAGGAACCATCCGCAAGATCTACGCGAAGTCTATTGCTGCTAATGCCGTTCATGGATCCGACAGTGATGAGAATGCACAAATTGAAGGTGATTTTTACTTTTCGAAACTGGAGAGATTCTAGGTACGGTACGGATAACGAATAAAAACGATCCCGATAGCTATCGGGATTACGAATAAAGGCCCGTCTTAACAGATGGGCCTTTTTATTCCCCTTTGGAGAAGGGGCCAGGGGATTGATTCACCATGTTGACTTAACTCAACCTTCTAAGATCTCGAAGATCTTGACCATGGCGAGTGTATCCATCTTGCAATATTCCAAAAGTTGTTCGCGAGTTTCGAGGATTCGGAACATGTCGGTTTCTTTTCTCAAATTCTCAAATGCTATCATGGCAACACTTCCGCTACCGATCTTCAGTCCGGAGTAATTCAGGTCAGGAACCAGCGCAGGAAGCACGTTCTTAATCGAAAAAGAATTTTTCATCGCCGGATGATAATAACTTCTTTCCTGAAAAGGCTGCACCAGATCTACCATCCTGCTAAGCCGTTCATCGAGTTCTGCCGCGTGTTCCGGAAAATCTTTTTTCAATCCGTTTAAGACATTACGTTCCATCAGAATGTCGTAAACCAAAATGGTTCCTTCTGATTTGGTATCCCGTAAAAGTGATTCTACAAAACCCTTTCGTGGATCGGTATGCTGATCTGAAAGGAATTCAAAATGTTCCAGCGCAGCAGTCCTGTCTTTTTTATAATGCAATGAATATTGGAAAGGAATATGCTGATAAGGCTTTGTCTGCTGATAAATAGGAACGGCCGGCATAAACGTTTCGAAATCCATGAAATAGATCGGGTATTTTATTTTCGCAAGGAAATTGCCGATCGCTTCTTTATCAACGTGTGCTTTATTTAGCTTTACTGCCTGGATATGGATATTCGCATTTTTGTCGAGCTCATTTAGCGGAGGGATTTGTTCAATCGTCTTGTATCCCTTATTGTAAAGCTCAAACAGCTCCGATTTTTTTACTCCCGTAATCTCGAAGATTGAATTCTTGGGGACCGTTTTCCAACAATTGCCCATAAAATCACAGGCATAAGGACTGAAACAATGTTCTCCGATCTTTACATCCGGTTCAGCCGGATTTGTTGCCACGGCAAGTGAACGCTGAATATTGTCTTCCACGTGTTGCTGATTTCCCAATACATTCTTGAGAACCGACTTCACTGCAAAAAAGCCTTTCAGATCCACTTCTCCATTCCTGACATATTGATTGTTGATGATGATGAGAGAAATGTCCTTAAGCGGAATCCCCGAATTGGTGATCACCCAGTACTGAAGTGATGCATCGAGCAAGTAGACGGGAGTAATCTTTGTCGAACTTTTCACTTCGTAAGCATACCATTCACCCTCTTTTTTGACTAGGATGTCTAAAATAGCCAAAACCTGATCGTGCTGAAAAGCCGCTTCATAAATGATTTCCACTCCGCTTTCGATTAGCTTTTTTGTGTTTTCAACCGCAGCCAAGCTATTGGATCGCTTAGCCGGTGTAGCATCTGTTCCGCCGGGAAACAGCTTTTGTGCAAGCAATCCGACGTTGTTCCCTCTGTTGAAAACAGCCTGCTGTTCGGTGGAGATCGGATCGCGTTTCTGAATGAAATTCTTGTAGAGGTACAAAGATTTCGAACATTGCAGACCGCGCAAAAATGTTGACTTACTTAAAATGTGTTTGTCCAAAATGGTGTTTTCAATTAAAAAAATTCAGCAAATGAAGTCGAATCGCGCTCCTTGTTTTGATAAAAGTACTTCCTTTTTATGATAATTTCTGAGAAAACAAGCTGATACTCTGTTTAAAAGAACAGAAAAATGTCATCCATAAAGTTCTGAAATACTACAACCAGCAAAAGCCCGTTCTTGTTTTGCCTTAAAAACATCCCAGAGCAAAGAGTTGTTTTTTTTAGGCGGACAGAGACCGACACCTAAATTGTGCCGGCAAAAGTGCTTTTGATTTACAATATATATAGCTACATTTGTTACCCAGATTAATAAAACGATGATCCAGCATATACGGCACTTACTCTTAGTAATTGTCTTTTCGCACTTCTTTTTCACTGATTCTTTTGCGCAGCTGACAGCAAATGCAGGTCCGGATAAAACGCTGTGTCCCGGAATGGTCGCTACCATTGGAAGTGTTTCAGCGGGATCGGGTGGTTTGGCGCCTTATACTTATTCCTGGACACCTACCTCTTATTTAAGCAATGCAGCTGCTCCTAATCCTACATGTAGTCCTGCGCCATACAGTTACACTACTTACACGTTAACGGTTGTGGATGATACTGGCGCTGTTGCATACGATCAGGTGGGCGTTGGTTTTTACAACGTCGGTTATACAAGTGCAGGAAATGATACTAGCATCTGCGAAAACAGCTATGCGCTTTTGGGAGGTGATCTGAATTTCGCAGGCGGCGGCGTGAGCTTTTCCTGGTTTCCGACTACCTACCTGGACAACAACACGAATCCACGACCGGTTTCAACGCCTCTTACAACGACCACTTACACCATGACGGCAACCAGTGCATCTTGTCCGCCCTTTACGGATGTTGTCACGGTCACCATCATACCGACACCAGCCATCGATGCGGGGCCGGATGTGACTATACTGGAAGGGCATATTGCGACACTGGAAGCAAGCGGTGCTTTTTATTATGCTTGGTCGCCACCACCCGTTTTGTATGAATACACTTACAATCCAGACGTTGAACCCACCGTTACAACCATGTATTATTTATATGGCACCGATTTCACCCAGACATGTGTTGCTTACGATTCTGTGCTCGTCACCGTCGTTCCAAATGAAGAACTTGTTTTTTACAACACGTTCACACCTAACAGCGATGGGAACAACGACACCTGGTACATCGGCAACATTCAAAAATATCCGAACAACCGATTGGAAATATACAACCGTAACGGAAAACTTGTTTACAAAACAACTTCCTACTTGAATACATGGGATGGAAAGGCTTTCGGAGAGACCCTCCCCGAAGGCACTTATTTTTATGTCATCGATCTGGGTGACGGAAAAGGAAAAAAGAACGGAACCGTAACGATCATTAATTAGGAATTTTGAAACTGAACCAACTATATCTTCTGTTTTTTTGTCTTGCTGCACTTCCCGCGGAAGCACAGCAGCTGCCTTATTACACCCAACATAAGAACAATGCCTTCATGATCAATCCCGGTGTAACGGGAACAAAAAGATTGCTGGATGCAAGATTAAACTACAGAAAACAATGGGTGGGATACGATGGAGCTCCTACTACAGTCAGCTTGGGCTTGCACAGCAGGTTCATGAAAGGCAAGATGGGAGCCGGATTGTATCTGATGCAGGATAAAATCGGTCCGCAGAAACAAACCAACATAGGTGCAGCATACGCTTATCACTTACGTTTTCCTGATTGTGAATTATCGGCGGGACTTGCTGCCAATTTCACAAAGTTCTCTTTGGTGGGAACGGACATGACCCTGCATCATAACCAGGACGCATCTATCGACCAGCATCTCACAAACAGCACTTGGGTAACCGATGGAAATTTCGGCATCTATTTATACAACGACCGGTTTCATTTGGGTGCCAGTGCTGTGCACATGATCCAATCGACAGCGGAATTCTACCAGAACGACACTACTAAAAAAGGGACAATCAAATACGTCACTCAGGCGAATGTGACTTTGGGCTATAACTTCTCACAAAACCCTGATTACATTTGGGAAAGTACATTATACGGACAATATGTGAAAGGCGCTCCCTTAATGCTGGATTACACGCTGCGTGTTCACGTCCGCGAAAAAGTTTTCGGCGGAATCTCCCTTCGTTTGCACGATGCTGTTGCTCTTCACTTGGGTTTTACCCTGCTTGAAAATTACCAGATCAGTTATTCTTATGACTTGCAGATAGGAGGATTGAAAAAATATAACAATGGCTCACACGAGATCATGCTTGCTATCAGCCACAACATCTTCAAAACAAAACGTGGACGGGATAACAGCAAATTTCTGAATCAGAGATACGGCTACCTTTTTTAATCACTCAATGATCTTATACTTTTCGTAGGCTTCTGTCCGGAAGCAAGAATTGAAATGCCACCACTCTGTTGTGATTCCCATAAAACCGCAGCTTTCCATTACTTCTCTCAAAAGAGTTCTGTTCAGCAGCTGAATGTGAGTCAATTTTCCTTCATCCAGCATCCGTTCTTCTTCCCGCGGATAAGCTAATTCCCCAAAATAGTCATAAGCCGTACCCATGTCCAGCTCGATGCCACATTCGTCAATGATGCTGAGATCGACCGCTGCACCGAAATTATGCAAGGAACCATTGTTCGGATTGGAAACATATTTTGATCTTTCTGAATAAGGGACATTGATGGTGTCCCACATCTTGCGTTGAATGCTGCGGGCACGCACGGCATCAAATACTATCAGGTCATAAAATGGAAATCGGGATTTTAATTTCTGCTGTGCACATTTGAGTTTCTGCGCAACATCAGGCTGCAAGTAACATTTGTTGAAATCACCGTACATGTCGACTCCGAGAAAATTATTGCTGGTGGAATACTTCAGGTCTACAACAATGCTGCTATCGATGGTCTGGACGTCGACCAACCCTGCTTCTATCATTATCTTTTCCATTTCGCCGATAAACAAAGGCAAAGGAACATGAACCTCCTTTCCGGGAACGAAGACCGTGGGCAGGATCAATGCCGTATCTGCAGAGATTGGCACCGCAACCGCCTCCTTCTTTTCGGTTGGAGCAAAATAATCACAGGCCACCACACAGCAGCCTAAACCTATTAGCACAAAGAGTATCAAGAATGTTTTCCTCATTTATCCACACAAAGTTAATCATTCTGATATTCTTCCGTATTTTTGTTTGATGCAGAATAAAGCTTCAAAGATCTTAATGATACGTCCGGTTGATTTCGGATTCAATCAGCAGACTGCAGAAAGCAATTCCTTTCAGCAAAATGCGGAGACAGGGAAATCCGGTAGCATACAGGCAAAAGCGTTGGAAGAGTTTGATGGCTTTGTCGACAAGCTGAAAGCATGCGGAATTGAAGTGGTTATCTACGACGACACCGCCTCCCCACACACACCCGATTCCATTTTTCCGAACAATTGGATCTCCTTTCACTCCAACAACGAACTGGTCATATATCCTATGCTCGCAGAGAACAGGAGACAGGAAAGAAGGGACGATATCCTTGCCGATTTCAAACAAAACGATACCATCATCATTGACCTGAGCAAATTCGAAAGCAAGAAGATGTTTTTAGAAGGGACCGGAAGCATTGTCTTTGACTACGAACACATGATTGCATACGCAAACAGCTCACCACGCACCGACAAACTACTTTTCGAACAGATCACTAAACAGTTAGGGTTTGAGAGCATCCTGTTTAAGGCGGTGGACAAAAACGGACATGACATCTATCACACCAATGTGTTGATGGGTATTGGCAGCGGCTTCGTGATTCTTTGCAAAGAATGCATAACTGAAAAGAAAGACCTGGATAAACTAATAGATTCCCTTACATTCACCAAACACGAGATCATTCCTATTTCCATAGAGCAAATGAATTCCTTTGCCGGCAACATCTATCAACTTTATAATTCAAAAGGAGAAAGCTTCATTGTGATGAGCGAACAAGCTTTTAAATCCTTGGATGAATCACAAATAAAAAAACTGGAACAATACGGAAGCATCCTTCACAGTCCGCTTTACACGATAGAGCAATACGGGGGCGGTAGCGCGCGGTGCATGATCGCGGATATTAAGTACTGAGATGTTAGATGTGAGATGTGGGATGTGGGATGGCAATAAGCAATAGACAATAGGCAATAGGCAATAGGCAATAGGCAATAAAAGAATAAAATAAGAAAAAAAGAAAAAAAGAAAAAAAGAAAAAAAATTTAGTTCAGATATTTGTATTGATTTTTAATTCGTAAACATGGCTTCATTCGACATAGTAAATAAAGTAGATGCACAGTTGCTCGACAATGCGATTAACGTGGCTCGCAAAGAGATCGTTAACCGTTTCGACTTCCACGGATCGAAGAGTGAGATCACACTGGACAAAAAAGGAATGATGATCAACATTGTTACGGAAAACGACATGCGTTTGGAATCCATCATCGACATCATTCGTCAGCGCATGATCAAGCAGCATTTAAATCCGCTTGTTCTGGATGCAAGCAAAGAGCATTACGGATCAGGCGTGATGGTCAAAAAGGACATCAAGATAAAAGAAGGCATAGATAAAGATGTTGCACGAAAGATCATCAAGGATATCAAAGATTCGAAGATGAAAGTGCAGGCTCAGATGATGGACGATCAAGTGCGGGTGACTGGAAAAAAATTCGATGACCTTCAGGCAGTCATTGCTTTAATGAGAAGCGGAAGCTACGATCTGCCTTTACAGTTCGTGAATATGAAATCGTAAAAAAAGAAAACCTCGGTAAGGCCTGCGCGAGTTGCCAGTCTGCGACTGTTTGTTTTCAAAGCATTGACTCGCATTAGTTGTTTTTACACGACTAATATTTGAAAATTTTAGGACTATTCTGAAATTGTTATACATTTACTTTACTACTCCTGTTTTATTTCTATACTTTTCTTTATATTCTAATCATTCGGTTACCTACTTTTGGGTGGACAAATTATTTATGATAAAAGCGCGATCTTAGAAGCATGAAACAAGTATGAATCCGTTATAGCAAAGAATACAAAATCAAAGCTGCAGAATTAAGCCATAAGCAGGGCAATGTCCAAGGAGTTGCCGACTAATTAAACATCCAGAGTGGTTTCTACCAAATATAGTTAGTCAAAACACTTTAGGCAAGAAAACGATCGCGCCAATGGCAACAGCAGTTAGAGCAGCGAACAGGACTGCGCCGGC
>JBKJQG010000297.1:0-4209 GCA_046594925.1 Bacteroidia bacterium
CCCGGGCGGATATCATGTTCTGGGTGGAGGCACTTCTGCTGCAAGTCCTGGCGTTGCGGGCATAGCAGCTCTGTATCTTCAGAAAAATCCAACCGCTTCGGCGATGGATGTCAGGAACGCCATTTCATCCTGTACCACCATTGACGGATATACAGGCGCTGTCCCGAACAATCAATACGGGTACGGAAAAGCCAATGCTTTCACCGCTTTGACAGGATGTTTGTTTACTTCAACCACAGACTCGGGGATAGAGTACACATTTTCCATCTACCCGAACCCTTCCACCGGCGGAATGGTTACTATTGCGCTTCAGGGTCTTTCGGCAAACGAAACCTATGAGCTGGAGATCTATAATTCTATCGGCAAACTGATCTCGGTTAAGAAAGTTAAGAATGGAACCATCGACTCTGGAACTTTTTCCAAGGGAATGTACTTCTGCAGATTAGTTTCCGGAAACCGTATCATCGCTACACAAAAAATGATAATTTTGTAGCACAATGCATCAAAAAATAAAAATATTAGGGATCGCCTCCGTCATTTTGGGCGCACTGGCCGCTTTGTTGGTGGTAGTTCCTTACGGACTATTTCTATCTCTACCCGCCGGATTCCTAGGTATGCTTACTTCTACTTCTTATGTTTACCTCGACACGAAACATCAGGTCAGCACAAAAAAAATCAGTCCCGGAATCATCGGAATCCTCTTAAGTTCTATTCCCATCATCATCGTCCTCGCGATCATCATCATGAGTAAAATTAAGTAAATATGAGCGGGAAGAAAAACACGGTCAGCACTTATTTATCACTTGTCAAATTCAGTCATACAATTTTTGCGTTGCCTTTTGCGGTCATTGGTTATTTTTTAGCTATCACCTACACGGAAGCGAGCTTTGATTGGAAACTTTTTGCACTCGTAGTGTTGTGCATGGTGTTTGCCAGAAGTGCCGCGATGGGCTTTAACAGATACATTGACAGGAACATTGACCAACAAAATGCTAGAACGGCCATCCGTGAAATTCCCGCTGGAATAGTAAAACCACAATCAGCTTTACTGTTCGTCATTGTGAACTGTGTTCTTTTTGTAGCTACAACTTATTTCATAAACCCACTTTGTTTTTACTTATCACCTGTTGCCTTGTTGGTTGTACTGGGATATAGTTTGACAAAAAGATTCACGGCCCTCTGTCATTTGATCTTAGGATTGGGCCTATCGCTCGCTCCGATAGGCGCTTACTTAGCCGTTACAGGCAAATTCGACTGGCTTCCCTTATTTTTTTCTTTTTCCGTTCTATTTTGGGTAAGCGGTTTTGATATTATTTACGCCTTACAGGATGAAGAGTTCGACCGTTCGAAAAATCTGAAATCCATTCCTGTATGGTTAGGAAAAAAAGGAGCCCTAATGCTTTCCAATGTTTTGCATTTGATAAGCGCAGGATTTGTTATCTATGCTGGAATCTACGCGGAGTTCAGCTTGTGGTATTGGATTGGGACAGCTGTCTATTCACTTCTTTTGTTCTATCAGCATACATTGATAAAGCCAAGCGATCTCTCAAAAGTCAATCTCGCATTCTTTACAACCAATGGCATTGCAAGTGTTGTGTTTGCGGTGTTTGTTTTGCTTGATCTTTATATTTAGCTCTCTATAAATTGTCGCCCCTTTTAACTATACTCCTTAGTCAGAACAATTTCAGATTGAAAATTTGAAATCTGAAATTTGATCCCGAGGCTCCGGAATGAAATTATTAAAGTAAATTAAAACTTCATATCAATTAAACCCATGTCGATAGCGGACAAAATCTCTTTTAAAAAACTATTCAAATGGTCGTTAATACTGCTGGTTGTTTTAGTCACTTTTATACTTTTAAGCAACTGTTGGATAATAAGCAGCACAAAAACTCAAATCTATTCAGATACAGAAACCATTCCCCAGAATGATGTTGCGATTCTTTTGGGCGCAAGTAAGACTTTACGAAACGGAAGTGAAAACCTTTTTTTTAAATACCGGATTGAAGCTGCCGCCAACTTGTTTAAATCAGGCAAGATCAAACACATCATTGTCAGCGGCGACAATTCAAAAAAAGAATACGACGAAGCTACAGATATGCGCGAAGCACTCGTTGCGCAAGGTGTTCCTGACAGCTGTATCACTCAGGATTATGCCGGTTTCCGCACACTGGACTCCATGGTAAGATGTTTGAAAGTCTTTGGGCAGAACAAGATCACGGTGATCTCCCAAAGGTTCCATAACGAACGTGCTGTTTTCATCGGAAATTTTTATGGGATGGAAGTCGTTGCGTTTAATGCGAAAGACGTGCCGGATGCATTTTCTTTAAAAGTGAGGATAAGGGAACAGTTTGCGAAATTCAAAGCAGTTCTTGATCTCTACCTCCTCCACAAGCAGCCTAAGTTCCTTGGCGAAAAGATCAGCATCGAGCTTTAATCGGAGCAGTCCGTGCTTCTCATTTTTTCCAATAATTCAGAATAAATCTCATCGGGAGAATAAATGTAGTGGTGTCCGGACTTGATGAAAATAATGTTCTTGTATCTGTCAAGCACATAAAAGACGGGTCCTAACTGCAAGCTATAGTGATAGAAAAGAAGATCTGCATTCGCAACAAACTCTACGTTGGATTCATAACTTTTAGAATAATCCAGAACATCTTTATCTTTTTCTTCAAAAATATTGATGACCGTCAGACTGTCCTTTAAAGCTGATTTCAACTTGCAGAACTGTTGAAGATGGGCATTACTGACATCTCCGTAAGTAGTCGAACTAAAACTAATGATGGCAAAATCCGACACGATTTTATTGATGGACATGTCTACTCCATCCAGGTTAAAAAAAGCAAAATCCGGCAAACGACAGCCAACCATTTTTTGTACATAGGGCGTTGCATCTGCCCGATAAACCCTAAGAACCGTATCGACATAACGGGTGACGTTATTAATGGTAAGCGAATCACGGTAATGGAGTGAATCCAGAGGCTGGTTCTCGATCGATAGTTTTATTTCCTTTTTAGTATTGATAAAACATTCCGCATCGTATTGACAAAATAAATTTACGCTCATCAATAACACTATTGTTATAAAGGAAGTCCTGAGCATTGATTTTTGATTAAGGGAAAAAATTCAAGGTTTCAGTCCCGATAGCTATCGGGATCAAATTGTTAGAATAAATCTGAAATTTGAAATACTAACACTGAAATATATAAAGGGAGTACAAACAAAAAAACGACTGCAAAATTTAAACTATCCGTTTCAATAATCTCAGCCGGTGTGAATAATCCTTTTTTTCATTGTTAAAGATGCCCTGATGATCAAACCCATCAATACGGACCTTTCCAGAAGCATGAATGATTTTGTTATTGTCCATCACAATTCCGACGTGCACGATCTTTCCTTCGTCGTTATCGAAGAAAGCCAGATCGCCTGGTTCTGCTTCTTCAACGAAACTAAGCGTTTCACCCTCTTCCGCTTGTTGATAGGCATCGCGTTTGATTCGGATTCCATTGATTTTGTAGACCATCTGAGTAAAACCGGAGCAGTCGATTCCAAAAGGAGTTTTGCCGCCCCAGAGATAAGGCGAATTCAGGTAAACCATCGCAGAATCGATGATGCCGTTCTTTGAAAACGGAAGTTCCCCGTTTACAAAAGCACCATCGTATGTATAAGTAGAATTTTCGACCGCACATTCTCCCTCATCAAAATTAGGAAGGGTGCTTCCGATACAAACCGGAAAAAGTTGAGAAGCTATCGAATCGGTAATGACCTGTACGAGTTCGTTCACACAAAATATTTCTGTAGAATTCAAAATATCAAAAGTGTGGTGAGCGATCGGAAGAAATTGCTTTTTATCGATCCAACACTCATAGCCATCGTAAGCATTCCTGATCTTGCACCAGGAACCCATCACTTCTTGAACTTCAAAGTGGTCGCCAAATAGCAGCTGAGTAACCATTTCGGATCTATCCGAAGGTTCTTTTCGACAAGGAATGATACTCAGGTTAACTATTCCGAACATATTATCCATTTGTTTTTAGTCTTGAGTCCTAAGGACATAGATGAACAAGACTCCAGAATTATACTAATTCAACAACCATCGCACTAGCTCCGCCACCACCGTTGCAGATCCCAGCAGCACCGTATTTAGCTTTGTTTTGTTTAAGAACATGGATCAGAGTCACTACGATGCGTGCACCCGAACAACCCAAA
>JBKJQG010000328.1:0-3913 GCA_046594925.1 Bacteroidia bacterium
TCCCTATTCAGAAAAACACTTACTGAACGTAATCGCCGGGAAGATGAGTGCTTACGCTGATAAACCAGATCACTTCGTTGACTGGCTGATGGCGCGGCCGGACTTCAAGTCAAAAGACAAAACACTGATTCAAAATTCATTCCTGCCTCGTCAACTTTACGGAGAATACATCTGTAATATCTGGAATGCAGCCACATCCCTGGCCGCCTCAAAAAACATTTCCGTTCAGGTGGTTGACACTCTTGTTCGGGACCTTGAGCCGACATCCACTGTTGTTAAGATCGTTTATGAGAATGGAACGAACCAGGAAGTCGACGAGTGCATCATCGCAACAGGAAACAATGTTCCAAGAAATCCAAAGATCGACAACGATGCTTTTTACAAAAGCAAAAATTATTTTCAGAATCCCTGGAAAGCAGATTCCGTTAAGAATGCACCCGATGAATTACCAGTGCTGATCATCGGAAGTGGACTGACAATGGTAGACGCCGTTTTAGGCTTGCTCGAGAATGGCTTCAAAGGAAAAATCTATTCGATATCACCAAACGGATTTAACATTCTTCCTCATCGTCACAACGGCCTAAAATATTCCAAACTTTCAGAAGAATTAAAAGAAAATCTTTCTTTGCTCGAGCTGATAAAACTCGTCAACAAACATTTGAAAGCAGTAAGAAAGCATGGTGTCTCTGCAGAGCAGGTGATCGACTCACTTCGTCCGCATACACAGCATATTTGGCAAGGACTTTCAGAAAAAGACAAACAACTGTTTATGTCGCGCGTCCGCCATTTGTGGGGAGTAGCAAGGCACCGCATCCCTTTGCATTCGCATGACAAGATTCAGCAGTTACGATCGGAAGGAAGACTTTTCATCAATTCCGGAGAGATCATCAACATCGTGGAAGAGAAAGATCACATTGTGCTGGAGTACTTCGACAAAAAAGAAAACATCACACGGCACTTAAAAGCTTCGAGGGTTATCAATTGTACCGGGCCAGAAACAGACCTGTTGAAATTGGAAAAGAGTTTTCTAAAAAATTGTTTTCTAAAGGGGCATTTGATCCAGGACGCGTTGAAACTAGGAATTACCGCAAATACGGAAACCTTTCAAGTGATCGACGCTACCGGAAAAGTACACTGCAATTTGTTTACCTTGGGATTGAACTTAAAAGGCCAGCTGTGGGAGAGTACAGCGGTGAATGAATTGAGATCACAGGCGGAAAAATTAGCGGAAAAACTAAAGGTGATTCAACATCCGGCTTTCAAGACCCCTCCAGATCCGCAAGCAACGTAGAAACTATTACATTCCCATATCCCCGCCACCCTCAAATCCTCCATTGTTTTGTTTCTCAGGACGCGACTTTTTATTTTCCGACATTTTTCCAAAGCGGTAACTGAAGGTTAGTGTTGCAACCCGCGACTCTCTTTTGCGGTTCATTTCCTGATAGAATGCAGGATCATTATTGCCGATGATTTGCATTTTACGCGCGTCGGTAAGATCGGTGAGATTCAAACTAAGGTTTGCATTCTTAAATAGTTCCTTCTTAAACCCCAGATCCAATGTAAAGACCGGTTTCACTTCTCCCTGCAAAGTCGCCGTCGGCCCATTGTAATTTGCTGTAAATTGAATGTCCATATTATTCCACACGCGCATGTTTGACAACAGCTTCAGAAGATAACTCAGATTTTCGTTCTGAAGATCTGCTTGCGACCCGCCATCGATTTTTGTCTGAAAACCGTTTGCACTAAAAGTTACGTTCCACCATTTTGTGATGTCGGACTTAACAATCATTTCCAGTCCGTAAGATTGTGACTTGTCGAGATTTACAAAAGTAACATAAGACACTGTGCTATCTGCAATAATTTTGTAGCGTTGGATCACACCGTCGGTCTGACGAAAATAGGCGGTGGCGGTCAGAGCCCCTTTCGGAAAATATTTCAGGTAACTCAGCTCATAAGAATTGATGTATTCAGGCTTCAAATAAGGATTTCCATAGCGGACGTTATAAGGATCCGAAAAGTCCTTGAACGGATTTAAATTCTTGGAATTAGGTCTATTTATTCTCCTACTGTAACTCAATTGAAATTCCTGTTCCTTTTTAAATTTCTGGGACAGGTGAATAGATGGGAACAGTTTAAAGTAGTTGTTTACAAACTTTTCTTCGGTAGTGATGAGGTTAGAAGAAGTGTTTGCCTGCTCGGCCCGCAGACCGAATTGATAACCAAAATTTTTGATCGCTCCAGAAAGCGTGGAATAGGCTGCGTAGATGTTTTCAGAGTATACAAAATTGTTGCTTGTGTTCGTGTCCAAGACATAACTGTTGTCGACATAGTCATAAACCGTCGACGTGAATTCATTCCCAATGGTCCTCATGGTCGTTTTTCCGCCAAGCTCCCATTTTATTGAATTTTTAAATGGTTGCACGTAATCCACTTGAGCGGTAATGATGTTATTCATGGATACATTTTTAGTCTTTTGCAGGAATGGAGTGGCATTTTTAGGCTCGAATTTTAGGGTGTAATTTCTTTCGGAATAACTTTCATTTCTTCTTCCGTCGGCGTCAGAATAAGTAAGGTCTATTATGAACTCTTGCTTGGGCTTTGCAAATGTCTTCCTGTAATTTAGGTTATAGTCCATATTGCCAGGAGTATCAGAGGTTTCAATGTCCCTCGCATAACTTCCTGAAGTCACGTCATTATTGTCCGCCTCATAAAAGTTCACCGTTTCTTTCCCGCCTTCTATTCCCGTCGTGTATAACACCGAAAAACCAAGGGTGTTTTTGTCAGTCAGAAACAAATCAACACCTGCTTTCATGTTGTGAGAAATGTTCGTATTGAGTTGACTTGAATTCTGTCTGAGAAAAAAAGTAGTGTCTTGCAAAAAATTCTGACGAAGTGAGTTTCCGCTTCCGGTCCGGTTGTTTGAACGGAGACCGTAATTGGCGTAAATATTTACTTTAGAGTTCCGGTAACTGATGGTAGCCGAAGCATTGTATTTGTCCCCCGTCCCGGCACCAACACTAACCGACCCGTTGAATCCATTCAGTTTATTCTTTTTAGTGATCACATTGATGATGCCCGACATGCCGTCCGGATCGTACTTAGCGGAAGGATTAGTAATGAGTTCAATGCTTTCGATGCTACTCGCCGGAATCTGCTGCAGAATGGCTGCCCTGCTGGTACCGGTGAGTCCGGAAGGTTTACCATCGATCAGGACGGTGACGTTGCCGCTTCCACGCATACTTATGTTTCCGTCGATGTCGACCGATAAACTTGGAATACTTTGCAACACATCCGATGCAGAACCTCCTTCACTGACAATGCTCTTTTCTACGTTGAATATTTTTCGGTCGATGCCCAGCTGCAGTGAATTTTTTTCTGCTGCGACTTCCACTAAACCCAAGTTCTGCACTGCGCTGTAAATTTTTATCACTCCAACGTTCAGCTCTGTCGCGTTCGGGCGAATGGCAAGGGAATCCAGTACCAATTGCTTGTAGCCAATAAAATTTATTTTCATAAAATAGCGTCCGAAAGGAATCTCAGAAAGCTGAAAGCTTCCTTTTTCATCCGCTACAGCACCGGTCACCAAAGAAGAATCTTTTAGTTTGTATAAGGCAACCGTGGCAAACTCAACGGCCTGTTTAGATGTCTGGTCGGCAACACTGCCCTTTATTTTGCCGATGGCCGGGGCGTTTTCCTGTGAACGGCTTCCATTCTGAGAAAAAATCAGAGCCGGCAGGCAAAAAAGCTGAAGGAAGAGTATGCGATACAGTACAAACAAAACTTTGCTATTGGTATAGCATCAAAAATACGAATTTAAACGGCTGCGAGAATCAAGTATTCGACCGACAGCACTTAAACTCAGATCGCGCAAATGAACAGCTTGTTCTCTCTCTTATTAAAAATGTTGAACAGT
>JBKJQG010000108.1:0-9953 GCA_046594925.1 Bacteroidia bacterium
GAATCAGATACATTAAAAAGATCCCGGAAGCAACAATAAAAATATGCTTGATCAAATAAGAAGCAGTGTCACCATTCTTATAACGGTAAGCCAATGCAACAACTGAACTGTATACAACTAAAATGGAGATAAGGGACAGTAGCACCACTACTGTCCAGATAACTTTATCCCCTTTTATGTATTTGAATAAATTCACTTTAGCCTTTTAAATTTTTGACGAGGTCCTTGAATTCATTTCCCCGGTTTTTATAATTATCGTGTTCATGGTAGCTTGGACAGGCTGGAGAGAATAACACTACATCTCCCGACATGGCATAAGCGGAAGAAACCTGGATGGCTTCGCTGAGCGTCAATGCCTTGGCGAAAAGCATCTTGTACCCTGAATACCATTTTAGCATCTTGTCGCTTTGAGTTCCGAGGTAGACAATCGCGACTACTTTTTGTTTGACTTGTTGAGAAAGAACAGAATAATCATTATCAAGGTCATCACCGCCTATGATCAGCACCACCGAGGTCTCGATGGATTCCAAGGCGTTCCGCGTTGCAGTCAGACGGATAGATTTGGAATCGTTGATATAAGCGATCCCGTTTATTTCATCCACAAACTCTAGTTGATGGTCATCCTCGGAAGAACGTACACGGTTGCGTGACAACAAAGTCTGGTTTAACTTGTCGTGATAATTTCTGATCTTATCTTTTTCTGTCATCTTTTCAATTTTAAATAACACCAATCAATAAATTTTAAAGAGCGCGAACGGCTTGCTTGAATTGAGTACCGCGGTCCTCATAATTTTCAAACATGTCGAAACTTGCGCAGGCAGGCGACAACAATACGGTATCTCCCTTTTTACCGATCTTGTATGACTGAGCCACTGCTTCTTTCGCTGATTTTGCTTCGAGGATCGTTTCCACCAGTCCACCGAAGGCTTTAATGATCTTTTTATTGTCTGTTCCCAAACAAATGATCGCTTTTACTTTTGACTTTACGAGGTCGGTCAGCATGGAATAGTCATTCCCTTTATCGACTCCTCCTAAAATAAGGATGACAGGGTTGTTCATGCTTTCCAAGGCATACCAGGTAGAATTCACGTTGGTTGCTTTTGAATCATTGATGAATTCTATGCCATGCACATTCCCTACCAGCTCGAGGCGGTGATCGATGTTATGGAAATCGGAAAGGCTCTCACGGATCGTTTCTTTTCTCATGTCCACGAGTTTACCTGTAACACCTGCCGCCATAGAATTGTAGATGTTGTGTTTTCCTTGTAATGCTAGTTCTTGTATTGTCATAAATAAGGGATTAGTGTTATTTGTGTTTATTATTAATTGATTGTTTTCTTTTAAGTATGCTCCGATCTGCAATTCCTGTTTGATGGAAATCGGATATTGTTTTGCTTTGATATTTTTAGTCTTGATCATGTTCATCGTTACTTCATCATCAATGCAATAAATGAATGCGTCCAATTCGGTCTGATTTTGAATTATCCTGAATTTTGATTCAGCATAATTTTCCAGTTTGTAATCGTAACGATCCAAATGATCCGGAGTGATGTTCAGCAGAATGGCGATGTCGGCTTTGAATTCAAACATTCCGTCCAACTGAAAACTGCTCAGTTCCAGCACGTAATAATCAAAGTCCATCTCAGCCACCTGCATCGCAAAACTTTTTCCCACATTTCCAGCCAATCCTACATTCAAGCCTGCCTTCTGCATCATGTGATAAGTCAGCAACGTTGTCGTTGTTTTCCCGTTGCTTCCTGTGATGCAGATTTTCTTTGCGTTGGTGTACCGTCCAGCAAACTCGATTTCTGAAATGACAGGTATGCCTTTTGAGTGCAATGCTTTGATCAGCTCGGCTTTGTCGGGAATCCCCGGACTCTTCACCACTTCATCGGCATTGAGTATTAGGTCTTCGGAATGTTTTTCCTCTTCCCATTTGATTCCGTATTTTGAAAGAACGTCTTTGTACTTCTCTTTTAATTTTCCTTTATCTGAAAGGAATACATCAAATCCTTTTTTTTGAGCCAGCACTGCGGTACCGACACCACTCTCCCCGCCGCCAAGTATCACCAAGCGAGACCTCACCCCAGCCCTCTCCGAAGGAAAGGGAGCTTGTAACTCGTTATCTTTTTGTTCGGCCATTCGCTGTTATCAAACCTGTTTCAAAAAACTATCTCAACTTGAGTGTTACAATCGTTAACACCGCCAGCATGATCCCAATGATCCAGAATCGGGAAACAATCTTTGATTCGTGCATTCCCATTTTCTGATAGTGATGGTGCAAAGGCGCCATTTTAAATAATCTGTTTTCCCTGGCATATTCAATTCCGAATTTCTTTTTCATTCGTTTGAAATAAGCTACCTGCATCATCACAGAAAGATTTTCTACCAGGAACACGCCACATAGGATTGGGATTAAAAGTTCCTTGCGGATAGCGATCGCAAACACTGCGATGATCCCGCCCAAGGCCAAACTCCCTGTATCACCCATGAATACTTGAGCAGGGAAGGAATTGTACCAAAGGAATCCGACACAGGCACCAACAAATGCAGCAATGAAAATTACCAGCTCTCCTGAATTCGGGATATACATGATGTTCAAGTAGTCCGCAAAAACTGTGTTACCGGAAACGTAAGCGAGAATCCCCAGAACAACTCCGATGATGGCAGAAGTCCCAGTGGCGAGTCCGTCTATCCCATCGGTAATGTTGGCGCCATTCGATACAGCCGTAACAATGAGGATCACAAATGGAATAAAAATGATCCAAGCCCAGCTCTGATAATTGTCTCCCAGAAATGAAAGCAGTGATGAATAATCAAACTCATTATTCTTCACAAAAGGAATGGTCGTTTTCATCGACTTGGTTGGCTCCTCCGCATATACCGCTATCTGCGTATTTTGCTGTGCTGTTCCGACCATATCCATTGTAGGGATCTTCCCTGCAAATATTTTTTCTTTCACAACGACTTGATCGTTGCAATACAAAGTAATCCCTACTATCAATCCGATGCCTATTTGTCCCAGCACTTTAAATTTCCCGGCAAGACCTTCTTTGTTTTTTTTGAATACTTTGATGTAATCATCTATGAAACCGATAGCGCCCAACCAAACGGTGGAAAGCAGCATCAAGATGATGTAAACGTTGTGAAGTTTTGCAAACAATAATGTCGGAATCACGATCGCAGAAAGAATGATCAGACCGCCCATTGTTGGTGTCCCTTTTTTCTCCAACTGTCCTGTTAATCCCAAATCACGAACTGTTTCACCAACTTGTTTCCTGTGCAGAATGTTGATGATCCGCTTACCGAAAACAAGAGAGATCAGAAGAGAAACTATCAATGCCATCGCAGCTCTGAAAGAGATGTAGTGAAACACTCCGGCTCCCGGAACGTCAAATTGTTTGTCTAAAAAATCAAATAAGTAGTAGAACATGCTCTTGTGTTTTTTTAATTAATCCGTTTTAATTATTTTTTATTTTTCGGATTGAATAACCTTGTCTGGGCTCTATTTTTAAAATTTCACGCAACCCTATTTTTCAAATAATCTCAAGTTCTCCTGCAGCACTTGCATGTCGTCAAAATCATGCTTCACTCCTTTTATTTCCTGATACTTCTCATGTCCTTTTCCAGCAACCAGAATAATGTCTCCAGGCTTTGCATAAGAGCAAGCCGTTTTTATCGCTTCACTTCTGTCGGTAATGGAAATTGTTTTTTTGTTGTTCACAGCATCCACACCTTTCTGCATTTCCTTGATGATGGTTTCTGGGTCTTCGCTTCTGGGATTGTCCGAAGTCAGGATCACTTTGTTGCTCAGGTCGCAAGCGATCTTAGCCATCATAGGACGTTTCGCTGCGTCACGATCGCCACCACATCCTACGACGGTGATCACTTGTTCATTTCCAGTGCGGATGTCCATGATGGTCTTTAGCACATTCACCAATGCATCCGGAGTATGGGCATAATCCACAATTCCGATCACGCCTTCATCCGTGCGGATGTATTGAAACCTTCCTTCCACGGACGTAAGTGAACTCAAGGTGGTCAGCACATTCGTTTTGTCTTCTTTCAATAAAATAGCAGTTGCATAAACTGCGAGTAAATTATAAGCATTGAAACTTCCGATCAGTTTACTCCAGACTTCCTGATTGTCGATATTCAGCAGCAACCCGCTGAATTGATTCTCAACGACCTTGCATTTAAAATCTGCCATGGAACGGAGCGAGTATGTCTTTTTCGTTGCTTTTGTATTCTGCAGCATGATCTCTCCGTTGACATCATCTCTGTTTGTCAGTGCAAAAGCGGCATTCCCCAAAAGATCGAAGAAGCGTTTTTTTGCTTTGATGTATTCATCAAATGTTTTGTGGTAATCCAAGTGATCGTGAGTGATGTTGGTGAAAACACCTCCTGAAAAAACCAATCCTGCAATGCGGTTTTGCACTACTGCGTGCGAACTCACTTCCATGAAGCAATGAGTACAACCCTTATCCACCATCTGTTTCAGCAATGCATTTAATTGGATCGCATCGGGAGTGGTATGTGTTGCTGGTATCACATCATTGATGATTTGATTCTTCACGGTCGACAATAAACCTGTTTTGTACCCAAGCTTCTTAAATAAATTAAAGAGCAAGGTCACGGTCGTGGTCTTGCCATTCGTTCCGGTAATACCGACCAGTTTCAATTTTTCAGAAGGGTTGTCGTAGAAATTCGCGGCGATGATTCCCAGTGCCGCTGAGGTGTCTTTTACTTTCACATAAGTCACCTTCTCGTTCATGATCTCGGGAAACTCCTCACATAAAATTCCGATCGCACCTTTACCGATCACATCGTTGATGTATATGTGTCCGTCATGCTGAGTTCCCTTCACTGCAATGAACAGACTGTCCTTCTCGATCTTCCGAGAGTCAAATGTCAAAGCGGTGATAGCGACATTGGTCGACCCGGACACTTCAATGATCCCTGCTTTATATAATATGTCTTTGAGTAACTTCATATCAACTGCAATACTATTTGTGAGCCTTTAATGAACGTTGTCCCTGCGCTTAACGACTGTGAGGCCACCGCTCCACTTCCAATCAGCGTTACTCTCATTCCATTATTTTCCAGCAAATACAACACATCTTTTGCCGTCATTCCGAGCAGATTAGGAACGATTCCTTTTTTCAATTTCTCTTCGTGATCCCTTGTTGAAAGTGAAACAGAAAGTGAATCGTTGCTGGATGAAACCCAATCTGCATTTTCGTCATTCGAATTGTTTTTCACTTTCAAAATGGTCAGTACATTTTCAATGTCCGGCTGGTAACCGCATTTTACTTTAGGGGCCGTCAATGCGAACTGAGGTTGAACCGAGTTGATCTCTTTGTGAATTTCCAGGCTGGTGGAATAAACTTTATCAGCTACATCCTTAAAAACCGGACCGGCTACAGCACCTCCGTAGTAGGAATCTCCGCTGGGAGCACTCACAACCACGATGCAGGCATACTTAGGATTATCAGCAGGAAAGTAGCCTACGAAAGAAGCCTGATAAGTCATTTTGCCGTTCACCATTCCCATTTGGGCGGTTCCCGTTTTTCCTGCGATTTGGTAGTCGGCAGCTTGCAAACTTTTTGCAGTACCGTTCAGCACGACACCTTCCATCATAGTTCTTGCTTTAGCAACAGTTGCTTTGGAACAAATGGCAGGATTAATCACTTCCGGTTCGAAGGTCTTGATCGTCTTGCCACGTTTGCGGATCTCCTTCACGAACATCGGACGCATCATTTTTCCATCGTTGGCAACCGCTGCGTAAAAATTCAAGATCTGCAAAGGAGTGATCCGTGTTTCGTAACCGTAGCTGATCCACTGCAAAGAAATCTGTGACCAGCTGTTGTCTTTGGTATCCTTGATGTAAGGCCTACCCTCGCCCGGAATCGGGATGTTCAGCGGCTCATTCAAATTCATCTTGTACAAACGGTCGATGTATTTCTGAGGATCTTTTGAGTAGTAGCGGGAAATCACTTTTGTAACGCCAACGTTAGAAGACAATTCAAAAACTTCCTGAACGGTGATCTTGCTTTTTTGCGGCGGATGGGAATCTGCAACGCGTTTATTGCTGTAGAAACAAACACCGTCTCCGATATCCACTACTTCGTTCAGGCTGACATTAAAATCCTCCATCACTGCCACAAGGGAAGGAAGTTTAAATGTGGAACCAGGAACAGTTGCAACACCGACAGCGTAATTCAGATTTTCTACATAAGAAGAATCTTTCACACGCTTCAAATTGGCAATCGCTTTGACTTCTCCTGTTTTGATTTCCATCAGCACGAGACAGCCGTGATCGGCGCCGTGTTTTTTAAGTGAGTTCATCAAAGAGTTCTCTGCCACATCCTGCACATTGATATCGATAGTGGAAACAATGTCATTCCCATCTTCCGGATCAATCTCGTTTTCATCGTTGATCGGGCGCCACACATTTCCTGCGATCTTCTGTTTCCAGCGCATGCCACTTTTACCTTGTAGGATGCTGTCGTAAGCAACTTCTAATCCATAAGATTTTCCGGTTCCGTTCTCATTTACTTTTCCTATGGTCCGCGCCGCCAAGAATTGAAAAGGGCGTTCGCGCTTGTTGGTCTGCAAATAAACAAAGCCGCCCCGATTCTTTCCTCTGCGGAGAACAGGAAATTTCTTCATCTTTTGCAGGTCGGTATAGGAAACATCCCGGTGAAGGACTACCCAGCGATCGCCGCCTTTCCGTGCTTTCACCAACAATTTTCTGTACTCTTTGTAGGATTTGTCTTTGAACAAATTAGTCAGACAAAGGGAAAGGGAATCAACATTGTCGTAGAAGAATTCTTTCGAAATGGCTTCGGTGTTCACATCCATGCCGACTTCAAAATAAGGCAAGGAAGTAGCCAGTAAACTTCCGTTGGCATCATAGATGTTGCCACGAACGGCTTCAATGTTAAATTTTTGGGTAGAGAATCGTTCTGCCTGGGCTCTCAGCTCTTCTCCTTCGGAAAACTGGATGACAAAAATTTTGGAAATAATAGCGACACCGAAAAGGCATATAAAAAAATATATGAGATATACACGCCACAGTATGTCTTTTTTAACTTCCAACTATCTTAATCCGGGTTTGAATTTGTTTTAACTGTTTTTACTAGGATCTTTTTAGGAGGCACCACCGACTCCTTTATTCCTGTGGCTTGTAAAGCCAATGCTTTTGCTACTTCTGTCTGTTTGCTTTTAATGACCAATGAATCTTTTACAACTATGTATTGGGTTTGTAATTCCTTTAATTCATTTGTCAGCCTGTTCAACTTCCTAACTTGATCATCATCGTAATATCCTTTTGCGATGTAGCAGATGGCCAGAAAAGACAAAAAGAAAACGAAAGGCAATTTCTTGATTGTCGTTTCTCTAGAAAGGAAACTGCCGCTCACAACATTGGCCACCGAGCGTACTACTTTGTTTTCCTTCACGGAAATCGCAATTTTCGGCTCTTCAGGTTTTGCTTGCTCTTTGAATTTGTTTCCCATTTCTTCAGTAGGCAATGTGCAGTAGGCAATTTTGCCAGTATGCAGTTGGCAATTGTTTTTAGTTTACTCGTGTTCTTGCTTTCATTTATTGTCGACTTCTTCCTTTGCCAATTGTCAACTTGATTGATTCCCTATTTTCCCAATTGCCTATTGCCTACTTCCTAAATTGCCTACTTCTTCTCAGCTACTCTCAACTTAGCGCTCCGCGCTCTGCTATTTGCTTCGTTCTCTGCTGCGCTTGGCACAATTGGCTTTCTTGTGATTTGTTTAAAAGGTGTCAATTGGTTCCCGTAAAAATCCTTTTCCACTTCGCCTTCAAACTTTCCGCTTCTCATGATGTTCTTGACCAATCTGTCTTCTAGTGAATGGTAGGACATCACCACCAACCTACCTCCGGGCTTCAAAACTTCCAGACTTTGTATGAGTAACTCCTGTAATACATCCAACTCTTTATTCACTTCTATTCTCAGTGCCTGAAAAACCTGAGCGTAATATTGATTCTCTCTTCCCTTCTTAACACATTTGGTGATCATCACTTTCAGATCATTCACCGTATCGATGTGCTTGTCCTTTCTGTTGTGAAAAATGATCGATGCCAGGTAACCGGCATTGTCGACTTCTCCGTATAATTTGAAAATGCGCTTCAACTCTTCTTCGCTATATGTATTCAGCACATCTGCAGCTGTTTGTTTCCCATTCTGATCCATGCGCATATCGAGCTTGGCGTTGAACCGGATGGAGAAACCTCTTTCGGCTTCATCGAACTGGTGAGAAGAAACTCCCAGATCTGCCAGTAAACCATCCACCGGGAGCGCGTTGTACATCTTCAAAAAATTCTTCAGGTACCTGAAGTTCTGTTTGATCAGCACAAAGCGTTCATCATCGATGGAGTTCTTCACCGCATCCTCGTCCTGATCGAAAGCATAAAGCTTTCCAGTAGTCAGATGCTTAAGGATCTCCCGTGAATGTCCGCCGCCACCAAAAGTCACGTCCACATAAGTTCCCGTGGGATCGATGTTCAAGCCTTCAATACATTCTTTTAAAAGAACTGGGTTATGATACTGCATCTTTGTTGTCGTTGTTTGGAGTGATTCCACCCATTACATCTTCAGCAAGTTTTTCAAAGTTTGCAGTACTGCTATTGATAAATTTTTCGTACCCTTTTTTGTCCCAAATCTCGATGCGGTCGCCGGCGGCGGCCATCACAATGTTCTTGTTCATCCCGGCAAAAGCCATCATGTCTTTGGAGATCAGCAAACGCCCCGAAGCATCCAAGTCCACCGGAACAACACCGTAGTTGAACATCCGAATGAACTCCACATTCTTCTTCACGAACTTGTTGAGCTTGTTCACTTCCTTCACCATTTCATTCCACGTTCCCATAGGATACAATTCCAGCGACTTGCTGAAAATGCTGCGCTTCATGACAAAGCCCGCTTTCAACTCTTTGGTGAGTTGCTTTTTGAATGCAACAGGAAGCATTACGCGTCCCTTCGCATCAGCATTGCACTCATATACTCCAAACAGGCTATTCATCGTGGTTTTATCCTTTGAGCCGTAAAAATAAAGAGAATTTTCCCACTTTTTACCACAATTTACCACTTTGTTGAAAACTTTCTGTTTCTAAACAAAAAACTGCGCTCAAAATCAATAAACTATTTGCGTTTAAAAAACGAATAATGGGCTTCAAAATAGCTATTAATAAAGGCATGCAGAAAATCAGACATTTAAAATAAAACCCGTTTTATGAGTAGTGGGAGAAAGATCGTGGTCTAAGAACTTTCTGGGGGAAGTAGAAAATGATTTTGGCTGGAATGAAACTGAAAAACTATCTTTACACGTGCTGAAAAAACAAACTTACATACTTGCCACAGTCCAGCAAAACATCAATATTGATGGGCTGAATGAGCATTTCGATCAAGTCTGCTTGTTTGATTCCAACGAAAAAGAAAACGACAAAAAATATTTGTCATCCTCCAAACTCATTGCTCTTGGCTCAACGCAAGAACTCTGCATCTCCGAACCGCAAAATGCATGGGGCAAATTGCAGACATTTTACGATCAAAAAAAAAGCTGGATGTTCGGCTACATCACCTATGATCTAAAAAACGAGAACGAAGGCCTTAGCTCAAAAAATGATGACAGGCTTCATTTCCCCTTGCTTCAGTTCTTTTATCCGAAAGTGGTTTTGCAAATTGACGGAACATCCGTTTCTGTATTTTACGACGATACATTCATCTCCGAAAAAGAAGCGAAAAATGCTTTCGAGATCGCCTTTTCCGGAGAAAGTCCGAAAAAGGGTTTTTCTCAAAAACCGGTGATAAATGCAAAAATCGGTAAAGCAGCCTATTTATATTCCATTGGGAAATTAAAAGAACACATCAAGAAGGGTGATATCTACGAAGTGAATTTCTGCCAGGAATTTTTTGCAGA
>JBKJQG010000068.1:0-5315 GCA_046594925.1 Bacteroidia bacterium
AAATTAGTCATTCTATTACTCAATTGCAAGTTCTGACACCCGACTCAGGCACATTAGAATTCATCAAATAAAAAAACGTCCCGCCCCGAAAACTCGGGGCAGGACGCCTACTAACAATCACAAACCAAACTAAAAATTTTAATTTTAAAGCTACTCCCTTTACCTAGTCAACTAGTGGCTCAGTCACCTAGTGATCCGTTATTTTTTCTCGTCTTTCACTTCTTCGAAATCAACATCTGTTACTTCTCCGTCACCTTTTGCTTCCGGGCCGTTTGCATTTGCCTGCCCGTTTGTATCTGCACCTTGTTGTGCATTATACATATCCTGGGAAGCCGCTTGCCAGCCTGAGTTCAATTTTTCAAGAGAGGCTTCAATTGCTGCGATATCGCGTGAACCGTGTGCTGTTTTCAATTCAGCCAATGCTTCTTCAATGACAGTTTTCTTTTCTGCCGGAATTTTTTCTCCGTATTCTTTCAATTGTTTTTCCGTTTGAAAGATCATTGAATCAGCAGCGTTCACTTTTTCTGTTTCTTCTTTTGCTTTTTTATCCGCTTCAGCATTTGCATCGGCATCTGCTTTCATGCGTTTGATCTCTTCATCGCTCAAGCCTGATTTTGCCTCAATGCGGATGTTATGAGATTTCCCTGTTGCTTTGTCTTTTGCAGAAACCTGCAAGATACCGTTCGCATCAATATCAAAGGTTACTTCTACTTGAGGAACACCTCGTGGTGCCGGAGGAATTCCGTCCAAGTTGAATTCACCCAACTTACGATTATCTTTTGCCATGGCACGTTCACCTTGGTATACAACGATCTGCACAGATGGCTGATTGTCGCTTGCTGTAGAGAAGGTCTCTGATTTTTTTGTCGGGATGGTCGTGTTCGACTCGATCAATTTTGTGAACACACCGCCCATTGTTTCAATACCCAAAGAAAGTGGAGTAACATCCAACAATAAAACATCTTTCACTTCTCCTGTCAATACACCACCCTGGATCGCTGCACCAATAGCAACTACTTCATCCGGATTCACACCTTTAGAAGGAGCTTTACCGAAAAACTTTTGAACTGCATCAACGATAGCTGGGATACGTGTTGAACCACCCACTAAAATGATTTCATCAATATCGGATGTGCTTAATCCTGCATTTTTCAATGCTGATTTACAAGGCTCGATCGTACGTTTGATCAGGTCATCCACCAATTGTTCGAACTTCGCTTTTGTCAAAGTACGCACCAAGTGTTTAGGAATTCCGTCTACCGGCATGATGTATGGCAAGTTGATCTCTGTTTGAGCTGAACTTGATAATTCAATTTTCGCTTTTTCAGCGGCTTCTTTCAAACGTTGCAAAGCCATCGGGTCTTTTGTAAGATCCAATCCTCCATTTTCCGATTTGAATTCTGTTACCAACCAATCGATGATTTTGTGATCGAAATCATCACCACCTAAGTGGGTATCACCGTCTGTTGATTTTACTTCGAATACGCCATCTCCCAATTCAAGAACAGATACGTCATGTGTACCACCACCGCAGTCGAACACCACGATCTTCATCTCTTTTCCTCTTTTGTCCATGCCATAAGCCAATGCTGCTGCTGTAGGCTCATTGATGATACGTTTTACTTTCAGACCGGCAATTTCTCCGGCCTCTTTTGTCGCCTGACGCTGAGCATCGTTGAAATAAGCAGGAACAGTAATTACCGCTTCTGAAACTTCGTGCCCTAAATAATCTTCAGCTGTTTTCTTCATTTTCTGAAGAATGATGGCAGAAATCTCCTGAGCTGTATATTTTCTATCGTCGATCTCCACACGTGGAGTGTTGTTGTCGCCTTTCACCACTTTATAGGGAACGCGGGATACTTCTTTTGATATCTCATCAAAAGTATGTCCCATGAAACGTTTAATGGAATAGATTGTCTTTTTGGGATTTGTGATCGCCTGACGCTTAGCCGGATCTCCTACTTTACGTTCTCCGTTCTCCACAAATGCCACAATGGAAGGAGTGGTACGTTTTCCTTCACTGTTTGGAATTACTACAGGCTCGTTGCCCTCCATGACCGAAACACATGAATTTGTTGTTCCTAAGTCGATACCAATTATTTTACTCATAATTATTCAGATTTTGTTTATTACAATTTAATTTGACGATAAGCCAATTTCAATGATTATGCCAATGGAAATAAGGGGAAATTATGACATAAAAAAAGCGCCCCTGGGTATTGGGGCGCTTCGGTTTATGACAAAGAGGCAGTTTAGAAGCAAGGGTGGGCGCCAAAGAAATCCACAAACTTTAGGTGTTTGGTGTATTGTCCGCAAGCCAGGGAATCCCAAGAGGTATTGTCCAAAGGACGGGCATCACTCCTGTTGTAGCGGGACGTAAACAGTCCCAAGCCGTTGGTAATGTTAGTATACTCGGGTTTTTCCTGGATAATCCCTGTAGAAGGCTTATTCACATCTATGAAAATACTCAGCTGATCTGAACCGGAAGCCAGCATGAGCTGAACGTTAACGGCAGTTCTTTTTTCAAGACCGGAATAGTCCGTGAGAAAATTTCCGATGAACTGAAAAAAGTCCTTTCCTTTCATGCGTTGTTCAAGGTATTCAGTACTATTGATGTTATCGACATGGATGATTGGCAATACATAATCTACCGACTTAACAGCGCTATTTCCACCGGTTGTAGTAGAATCGACATAATTCAAGCGCAAAGTCACCTGATACAAACGTGCGTAATCCGCGGCGTTCCAGGCCATGTTAAAAGGATAATTCGGCACGCTACCCGTAGTCACAAAGCTGAAGGTGCTGCCGGTGGAGGGAGAAATGTAAGACGATATGTTACGAACCAGCTCTGTTTTGGCTTTTGCCGTAGTTCCTGTTTCGCTATTGGTCACTTTCAGCTCATATTCACTGTCGGTAAAAAGCGGATAATCCTGAGTGCTGAAGGCATATATGGCATTTGCCTGATCGGACGAGTAAAATAAGCCAGGATCTTTAGGCATGTTCTTAGGAAACAAAGGGATGGCAGAACCTACGGGCGACCCATTCTTAAATCGCTGAATTTCAACGGTTAATGCGTTCACAAATTGAACTGAATCCTTTACTTGGGCATAAATAAAAGCATCGCCTTCCCCTAAAAAGGCCTTGTTGATCTTCACATATTGAGTATCCATGCCTTTATCCAGCAGGCCGTAAATGATCATTGTTTCCTTGTAATCTCCGATCACTTCCAAATCTGTGCTACACGCTGACATTAGCATGGTTCCCGCTATTATGGAACAAAAAAGACTTCTCTTCACTGTATTCATTTTAAATGTATTGAAACACAAAAGTATCAATTAATTCTATTTAAAACAATCAATTTTTCGAGCGGTCGGAATTGACCAATGAACGGCTGAAAATGTTAAAAAAGGGAATCCCGAAAACAATTTGTAATTTTGAACTCAGAAGCTAAAAACTCAGAAAATGCCGAAACAAAAGAAAGAAGTCAAGAAAGTCACCACCCACGTTTTGCAAGAGATGAAAACCAGCGGTGAAAAGATCTCGATGCTGACCGCATACGATTTTACGATGGCAAAAATTGTGGATGCAGCAGGCATTGACGTGATCCTTGTTGGAGATTCGGCGTCCAACGTGATGGCAGGACACGAGACCACCTTACCGATCACACTGGATCAGATGATCTATCACGCTTCTTCTGTTGTGCGCGCCGTTGACCGCGCGCTGATTGTGGTGGATCTACCGTTCGGAACTTATCAAGGAAATTCAAAAGAAGCATTGAACACCGCCATCCGCATCATGAAAGAAAGCGGGGCACATGCCGTAAAGCTGGAAGGCGGAGGCGAAGTAACGGATTCAATCCAAAGGATTCTGACAGCAGGGATTCCTGTGATGGGGCATTTGGGACTGACACCACAAAGCATCTATAAATTTGGAACTTATAATGTCCGCGCAAAAGAAGTTGCGGAAGCAAAAAAATTAATGGAAGATGCGGTCGCTCTTGAAAAAGCAGGATGTTTCGCCATTGTGCTGGAAAAAATCCCGGCCCAGCTAGCCACGAAAGTAGCCAAAAAGGTGACGATTCCCGTGATCGGCATTGGCGCAGGTGGCGGGGTAGACGGACAAGTATTGGTATTCCACGACATGGTCGGACTGAACAACGAATTCAACCCGCGCTTTTTAAGAAGATACCTGAATCTGTACGACGATATCAAAGGGGCTGTAGGGAATTACATCAAGGATGTGAAGTCGAAAGATTTTCCGAATACGAATGAACAGTACTAAGGAGTTCACTGGTTCATTGGTTCATTAGTTCATTAGCCGGAATGCCCGCTCTGTGGGTTTTGGTTCGCCCGTTATAGGTGGTTCAATTGTTCACTGGTTCATTAGTAGGGTTTACCCGTGCTGCACATAAAAATAAAAAAACTGGTTCTCAACTTACATATATCAATGAATTAAAAAATCAAGTCTCTCACCAACCACATACCAATGAACTAATTAACCAATGAACCAATGAACGACCTTCAGGTCCTATACGAAGACAATCACATCATAGCCGTAAACAAACGTCCTTCCGACCTTGTGCAAGGTGATAAAACAGGTGACACGCCACTCAGCGATTTCGTCAAACAATACATCAAAGAAAAATACAATAAACCCGGGGAAGTCTTTATCGGCACAGTACACCGCATCGACCGGCCGGTCAGCGGAATTGTCCTTTTTGCTAAAACCAGCAAGGCATTGACAAGACTGAACCAAATGTTTCAGACCAAAGAAATTCAGAAAACTTATTGGGCGGTTATAAAGAATCGGCCGAAAAATATCAAAGGACATCTCATTCATTTCTTGAAAAAGAATGAAGCAAAGAACATGTCAAAAGCATTTGAAAAAGAAACACCGGGTGCTTTGAGATCAGAATTAGAATATGAATTGATCAGCAGTTCCGACAACTATCATCTGCTGGAAGTAAAGCCTCATACAGGTCGGCATCACCAGATTCGCGTACAGCTTTCCTCCATGGGCTGTCCGATTAAGGGCGACTTAAAATACGGATTCGACCGAAGCAACAAAGATGCGTCGATTCATTTGCACGCCAGAAAAGTAGAATTTTTACATCCTGTGAAAAAAGAGCAGATAACGATTGTTGCTCCTCCGCCTAACGAAGTGTTGTGGAATGAGTTTTTGAAACGCCTAAGTTAGAGTGTGAGGGAACGCTCCTTTGCAGACGAAAGTGAAAGCTGATAACCTAATTGTAAAACTAAAAAAAAGTGACAAAGAGTGAAAAAATCATAACTAATAGAAATTTCACTGAATTGACC
>JBKJQG010000287.1:0-9520 GCA_046594925.1 Bacteroidia bacterium
GAGGGGAGTGGGGAGTGGGGAGTGGGGAGTTTTATACAGGAAATTAATGTTTATAGAAGAAAAGAAAATTGAAGATCGGTTTTCTTTTTTTCTTTTTAACCCGATGTAACAATCCGAAAACTTTGCGTTATATACAGATGGCGGGGGGCAACCCAAGCAATTTGAAATCTGAAATTTGAAACTTATGAAAAACTTGATCATTGTTGCATCGTATTTGTTCCTTACAGCCTATGGCTACGCCCAAGAGCCTGTCACCGAATTTTGGGACGTGGGCCAGACCAAGAAAAAAAGTGAGCAGCAGATCAAGGATGGGATGCAGGATGGAAAGTTCACGGCCTGGTATGAGAACGGCGAGATCGCAAAAGAAGGAATGTATTCTAAAGGAAAAGAGAACGGGAAATTCCTGACTTACTATACCGGCAAAAAGATAAAAGCAGAAGAGAATTACTCGAAAGGGCTGAAAGAAGGTGCCTGGAAGTATTGGTACAAGAGTGGAAAGAAAGCACAAGAAACATTTTTCAAGGAAGACAAACCCGACAGCACCTGGACAGGCTGGCACGAAAGCGGAAAAACAAAAAGCACTGAAGTCTACAAAGCAGGAAAAAAAGAGGGCGTCTGGACCTACTATTATGAGAACGGTCAAAAAGAAAGCGAAGGAACCTTTAAAAACAATTTTGCTGAAGGAGCTTATGTAGGTTGGTATTCCAATGGGAACAAACAGAAAGAAGGACACTACTCAAAAGACGAACAAATTGGTTTATGGAAAGAATATTTTCGCAGCGGAAAACCAAAACAGGAATTACAGCACGAGAAAGAAGAAGTGCTATTAATGAACCTCTGGTTTGAAACCGGTGAACAGCCCATCAAGAACGGTAACGGCAAATTCACCCTGGTCTACGACAACGGAAAAAAGAAAGGCGAAGGAAGCTACAAGGACGGACGCATGGACGGAGAGTGGATGTTCTACACCACCACAGGAGAAAAAGATTTTCAAGTGATTTATGTCAAAGGCAAGAAGAACGGGAAGTGTACCAATTGGTTCATCAACGGAACCTTGAAAAGCGAAGGCCCTTTTGTGAACGACAAAAAGAACGGTTACTGGAAATTCTACAACGTGAATGGAAAGATCCAGATCGAAGGAACGCTAGCAGAGAACCTGCGCGTAGGAAAATGGATGTATTGGTATGCCAACGGAACAAAAGAAACAGAAGGTTATTACAAGAACGACTTGATGGACAGCCTTTGGACATATAACTATAACGATGGTTCTAAATGGAAACAAGGAAACTACCAAGAGAATCTTAAAACCGGTTTATGGACGACCTGGTATGAATCCGGACAAAAGCTGGAAGAAGGAAATTACAAGAACGGAAAAGAAGAAGGCACCTGGTATTCTTGGTTCGATAACGGGGTGATGAAGAACGAAGGAAATTTCAAGGGTGGAAAAATGGACGGCAGCTGGAAAGCCTGGTTCCCGAACAAGAGCCCGAATTACGAAGGCTTCTACTCCACCGAGGAAAGACAGGTGACCTTGAAGTATACATACAAAGACAAAGCTAAAAGAGATTCAGTGACCTGCAAGAGCGGCAACTGGAAATACTATTACGACAACGGAAAAGTAAAAGAAGAAGGACCCTACAGATCCGGGCAAAAAAACGGGCACTGGATTTTCTGGACTCCATACAGCTTCAAGGATATGGAAGGAGATTACGACGACGAAAAGCAAACAGGATTGTGGACCTATTATTATGAAACGGGAGTAAAATCGATGGAGCAGACCTTTAAAGACGGAAAATTGAGCGGGGATTGCAGTTCCTGGTATGAAGATGCCAAGTTAAAAAGCACGACCTCCTATACACTGCTGAAGGACAAAAAAGGGCTGAAGATCGAAAGCAAACCGAACGGAAAATGGACCTATTATGACAAAAATGGGAATATTATGATGGAAACGACCTATAAAAAAGGTGAAAAAGTGAATTAATTACCTTCTGGGGTGGTGAGCTCTGTGGTGGTGAGGTTTGTTATGCATTCTCAAAGCCTTTACCTCGTCCTCCTTTTTCTTACGTTTTTTAGCCAAAACAGTTGTAAACCAGGCAATTCCAATTACCACGGAAAAACCCAGTGCCATGTACACATAACTAAGAATCTCTTCCCTGCGGATACGTTCGAGCTCATCAGCTGATTCGGCCAGGTTTTTTGAGATATTCTTTAGAGAAGGACCATCGTTGGCAGCAGCACTTGAAGCAGAATCTGGTGCAACAGCAATACTGTCTTGTGCTGAGCTTTGAAAAATAGTGAAACTGGAAACTACTAGGAATAAGGTGAACGTCTTTAGAATGACTGACCTACTTGCTTTTCCGATGATTTTGTGTGCAACTTTCATAAGGTTGTTTTTTATAATGCTTTTTAATCGGGAGTAGGATTGGGGCAAAAATAGCCAAAAATAAATCGGTTCTACAACCATTAGACGTAAAATTAACACTATAGGTTGCTGGAAAAGGGTAATTAGGCGAAAAATTGTCAACATTCCTATGCTCAAAAAGTTTGGAAATACAAAACTTTAACGTATATTTGCATCGCTAAAATAGAAGAACAATAAACGAGGGGACAGAAGTCCCCTCTTTTTATGCTCTAAACCCATATGATCACCGCAGACAACATACAGAAAATTGCAAAAGAAAAACTGGCTGAAGGCACTAATTTCATTGTGGAAATAGCTATAAAGTCAGGAAACAGGATCACCGTTCTTTTGGATAATGACAATGGAGTTTCCATAAAAGATTGTGTGGAAATGAGCCGCCACATCGAGTCGAACCTCGACCGTGAAGCAGAAGATTTTGAGCTGAATGTAATGTCGCCTGGCTTGTCGGAACCCTTCAAAATCCTGCGCCAGTATGAGAAAAACATAGGCAAACAAGTAGATGTGGTGACCAAGGAAGGCAAGAAGCTAACAGGAAAACTACTGAAAGCCAGTGACTTAGGAATTGAACTCGAAAACAAGTCTAAAGAACGCGTTGAAGGTAAAAAAGGAAAACAACTGATCATCAATAACATCAATTTAACATTTAATCAAATCAAAGAAACTAAAATTGTAATATCATTCTAATCATTAAAACAAATGGAAAGCATCAATCTAATTGAATCGTTCTCAGAATTCAAAGACGTAAAGAACATCGACAGAGCAACATTAATGAGCATCATTGAAGATGTATTCAGAAGCATGCTCTTAAAAAAATACGGATCTGACGAAAATTTTGACATCATTGTCAACCCTGACCGTGGAGACATTGAGATCTGGCATAACCGCGAGGTCGTAGATGATGAATTTGCTGAAGACAGTTTTGATTACGATGAAGCCAAGCACATCAGTCTGGCTGAAGCAAAAAAGATAGATAACGACCTGGACTTAGGAGAAGAAGTTGTAACACCCGTGAAATTGGAGCACTTCGGAAGACGTGCTGTATTGGCTGTTCGTCAGAACCTGGTTTCTAAGATCCTTGAATTGGAGAAAGACAGTTTGTATAAGAAATACAAAGAAAGAGTGGGCGAGATCATGACCGGAGAAGTTTATCAGATCTGGAAAAAAGAATTGCTTATTTTGGATGAAGACGGGAACGAATTGCTATTGCCAAAAACAGAGCAGATCCCATCCGACTTCTTCAAAAAAGGAGATACCTTGAAAGCCGTTGTAGCTCGTGTTGACATGAAGAACAATTCCCCTGTGATTGTTCTTTCCCGCACATCACCAGCATTCCTTGAGCGCCTATTCGAACTGGAAGTTCCGGAAGTATTTGACGGATTGATCACCATCAAGAAGATTGTCCGCGAACCGGGCGAAAGAGCGAAAGTGGCTGTAGAGTCTTACGACGACAGAATTGACCCGGTAGGAGCTTGTGTTGGTATGAAAGGTTCCCGTATCCACGGAATTGTACGCGAGTTGCGTAACGAGAACATTGACGTTATCAATTTCACTTCTAACTCATCCTTGTTCATTACCCGCGCATTGAGTCCCGCTAAGATCACTTCCGTAAAAATCGACGAAGAGACCAAGCGTGCAGAAGTATTCCTGAAGCCGGATCAAGTTTCTTTGGCCATCGGAAAAGGCGGACACAACATCAAACTAGCTGGAAAATTAACCGGTTACGAAATTGACGTTTACCGTGATACAGACATTGATTTAGAAGACGTGGATCTGGAAGAATTTTCAGATGAGATCGAAAGCTGGATCCTGGATGAATTGAAAAACATCGGATGCGATACCGCTAAGAGTGTATTGGAATTGTCGACTGAAGAGTTGGTGAAACGTACCGACTTAGAAGAAGAAACAGTGAATGAAGTGAAGGCGATTTTACAGTCAGAGTTTGAATAAAAGTTAATTGAGAAAAGGTGAATGGTTAATCGTCCAGTACGATTAACGATTTTCCATTAACGATTAACCAATAACCCATTAAAAAAGTATATGTCAGAAAACAAAGGACAAAGATTAAGCAAGGTTGCGAAGGAGCTCAATGTCAGCATTGGGACCATCACTGAATTCCTTAAAAGCAAGGGAGAGGCTGTGGAGAACAATCCCATGGCCAAGATCACGGATGATCAATACACCTTACTGGCAAAAGAATACCAGTCCGAAAAGGCTGCGAAGGAAGAGGCCACTAAAGTAACATCCAGCTCGCGCGCCAAAAAGGAAAGCATCACGATGGAAGATGCCAAAAAACCTGAATCGAAGAGAGAGGAAGAAGAAGACATCATCATTAAGAATGTTCCCAATACGCCTGTCGCAAAAGAGAAAGTTGTTGAAAAACCTGTCAAAGAAACAGAAGCAGAAAAAACAGTCGTTAAATCCGATGTGAAGCTGACCGTTGTTTCTAAAATCGACTTGGATTCCATCAACAGCAAGACAAAGCCAGCAAAGAAAACAAAAGCAGCGAAAGAAGAAGAAGAAAAAGAAGAGAAGAAAACAACCGCTAAAGGAAAGACAAAAGCAAAAACCAAGAAAGAACTTGCCGAAGAAGCCGCGGCGGCAGAACCCAAAGCAGAAGAAACGACCGTAACACCCGTAGAAACAGAAGAACCGGCAAAAGTAGATTTTTACGAAACAAAAGTAGAGAAGCTGGAAGGTCCAAAGATCATGGGTAAGATCGAGCTTCCTGTAAAAGAAGAACGTAAGAAAAATCCGGTTGCCTCCTCCTCTGCTACCAATGCAGACAATAAAAAGAAACGCAAACGCATCAAGAAAAGTTTCGGCGGAGCAACATTGGGCGATACCTGGGATCCGACAAAAAAGACCGGAACACCGGTGAACGATGCACCGAGAAAACAATACCCGATCACAGCACAAAATTCAGGCGGACCACGTGGAAAATTCAATCCCCGTGCACCGAAAGTAGAATTAACTCCGGATCAGGTAGCAGCACAAGTAAAAGAAACACTTGCACGCTTGAGCGGCGCAGGAAAATCAAAAGCATCCAAACACCGTAAGTCCAAACGTGACATAGCGAGTGAGCGTATTCAGGAAGCAGCAGATCAACAAGAGCTGGAAAAAAAGATCATCAAAGTAACCGAATTCGTTTCTGCGAATCAGTTGGCTCAGATGATGGACATTTCCGTGAATGAGATCATTTCAACCTGCATGAGTTTAGGAATGTTCGTTTCCATCAACCAGCGTCTGGATGCAGAAACCATCTCCATTGTAGCGGAAGAATTCGGATACCAACTGGAATTCGTTTCCGTGGAAGTACAGGAAGCAATCAGAGAAGAAGCAGACACCGAAGAGCAGCTGCAAGACCGTTCACCGATCGTAACCGTAATGGGTCACGTCGATCACGGAAAAACATCTTTGCTCGATTACATTCGTAAAGCCAACGTAATTGCAGGCGAGGCGGGTGGAATCACTCAGCACATCGGAGCCTACAACGTAAAATTAGAGAACGGAAAAACCATCACCTTCCTGGATACACCGGGTCACGAAGCCTTTACGGCGATGCGTGCCCGTGGAGCCCAGGTGACTGACGTTGCCATCATTGTGGTCGCGGCTGACGACAGCGTGATGCCTCAAACAACAGAGGCCATCAATCACGCCCAAGCTGCAGGTGTTCCGATCATCATTGCCATTAATAAAATTGACAAGCCGGGTGCAAATCCGGATAACATCCGTCAGGCCTTATCACAAATGAACATCCTTGTGGAAGAATGGGGCGGAAAAGTACAGTGCCAGGAGATCTCAGCTAAGAAAGGTCAGAACATCGATCTGCTTTTAGAAAAAGTATTGCTGGAAGCAGAGATGCTGAACCTGAAAGCAAACCCGGACAAAAATGCAAGCGGAACCGTGATCGAATCCGAGTTGGACAAAGGACGCGGATACGTAAGTACCATATTGGTGGAAGCAGGAACTTTACGTGTCGGCGACATCGTATTGGCCGGTTGTTTCAGCGGTAAAGTAAAAGCTTTGCACAACGAACGCGGACAAGTAGTGAAAGAAGCAGGACCGGCAATGCCAGTATCCTTGCTGGGTTTAAGCGGTGCGCCGCAAGCCGGAGATAAGTTCCACATCATGAACGATGAGCGTGAAGCACGTGAGATCGCTGCTAAACGTTTACAGTTACAACGTGAGCAAGGTATCCGTACCAACAAGCACATCACTTTGGATGAGATCGGAAGACGTTTAGCCATCGGTGATTTCAAGGAATTGAATGTGATTGTGAAAGGTGACGTGGATGGTTCCGTGGAAGCGTTGGCCGATTCATTGCAGAAATTATCTACTGAAAAAGTTCAAGTAAAAATTATTCATAAATCCGTGGGTGCGATCAGTGAATCCGACGTATTGTTGGCTTCCGCTTCCAATGCGATCATCATTGGTTTCCAGGTTCGTCCTTCCGCCGGTGCGCGTAAGATCGCAGACGTGGAACAAATCGACATCCGCTTGTACTCCATCATCTACAAAGCCATCGAAGAAATTCAGGCCGCCATGGAAGGTATGTTGGCTCCGGAATTCCAGGAAAAAGTGGTCTGCAACATCGAGATCCGCGAAGTGTTCAACATCACGAAAGTGGGAACCATTGCAGGATGTTTTGTATTGGACGGAAAAGTAACCCGCAACACCAAAGTGCGCATCGTACGCGACGGCATTGTAGTACACGACGGAGAACTGGGTTCTTTGAAGCGTTTCAAAGACGATGTGAAAGAGGTGAACAAAGGATTTGAATGCGGACTGAACATCGCCAACTTCAACGACATCAAAGTTGCCGACATCATTGAAGGCTACGAATTGGTTGAGATCAAGGCGAAGTTGTAAACACTCGCTTTATAAAAATAAAAAATCCCGCTCCATTACTGAGCGGGATTTTTATTTTCATCCTATAGCATAATAGCTGGCCGATATATTCCTTTTGCCTCAACTCACTCATCATGCTCACTCATTGTCCTTTCTACTCGTACAAAGTTAATTAACTGGGTAATGCTCCTAGTCGTATTTCCCTTGCCATAAAGCAACACAGCTGCTACGCATGGTTGTTTTTTCTGTTCAACAAGGCCCAGAGTCCAAGTAGGGGTCCGATTGCAAGTAACAAATAAATGTATTGCGAATCTATTTTGCTCGAAAGAAAACTAGTGAATTGAATGCTGACTATAGTAATGGCAAAGCCTATGCAATTTACTATTGTGAGCGAAGTACCTCTCGATTCTTCCGGAGCATTTTGAGCAACTAATGTTGAGAATAGCGGAGAGTCGGCAATAACAGCAATCCCCCAAATGAATAAAAAGCCAAGAAGTACAAAAACGGAATTAGAAAATAAAAAGAGCGGCGAGGTCAAGCAACATAAACAGGATAAAAATAATGAGATGGTGGCAATTTTTTTCGCACCATAACGTTGAGAAATTATTCCGCTTAGCACGCAGGAAACTCCACCTGATGCGATAATCAAGAATGAGAACAATGGAACATTCAGTTTTGCGCTCGGGTAATGGATATTATAAGAAGCGAGCATTACGGGCACAAATGCCCAAAAAGCATAAAGCTCCCACATGTGTCCAAAATATCCAAATGAAGCTGAGCGAAAACCTCTTTGCCTAAATCCCTGTATAAATGTTGTAAATTTCAATTGTTGTCCTTGCCTGCGATTGGGGCCATCAGGGACAAACAATAAAATACTTAAGCCTCCCAGAACTGACAATGAAGTAGTCGAATATATTATGTATTTCCAGGGAAAACCAATTCCAAAGCTTTTTAATAAATGTGGAAAAGCGGTTCCAATTACCAATGCACCAACTAAATAACCCAAGGATTTTCCAAGCCCTGATTGATAATAGTCGGAGGCGATTTTCATGCCTACCGGATAAATTCCGGCAAGAAAAAACCCAGTTAAAAATCTGAAGAAAAGTATTTCCCCCGACCCAATATGATTGATTATTAATCCGAGATTAAAAACGCCCGCTAATATTGAACTAATGAAAAAAACGCGTGATGGAGAAAAACGGTCTGAAATTGCAAAAATGGCAAAAACTAAAGTCCCTGTAATAAAACCGAATTGTATTGCACTTGTCAAGTGGGCTAAAAAAAACGGTTCTAGAGGCTGTTCAATTGCTATATCGGACACAACTGAATTTCCAGCAAACCAAAGTGTAGTGCAAAAAAATTGTGAAACCACTATAATTGTTAAAATCAATCTCATTAAATTGTTGTCTTTAATAATTATGCTTAACGGTTTCAGGCTTTGCGCAAAAAGCGACTTTAAAAACACTAGAATGTCTTAGCCGAAAAACTTTACTTTGTCTGCCGAAGCTTTAGCATAGGCATGATTAAATGTACTGAACTAAATTGCAAATGCAAAACAATTTGGGCGGAGCGCACTTTTGGAAAAAGCAGTTGCAAAATGCAGACGCTCTGCATCTTGCTTATAATAGTGCGCCAAACTGCAAATTTATTACTGGGTTTTGTCCAAGCAAGCCGTGCAATCTATCTATTTTTATTGATTAAGCGGTTAATCGTTTTGTCAATATACTTTAGGCTTGGTAATAGTGATTGCTGAATTCGCTTTGCATAGTGAATACTATCTAAAATATCTTTTTGCTTTCCCTCAATCACTCTTTTCTGTTCAATTATTTCCGCAGTTCGTTCCACAACTTTCTCTTCTAGCACTTCTAAGGCTTTTTCTTGTGCTTCTGCTTTTTCATCTTGCAGAATTTTCATCCGGTCACCTAAGGCAAACGCAAGAAGAATATAAAAAGCTATTAGTGCTATATCCATTCCGTTAAAAACGCCATCAAATTCCGGAAGCGGTATATTAAACCCCGCTGAATTTAATAAACTGGAAACTGAAAGTATTGCAAGTGAGGAAACTGCTATTACAAAAAAACGTGCAGGTCTATATTTTTTTCTAAGGAGTTTAATACCTAGAATAAAACTTGTTATTATTACAGCCATGAGAATGAAAAATCCGGCCATGACTAACAATTGAGCCAAATTTCCTCTGATAAGAAACGATAAAACCACTAGAATCAGTAAAACAACAACTGTTATTCTAAA
>JBKJQG010000366.1:0-2879 GCA_046594925.1 Bacteroidia bacterium
AAGGAGCAGTGGGTGAAGTAAGATGCCCCCAGCAAACAAAATCAACATCCACGGGGTTTCCGCCAAGGTCAAGTTGACTAATGTCTATCACTATCGGTCCTGTTGAATCGATCTTGAAATAAAACCAAGCCGGATTCGGCTGTGAACCCAAACATCCGTAGTTCGGCCCGCCTTCTGCTGGCAAACCTCCGTAAGTTGAGGGATACGTATTGACAGTGCCATTACAGATCGGAGTAGCAGTGATACATGTTGGAGAAGTTGTTTGTGAGTAAGATGAACTTACCAGGAAGGCAAACAAGGACAGAAGTAAGGCTTTTTTCATGTCTAGTTAATTTTATATTAACTAAGATGTAGAAACCTAAAGATTGGTTGCACCCCGTTTTGCTTAATTTCATCTCTTTTTGAACAGTGTTAAAAATTATCCTACATTTGTTGCGATACAAGATCGAAATGACAACAGCGCTTTACGTCACTTTTTTATTTATCCCCATGGTCATTGCCATCGGGATGCGCTTTTACACGTATCAAACGCGATTTAATCGCATCCTCATCCGCAGAAAATAATCTCTGCCGCTTCACAGAAGCAAATCCATTTTTCTTTTTTTAAATTGAGGCAAAACCTCGTTATACTTTTATTATGTCTTTAGTCACCGATGCTATATTAGCAAAGCTCAACAGCTTGATAGTTGTTGTCAACCACCATGGTAAAGTCGAATACGTAAGTCCGTCCGCCAAAAGGATCCTCGGCTTTGAACCTGAACAACTAATGGGTGAGGGCTGGTGGGACTTGACACGTATTGATGAGAGGGAGCGCGCCGACATCAAAGCCTTGACCTTTCAGCAGCTGCAGCAAGATTCCCTTCAGGAGGCTGTTCCTTACGAAAGGCTTTTGAAAACAGCTACGGGTGGCGACAAATGGATACTCTGGAACACTTCAAAAGGACCGGCCAATACATTGGTAGGAATTGGGCACGACATCACCGACAGAAAGAAAGCGGAGCAGAAGCTGCTGGAAAAGCATAAAGAGCTCCAGCAGCACAACAAAGACATGGTCGACAGCATTCAGTATGCCAGTCGGATCCAGGAAGCCATTCTGCCGGATGTTCGGAAGATAAAAAATGCTTTTGAGGATGCATTCGTTTTGTATCAGCCAAAAGATGTGGTTAGCGGAGATTACTATTTCTTTCATCAGAAAGGGAACAAGACATTTGTAGCGGCTGTGGATTGCACCGGACATGGTGTTCCAGGAGCATTGATGAGTTTCATAGCGAATGGAATATTGAAGGAAGTGATCATAAAAAAAGGGTTGGAAGAACCCTCCGCGATCTTGTATGCGCTGGATGAAGAATTATTCATCGCCTTGAACAAACAAAACAGTGAAGGCGTCACCAACGATGGAATGGATGTAGCACTCGCAGTTTTCGACTCAGAAAAGAACACGGTGAATTATTCAGGAGCATTCCGGCCCATGCTGTTATTGCGGAAGAACGAATTAATAGAATTCGAAGCCAACCGTTATCCTATCGGATTTTATGGTGATGTGTCAAAAAAATTCGTTTCAAAGGAAATCGAATTACAGAAAGGAGACACCTTTTATTTCTTCACTGATGGCTATTGTGATCAGTTTGGTGGTGAATCGAAAAAGAAATTCAACAGAAAGCGATTCAAGGGACTGCTTTTGTCATTGCAGGGAATGGATATGGAAGAGCAGCGGTCATTTCTTCAATATGCTTTACTGAATTGGAGACAAGAAGAGCCGCAAATGGATGATGTGTTGGTGATGGGAGTGAAGGTCTGAAAAAACAAGAGCTGCTGATAAAATCAGCAGCTCTTGTTAAAATTATTCTTTTTGATTAACAACGCAATGGTGAGAATCGATGTAATGACAAGTGTTAGGAAGCCATACCCTGTTATTTCATTTATACCATAAGCAATGTAATAACGAACGGTTTTTACTCCTGAGTACTCGTCAAAAATGCCCCAATTTAGGATGAGATTAATGATGAAGGCGAATAGAAATATTCCACAAGTGGCGAGTTGTAAGGAAATCGATCTATTGGAAATAAGCTCGAATTTAGCTTTGGACTTGAATGTCATTTAAAAACTCAATAATTCCTCATACAATTCTTTCATTGGCAAGCCCATCACATTAAAATAGGTTCCTTCAATTCTTTCCACGGCCACCAATCCGAGCCAGTCTTGCGCCCCGTATGAACCGGCTTTGTCGTAAGGTGCATAATTCTTAATATAGAACTCTATTTCTTGCAGGGTAAGTGGCTTAAATGTCACTTTTGTCAGAGCATAAAAAGATCTTGTTTTGGATTTTGATCTTAAACAAACTCCGGTATATACTTCATGGGTTTTCCCGGAAAGCAATGTCAGCATCCTCACTGCATCTACAAAGTTCTTTGGCTTATTCAGTACCTGTCCGTTGATCCAAACAATGGTGTCGGCCGTGATTACAATAGTTTCGTCTTTCAATTCTTCATCAAAGGCTGCTGCTTTCTTTTCACAAAGGTAAAGTGGTATTTCCTCTGCCTTCAAGTGATCAGGAAAACTTTCATCAACTTCTTTTGTGCGCACTTCAAATTTAAGTCCCAATTCTTTCAGAAGGAACTGCCTGCGCGGCGATTTAGAAGCCAGTAGCAAGTTGTGTTTTTTCAGGCTTTCAAATGACATGGAGAAAATCGTGAAGGATGGGATAAGCAAAAATAAGCAAGTAGAAAATCCCCATCAGCATGATGAACTTCGATAAATTACCGGCGAAACGAAATTGAGTCTTCAGCTGAGCAGTCTTGATCTTGTAGATCAGGAACACAAGAGGCAGCTGCAGGGCAACAATGAAATAGACGAAAGAAACCATGTCATCCAGCTTTAAG
>JBKJQG010000022.1:0-3614 GCA_046594925.1 Bacteroidia bacterium
GCGGACCGGAGTTGATGCTCCGATTCAATTCAGCCAATCCTTATTTGTTCCAGAAACGTCGCTAATTGCGATCTAATCACATTGAAAGCCCCCGCATGTTTGCGGGGGCTTTTTTTATAGTTTTATGTCCTTCCGAATTTTCTGTTTGTCCTTTCTTCGTTTTTCTTTTTGACAGGAATGAGTATATTTACATAAATAATCAAACAGAAAACAGTATGAAGTACTCGGCCATCGACAATAAATTATTTATTGAAAATCGTAAACGTTTCGCGGCAAGCTTAAAACCGAATTCCATTGCTTTATTCACAAGCAACGACATCATGCCGACGAACGCTGATGGCTCCATGGGTTTCGTGCAGAACTCTGACCTTTTCTACCTTACTGGAGTTGATCAAGAGGAAACCATCCTGCTGATATATCCGGATGCGAAGAACGGTGCCCATAAAGAAGTTTTGTTCGTGAAAGAAACCAGTGAACTGATAGCGATCTGGGAAGGAGCAAAATTAAACGTGGAGCAGGCACAAAAGGTATCGGGAATTAAAACAGTGGTGTGGAACAACGGATTCGACATGTTCCTGAAAGGAATTGTTTTTCAGGCCGAACACATTTACCTGAACAGCAATGAACACACCCGGAGATACATTGATACGGAAACAGCAGAGATGCGTTTCAATAAAAATATTCTTTCAAAATTTCCATTGCACAAAGTAGAACGTGCCGCACCCATCATGCATAAATTGCGTGCGATCAAATCATCTCATGAAGTGGAATTGATCCAACAAGCTTGTAACGTCACAGAAAAAGGATTCCGGAGATTGCTTGGTTTTGTAAAACCAGGAGTGATGGAATACCAGATCGAAGCAGAACTGGTGCACGAATTCATTTGCAACCGTTCACGCGGATTTGCTTACGGGCCGATCATTGCATCGGGATCCAATGCCTGCGTTTTGCATTATGTCGACAACAACAAAGAGTGTAAAGCCGGAGATGTGATCTTGCTGGACGTAGCTGCCGAATATGGAAACTATGCCAGCGATCTGACGCGCTGCCTTCCTGTTAGCGGAAAATTCACGGTTCGCCAGAAACAAGTATACAACGCGGTTCTGCGCGTGATGAAAGCAGCAACCGCCATGCTCACCGTTGGCAACAATATTCCCGATTATCACAAAGCGGTCGGTTTGCTGATGGAAAAAGAGTTGGTAGATCTGGGCTTGATCACCATGGACGACATCAAAAAACAAAATCCGGAATGGCCAGCCTATAAAAAATATTTCATGCACGGCACTTCCCATTTTTTGGGATTGGATGTGCACGATGTGGGAGATTTTAACCGCAAGCTGGAAGCCGGCATGATATTCACTTGTGAGCCGGGAATTTACATCCCAGCCGAAGATTTGGGTATCCGCCTGGAGAACGATATTCTCGTAACAGCAAACGGACCGGATGATCTAATGAAGAATATTCCACTGGAGGCAGATGCCATCGAAGAATTAATGAATTGACATTCTGAAATATAATTTTTATACTTCTACTCCACTCGATGTAACGATGTCAGTCTGAACGGAGTCGAAGACTAGTCCGCTGAATGTATGCCACAAGCTGAATTTAAAAAATCCAAGATCCATTATTCCGACACTGGCAAAGGAAGAGTGTTGGTTCTGCTGCATGGATTTTTAGGATCCCAGGAAGTCTGGACAGAGTTCGTAAAAAAACTTTCCAAAAAATTTCGTGTTATAGCAATTGATTTACCCGGACACGGACAAACCCCATCGATAGGATATTACCACAGCATGGAACTGCTCGCTCAAAGCGTAAAGGCGGTGCTGGACAAAGCAGGAGTGAGGCGCTACATCATCACAGGACATTCCATGGGGGGATATGTGGCGCTGACGTTTGCAGAATTGTTTCCCGAAAACGTAAGTGGTATTTGTCTGTTCAATTCCACTTCTTATGCCGATTCCGATGAAAAGAAAAAGGAGCGTGAAAAGGTCATCCGCCTGGTGAAAAAAGAACACAAACATTATGTAGGAGAAGTGGTGACTTCTTTATTCGCACCTGAAAATCTTCCGAAAATCCCCAAAGAAGTAGAAAAGGTAAATGGAATTGCCAGAAAAATTACTCAGCAATCCATCATCAACAGCCTCGAAGGAATGAAGGAAAGAAAAAGCCGGGATCTGATTTTGAAGTTTGCTGAATTTCCAATTTTATTCATCATTGGAAAAAAAGACGGCGTGATTAATTACGAAACGATGTATGCTCAAATGGCATTGTGTAAATATCCTTCTGTACTGATGCTGGAAAATTCCGGACACATGAGTTTTTACGAAGCGCCAAAAGAAACTTTAAAGGAATTGGAGTTGTTTGCAATAAGGACTTACCGCAATAAATACTAATTTTTCTCGAAACGAGCCTTGCTTAGCTGGTCACCATCAATGATGCAAAGTGTATAAGAACCTTTCGGCAGCTCTTGTATGGTCAGCAGGTTGTTCTCGATGCACTTGAAATCACCCCTCTTCATTACGTTCCCGCCGAAATCGGATATAGAGTAGGTTACCTGCGGAGTTTTACAGAGGTAATTCAGTTTTAACGCATCATTACTTACAGATACAATCATATTTGGAGTCCCAATTTTGATAGGCTTAGTTATACCTTCAATACTCCTCTTTAGTTCGAAATAGTAGACGAATTTGTGGTTTTTACCTATCAACAGGTGTTTATATTGATGATTTTCTACTGCTTGATGAAACGTTGCGTGCTTGATCTTGTATCATTTTGTAAATTAATAAGATAAAGCCCTTTGGTCAAATCCGACACAGAAACAATGGTTTCTCCGGCACTGATGTTATTTAAACTTTTCACCAATTTTCCCTGTGCATCATAGATTTTCAAAACTGCATTTTTTGATGCTGAGGTGATATTAACAGTAATATTTTCTGATGCAGGGTTTGGATAGACAGAGATCGAATTGTTGGTTTCGTAAGTGTTTATTCCTGCCAGGGTTGAACAGCCGCATCCGTTAATTCCGTTGTTGAATTTTTGTTTCACACTGTCGATACGATCCTGCATAACAGCCACGCTTGCTAAATTCCCGCCAGAAGTTGCACGCCCATATACATAAGCAAATTCGATTTCATGAACAGAGCCTGGTTGAAAGGTGAAAGGTCCGTATGATCCCATGCCTCTTCTGTCGGCCGGAGCATTTGGAGCAGAGGTTTCATCCCAAGGCGCTTGAGGGACCATGTTGGTTCCAAAACCTGAAGGATCTGATGTTGCCGGAAACATGTAATCACATTGAACACCTGTTAAGTGTGCAGTGCCACCGTATGTCCATGGAGTTCCGTCTTGCCAGGCACCTGCCATGTAGCCGTAAAAATCGTTTGCCGCTGTGGGATTTCCCGTGACAGAAAAGTCGTTGTTGTAGTACATAAATCTTGACATTCCCAACCGTTCGTTGTCTACGATCATGTCGCCGTAATTTGCTCCGTTAATGGCTGTACCTGGCGTATCGTCGATTCCATTAGGGTCTTTCCAAGGGCCGGTTAAATGGACGACTCCCTGTGACGGAGGATTGGCCCCGTATGCACCATCTATCAGTGAAGCATTGTAGCAGTGAT
>JBKJQG010000122.1:0-5406 GCA_046594925.1 Bacteroidia bacterium
GCATTTCTTTAAAGTCGGATACAGCTATGACGTTACCGTTTCCAAGCTGACCAACGCAACTGCCGGATCACATGAAATTTCCTTTTCCTTACAATTCGAATGTAAGCCTAAAAAGAAAAAATTCAGAACAGTTAGCTGTCCTTCATTCTAAAATCAATCATTCATACAATTTTATATCTAAAACATAGTTTTATTACGAATACGCACATTACAAACTAAACCCGCTTACATAACTATTTACAGCGGTTAAAAACAAACAAAATGAGAAACGTATCAAGCAAATTTATCGCACTCGCAGCTGTTGTTGCCCTTGCATCTTGTAGCAAAGAGAGATCTCCTGTTACAGCATGGGAATACAACGAGCCTAGAAACGGAGGATTTGAAGTTGGACCTTATGAAGAACAAGAAACCGGACCGGGATTAATTTTGGTTGAAGGTGGAACGTTCACAATGGGTAGAGCCGAACAAGATGTTACTTACGACTGGAATGCCATTCCTCATAGAGTAACTGTTTCTTCATTTTATATGGATCAAACAGAAGTGCGCAATCTTGATTATCTTGAATACTTGCATTGGACAGGCCGCGTATTTGCTGCCAACTTCCCAGACGTTTTGAAAAAAGCTACGCCAGATAGTTTGGTATGGCGCGATCGTTTGGCTTACAATGAGCCTTATGTAGAATATTACTTACGCCATCCTTCTTACAGGGATTATCCTGTTGTAGGCGTTAACTGGTTACAAGCTTCCGATTTCTGTGCTTGGAGAACTGACCGCGTGAACGAATTTATCTTAGTTCGTGAAGGCATCCTGGATTATGCTCCATCACCTACTGAGAACGACTACTTTAATACCGACCAATACCTAGCAGGTAAATGGACTGGTCCAATCAAAAATCCTATCCCAAGCATGGATCCTAACGGAGGCGAGCGTTTAGTAAGAATGGAAGACGGTATCTTTTTACCGCGCTACAGACTACCGACAGAAGCTGAGTGGGAATATGCTGCTTATGGCTTGATCGGAAATACTATTGGTGAGCGTATCACCGACAGAAGATTATACCCTTGGAATGGTCACGGTACGCGTAACCCTGATTCTAAATACTTAGGACAGATGTTGGCGAACTACCAACGTTCAAACGGGGATATGATGGGTAACGCGGGTCGTTTGAACGATGCCGGAGATATCACAACTCCTGTTTTCTCTTATTGGCCAAATGATTACGGTCTTTACAACATGGCTGGCAACGTTTCAGAGTGGGTAATGGACGTTTATCGTGCATTGTCTCCTGAAGATAAAGCCGACTTCCGTCCTTTCCGCGGAAACGTTTTCAAAACACAAGAAAGAGATGTTGATGGAATCTTGATTAACGATACTATAAAATACGATGCTGACAGTAACATCATTTCCATCCCGGGAATGGTTCGCTGGAGAGATGTTAGTGCTGCTTTCCCTGATGACAACTTGGACGAAAGAAGAAACTACACCTATGCTGACAACATCAACTACCTTGATGGTGACGTGAAATCACAAGCTGCAACTTTAGTAGGAGGTAGCTGGAGTGAACCTTACGATCCGGCTTCAGGTAAAGCGGAATCTGCTGGCATGTACGAATATGCTAACACGTCTATGATCAACGACAAAGCCCGCGTTTACAAAGGTGGTTCTTGGAAAGACCGTGCATATTGGATGGTTCCGGGAACAAGAAGATTCTTAGACCAGCGTCAGTCTACTGCATGGATCGGATTCCGTTGTGCTATGACACGTGTCGGAAGTCCTGTAGGATTAGGAAAATAATTCTATAATGAAATTATAAAAAAAGCCATTCGGAATTCCGAATGGTTTTTTTTATATACATCTCTCGTCCTGAAATAAGTTGTCACACAAACAACTTGAAAAGATGGAAACAGTTTCAGAACAAGCACGACGAAGGCGCAAACGGAGAAACAACTAACTCGTTGAAGTGTTTTATACCACCTCAGCAACCGTAAAAGTGCTCCCTCCAATGAAGACAAGATCATCGACTGCTGCTGCTTCTTTTGCGGCAATAAGCGCATCTTGCACACAAGCATAGACTTTTCCCCTCAAACCTGCTTTGGCTGCCTGTACTGCCAATTCAGCTGCAGGTAATGCGCGGGGAATATCCGCCTTGCAGAAATAATAAACGGCATTTTTTGGAAGCAGGAACAAGATCCTGCTAATGTCTTTGTCGCTCACCATTCCCAACACAAAATGTAATTTCTGATGAGGCATATGATTCAACTGATTCACCACTTCCTGGATGCCCGCTTCATTATGTCCGGTATCTGCAATCACCAGCGGCTGTTCTGAAAGGATCTGCCAGCGACCCATTAGGCTGGTGTTTGAAATGACATTCTTAATTCCATTTCGGATAAACTCGGCGCTCAAAGAAAATCCTTTTTTATTCAGTTCATCGCAGACGCAAAGAACGGAGGAAATGTTTTTTTGCTGATACAATCCAAGTAATTCACTTTCCAGGTCGACAAAAATAATTTCCCCGTTTTTTTCTATGTCCATTTTTAAGAACAGCTTTTCATTCTTCGAATGTCTGACATTTTTTGTTTTGTAAATAGTATCTGCAAAAACCTGGACTGTGTTTTTTTCTCTTGACTTCTTCTCAAAGACCGGTTTTGATTCTGCATCGGATTCGCCAATGACAACAGGAATTCCGGACTTGATGATGCCCGCTTTCTCTTCAGCGATCTTCGCAACGCTATTTCCCAATAAAGAAGTATGATCCAAACTAATGTTGGTAATCAACGACACTTCCGGTGTAATCACGTTCGTAGAATCCAGCCTACCTCCCAGCCCAACTTCTATTACGGCTATGTCTACCTTTTCATTTGCAAAATAATCAAACGCCAACCCGACAGTCATCTCAAAAAAAGATGGCTGGATCTTTTCAAAATCAACGCTATGCTTTTCTACAAAATCTATGACTTGTTTTTCAGGAATCGGAGCTCCGTTTATTTTTATGCGTTCACGGAAATCTTTGAGATGAGGAGAAGTATACAGTCCCACCTTCAATCCAGCAGTCTGTAAAATTGAAGCCAGCAGGTGGGAAGAAGAGCCTTTGCCATTGGTTCCGGCAACATGAATCGATTTGAATTTATTCTCGGGATTGCCCAGCAACTTGCACAGTGCGATCGTGTTGTTGAGATCCGCCTTGTAGGCTGCACTTCCGATGCGCTGATACATTGGAAGCTGAAGAAATAAATAATCTATAGTTTGCTGGTAATTCATACTTCCGTAAAGCCAAATGACTGTTTACAAAAGTAATGGAATTTTACTCCAAAGTAAATATGAAAGTATAGGTTCCGCGTTGTTCTTTGACTCCTGCCGCCGACGGGTTGAACTTTGCAGTCAGCGCGGCATTCACAGCCCTTTTGTAGAGAAGACTGCTCGTGGTAGTAGAGCCTCTTTGCCCCGCGACGGCACGAATCACTTTCCCGTCTTCATTTACAACAATGTCGACGACAACCGTTCCTTCTTCAGATTCATTCAAGATGGCATCTGGCTTCTCAACAAGCGAACGACCGGCTAAGTAAACTCTGCCTCCAGTTCCAAGATCATCGCTCTTTCCATTCGTTTTAGCTTTACCTTCATCCTCCGAATTTCCTTCGGACCCTACGACTGTTTTCTTGCCATCTTTTTGCTGCTTCCATTTTTTCAGGACGTTCTCAAAAGCCGGATCGGTAGCCTCGGAAACTACATCCGTCTTTGTGACAAGCGTTCCTTGAGGAATTATAGCCCCCTTTTCATCCGGATCTGAAACCCATTTGGGTAAACTGGTTGTAGGCGTCTGAGGAATCGTTCCCACTAGTTCAGTCAGCTTGTATCCCGCCAGGCTTTCATCTCCGGAGTTATTTTCGGGCAACACAGTTGTCTTCTCGGGAGCGATGAAACCCGTAAGGAAAAGAAAAAGAACGAGGAGCAAATGAAAACTGATGGTCGCTGAAAAAGCAAGACGCTTGCTTTTTGTTTCGGAAGAAGATTCCATGGTCTGCGTTTTAGAGGTATTGCGGAGGGCAAAACGTGTTGCAGGGATAACGCATCCCTAGAGTCAAATAGTATGAACAGGGGATTTATTCGAGTGTAAACACGAAGGTATAAGTGCCGCGCTGTTCTTTTATGCCTTCCGGACTCGGACTGAATTTGGCTTCAAAAGCTGCACTTCTCGCCTTAGAATATAATTTAGAGCTGGTGGTGGTGGATCCACGTGCCCCTGCTGTTGCTTTTACTACTTTTCCCGTTTCATCAACTATAATCTCCACGACCACCTTTCCTTCTTCTTCCGAATCAGTCATTCTGGCTGGCTTCTTCAACAAAGATCGTCCTTTCAAATCCCAACCGGTTCCGCCAGGCCCACCCGGTGTTCCATCACCAATGCCAGTTCCGGGACCATCACCCACTCCGGTATTGTTTCCGTTTCCTGTTCCACCCGTATTCTTTCCTCCATCACCATTTCCCTTTTTATCCTTCATGGCTTTAATCTTAGCCAGGGCTTTTTCCAATTGTTCGCGTTCTTTCTTTTCCTCAGGGCTTAATGTTTCAGCAGTATTTTCAGGAGTTGGATTCGGGTTTGGTTTAACGTTCGTTTCTACTCCCGTTTCATCGGTGATGACATTTGGAGCAACATTCGCTGCAGTAACGGCTGCATCCATGCTTGTTTCCACATTGGGGTCATTTTGCCCGGATCCACCGCTGGCGGTATTTCCAGCTCCTTCCATGCCTAATCCTATCTCGATCTCCGGAACCGGTTTTATCTCAAACGGAGGAATTGGTGTAATGAATACTATCAGAATAAAAAGCAGGAACAAAAGCGCATGAAAACCAATGGTGAAGATCACCGCCAGATATTTATTCTTTGTTTCTGCTGCTTCCATTTTATTTATCTGTCGCTTTAGTGGCCAATACCATTTTAACACCCTGGGAATATCCAATTTGCATAACGTCGGCCAGATCCTGAATGGTCAGAGTATTATCAAGCTTTAAAACAACTGTCGGTTCCAGGCCTAATCCTTTGATCCTGTCTATTTCCAGTTTCAATGCATCTTCCAGTTGTGTAAAAGAAATGGCGAGCTTGTTTATAATGAACTGGTGGTCGGCATTCGATTCAATGGTAATCTGCTGCTTCACCACCTGTTCTTTTGTCTTGGAGCTTGGCAATGTCAGTTTCAGCACGCTGGGATTCGCCAAGGTGGAAATAATGAGGAAAAATAACAAAAGGAAGAACATGATGTCATTCAATGACTCAGTACTTACTTCTGCTGCTTCTTTATGTCTGCGCTTTAATTTCATCTTACTTGGTTGGTTCTTGTAACAGATCAATAAATTCTACGGAAGCTGTTTCCATCTTGTTGATGGTTTTGTCCAGCATGGCATTGA
>JBKJQG010000212.1:0-5283 GCA_046594925.1 Bacteroidia bacterium
ATTTCAAACTGGATGACGGCTTGTTCGCAAAATATCCGAACTCCCCATACATCAAAGCATTTCACGATGGAGTTGCCAGCAGCAGAAAATTAGCCATTGGAACACTGGCTCCGGAGATTAACATGAACACACGGGATGAAAAACCATTAGCGCTTTCTTCCCTGAAAGGGAAAGTAGTGCTGATCGATTTCTGGGCTTCCTGGTGCGGACCCTGCCGCGCAGAGAACCCGAACGTTGTAGCGGCTTACAATAAATACAAATCAAAAGGATTCGACATCTATAGTGTTTCATTAGACAAGGACATGGAGAAATGGAAAACAGCCATCCGTGCTGACGGACTCACCTGGAGCAACCACGTTTGTGATTTCAAATTCTGGCAATCACCTGTAGTGGCATTATACAATTTCAACGCCATCCCAACCAATGTGTTGATCGACAAAGAAGGAAAAATTCTTGCCAAAAATTTACGCGGAGAAGCGCTTTTAGAAAAACTGGAAGAGATCTTTAAATAAAAAAATTACAACTATCGTCGACTAGGCTCAAACGGAAGTTGTCCAATACATTAGAAGACTATCTACAAAGGTCACACGTTGTTTAGTCGAAGTATAAGTAAACAGAACAAATTAAATGAAACGAAACCTTTTCATCCTTGCGATCCTCTTCCTTCCAAGTTTATTGGATGCGCAAGCCTATTTCCAGCAGGAAGTGAATTACACCATCAAAGTAAAACTGGACGATGTAAAACACGAATTCACGGCTGATGAAAAAATAGAATACATCAACCACTCGCCTACAACGCTGACATACATCTACATGCATCTGTGGCCGAATGCATACAAGGACAACAACACCGCTCTTGCAAAACAATTGCTCCGCGACGGAACCACCAAATTGTATTATGCTCAGGAGGCGGACAAAGGATACATCGATCAGCTGGATTTCAAAGTGAACGATGTCGCAGTAAAATGGGATTACTTAAAAGACAGTATCGACATCTGCAAAATCACTCTGAATGAACCCTTGAAGCCCGGAGATAAAATAATCATCTCCACTCCTTTCCATGTAAAAATTCCTTCCGGCGAAATTTCCAGGATGGGACACATCGGACAATCGTACCAGATTACGCAATGGTATCCGAAGCCTGCGGTGTTTGACCGGACCGGCTGGAATCAGATGCCTTATTTGAATCAAGGAGAATTCTACTCAGAGTTCGGAAGCTTTGACGTGAGCATCACACTTCCCAAAAATTACGTATTGGGTGCAACCGGCGACATGGTGGACGGAGAAAAAGAAACAGAATGGCTGGAACAGAATGTAAAAACAACCGAAGCAAAAACCGTTTTCGATAAAGAAGACCTAAGCTTTCCGTCTTCCGATGCTGAAACAAAAACATTGCGTTTCAAACAAAAAAACGTGCACGACTTTGCCTGGTTCTGCGACAAACGCTATCATGTATTAAAAGGCGAAGTAATCACTCCGCACAACAAGAACAAAGTCACCACCTGGGTGATGTTCACGAACGCAGAAGCACATTTATGGAAAAACAGCATCCAATATGTGAACGACGCGATCTATTATTATTCTCTTTGGAATGGAGATTACCCATACAACCATTGCACCGCAGTTGACGGAACGATAAGCGCTGGCGGCGGAATGGAATACCCGAACATTACCGTGATCGGTGGCAGCGGAAATGCTTTTCAGCTGGATGTGGTAATCACTCACGAAGTCGGACACAACTGGTTCTACGGAATGTTGGGCTCCAACGAAAGAGAACACGGATGGATGGATGAGGGATTCAACTCATTTAATGAACACCGGTACGTGGAGACAAAGTACCCCGAACAGAAACTCATCGGCAACATTGCAGACGGTCCGGTCGGAAGAGCTTTTGATCTTTCCCGCTACAAACACAAATCACAATACGAATTGGCCTATCTTTTTTCCGCAGCCAAGAATGAGGACCAGGCGCTGGAAACTCCTTCTTATGATTTCACTCCCATCAATTACGGAGGCATTATGTATTCCAAGACTGCTCTGGTGATGGATTACCTCATGGCATACCTGGGCGAAGCAGAAATGGACCGCGTGATGCAGGCCTATTTTGATGAATGGCATTTCAAACATCCTTTGCCGGAAGACTTCAGAAAATCGGTTGAAAAAACAACAGGCAAGAACTTGTCCTGGCTTTTTGACGGACTCATCAACTCGACAAAAAAATTAGACTACAAGATCACTTTCGTTCACAAGAACCCCGATGGCTCCTGGGATATCGGCATCAAGAACAAAGGTGAGATCAATGGCCCCGTTTTCATTCAGGGAATTAAAGACGGCAAACTTCTCGGAGAGGTCGTCTATGACGGTTTTTCGGGCAGACAAGCAGTGAGCTTCCCTCCTTCCAACATTGATTATTTCAAGATCGACATGCGGGAAGACATGCCCGAGATGAACCGGAACAACAATAAAATCCGTACGAAAGGGGCATTCAAAAAAATAGAACCCATTCGTTTGCAGTTTCTCGGAAGTCTCGACAACCCGGACAAAACACAATTGTTCTGGACACCGGTGATTGGCTGGAACAACTATAACCGGTGGATGGTGGGACTTGCTTTTTACAACAACATCTTCCCGCAGAAAAAATTCGAATACGAATTGATGCCGATGTACAGTTATACCAACAAAGATTTTTGCGGATACGGACACATGGCCTATAACATGTTTCCTAAAAACGGCTTGCAGAAAGTGAGCCTGGGCATTACAGGCACCCGTTACGCTTACTTCAGTGTTTCCGACGACGGGCGCGGTGAACCGATGGGATTCAACTTCAACAAGATTGCTCCTGAACTCTTGATCAAACTGAAAAAATCGGAACCTGCAAGTCCATACAACTTCACCATCCGCTACCGGAACATCAGCATATTGAAAGAAACACCAGAAGGAAATTTTGCGGTACGTCCAACGATTTATTCCAGCGATACCACATTCAGCAACTTCAACGACCTGAATTTTGTTTTCTCGAAGAGCGATGCGATCACACCTTACGATCTGAATTTTAATTTTCAGCAAGGTGAGCTGATGATGAAAGCCGCTTTCACCGCTCACTACTCTTACAACTACAAAAAAAAGAACAAAAGTTTTGATGCCCGGTTCTTCGCCGGAACTTTCATTGGAACAGAAGCTGCTGAAGCAGGGCCTTACCGTTTCAGGATGAGCGGACAAACCGGCTCCCAGGATTATTTATTCGATCATGTGTTCTTAGGAAGAAGCGAACCAATCGGCGGAGGAAGTGTACTTGCAGCCCAGTTCACTGATACCGACGGCGGGATGAAAATCTATTCACCACTCGGACAATCCAACACTTGGCTGGCAGCGCTGAACTTAAAAACTTCTTTAGGTAACATGAAACTTCCGATCAATTTGTACGCCGACATCGGAACAGCGGACAAACAATCATTGCTTAGCGAAGATGTGCTTTACGATGCGGGAGTTTGCCTTTCTTTCAGAAAAGATTTTTTTGAAATTTATTTCCCGATAATTTTTTCGAAGAACATTCAGGATTTTCAAAGAGCGAACGGCATCACATACCTGGAAACCGTGAGATTTACTTTGAATCTTAATTTGATCAACCCTTTCAGTTTGATTCGTGATTTTTCCCTTAATTAGTTGACAGTTGATGAGGTGATGGTCCGCCGCGGCGGAGATGAGGTGATGAGATCTGTTTAAAAAATAAAAATGTTCATGTCTACAAACAAGAAAATATACTTTGCATCCGACTTCCATCTGGGAGTGCCCAACTACGCAAGAAGCATTGTGAGGGAAAAACTCGTGGTACAGTGGCTGGACGAGATCAAAGACGATGCGCAAGAGATCTACCTCATGGGTGATCTCTTCGATTTCTGGTTTGAATACAAACATGCCGTGCCGAAAGGATTTGTGAGATTGATGGGGAAAATCGCTGAGATCGTTGATTCCGGAACACCTGTGACTTTGTTCACCGGCAACCACGACATGTGGATGTTTGATTACTTGCAGCAGGAGTTAGGCGTAACGGTTCACAATGGTCCCATCACTCGTGAATATTACGGAAAGAAATTTTTCCTTGCACATGGCGACGGATTAGGCCCCGGCGATAGCGGCTATAAATTCATCAAGAAGATATTTTCCAGCAAAGCCTGCCAATGGCTTTTTGCACGCCTTCATCCGAACTTCGGAATCGGGATGGCTCATTACTGGTCGAAAACTAGCCGCGCTTCCAATGCCCCCAAGGACGAAGAATTCAAGGGTGAGGAAAAAGAATGGCTGGTTATTTTTTGCAAGGAGATCCTCGAGAAAGAACATTACGATTATTTTATTTTCGGCCACCGTCATCTTCCGCTGAACATCAAACTATCGGATAAAAGCCGATACATCAATCTGGGCGAGTGGATCAACTTTAATACTTATGCTGTTTTTGACGGAGAGAAATTAGAGTTGAAAGAATATACCAGTAAAAAAACAAAAAAATAAACCGGTTTCTCACTTAACCGTCGTTTAATTCCAAACGATTTGCAAAATTCATTTTATGCTTTATCCTTACCAAGCTTGTACTGCTTCACCTTGGGATTCTGCCGGATATACCCCCTCACAAGATCATTCGCATCGGGATAATAACTTGAACGTTTTACAAAAGTCACAAAATCCTCCGGTGAATTGATCTCCGCTGTTTTATCAAAATAACCGTAACCGCAAACGTTATTATTCTCAATCAAAGTCACGGACTTTTCTCCTGGCACTCTTCCCTTGTCTACGATTACAAAATCTTTGTGTTTGAAAACGTAAGTCTCCAGCACTGAATCAGCGCGCACGTTATAAGGCACCGCGTCCTCTTCCCCCGCACAAATACCGTTACACTTTTTGATCTGGTGGTCGAAGCATTTTGAATTTTCTTCAGTGAGGCCGCAGTAACGCAGACACAAAGTGTTCTCATCCATGAGGGCTTCCAACTTTTCCCTTGCTGAAAAATAAGTAGTAAAGGACATCAAAGGTGCTTTTGCTTCGCCATACTCTACCAACCTAAAATTAATGATGTCCTGATGATCTCGAAACCAATCTATGCTGTGGGTATAGGAATCAGCTTTTCGCTGACGATTGAATTTAGGTTTGTGCTTTTTTATTTCTTCCGCTTCCATCAACAAGGCTACGAGTTCACTTCCTGTCGGGACAAAGTCCACATTGTACAATTCGTTCAGCATCTTCCTTCCTTTCTCCTCTTTGGTATTGAAGTGTCCCAATGCTCTCTTGTAT
>JBKJQG010000213.1:0-8463 GCA_046594925.1 Bacteroidia bacterium
GTTGAACTCCGTAGAGACAAAACGTTTAATGATATCTTCCCTGGTCAGGTCTTTCAATTCTTCATAGATGTTAAGCAGCAATCGAAGAATATCTGCCTAACATCTATGAAGAATTGAAAGACCTGACCAGGGAAGATATCATTAAACGTTTTGTCTCTACGGAGTTCAACCGTTTCCTGGATTATTATAAGAACGCTCCAGATCTGAATGCAGGTGGAAGAGAGCGAGAACAACGTTCTACCCCGGGCTTGACCAAATTGTTCATCAACTTAGGTGAATTGGATAATCTGGACAGCGCCGAGATGAAAAAATACATCTGCGAAGTATCGGGTGTTGACCTTGCATCGATTGTGACTGCTGAGATCAAATCCAGTTTCTCTTTCATTGAAGTGAAAACAGAAGCTGCTGAGATCATTCAGGGAACATTCAAGAATGCACGTTACAACAACCGTAACGTCCGCATCGAATCCAGAGGAGCCAGCGAAGGAAGATCATCAGAAGGAAGATCATCACGCGGTTATGAAGGCGGCGGAGAAAAACGCAGATCATTCGGAGGCGGAGAACGTAAAGGTGGATATGGCGGTGGAAACCGTTCCGACAGAGGAGGCTACAAAGGTGGTTCCGGTAAATCTTATGGCGACCGCGACCGTGGCAGCCGTGGCGGATATGCCAAAAGCAATAACGACAATGGCGGAGAACGCAAATCATACAGCGACCGTGAGAAGAGTTATTCTAAAAGCGAATCCAGCGAAAAGAGTTATTCTAAGAGCGAATCGAGTGGAGGAGGAGATAGAAAAAGTAATTTTTCTAGAGAGAAACGCCCTAGAAAGCAGTTCTAAGACCTCACCCAGCCCTCTTCAAAGGAGAGGGAGAAGGAATAAAAAATCCCTCCGGTTTCGGAGGGATTTTTTTATTCCTTCTTCTTATAAAAAAGAAAACACCCAGCTCATGCCGAGTGTTCCTTGTGGTCTTCACCGACCAAATTTCAAACACCATTATTGAAGAACTTCAAGTTTTGGCTAATTTAAAACAATATTTATCAAATGCATAACTTACTATTCAATGGCGGCATCATAAACCAACATAATGTCAAACCGAAGTTCTTCGCCTCGGTATTCCATGTCAATTGTAGCCTTAATCGGATATTCATTATCATAAGGCATTCCTTCCCATAAATTCGAAGGGATATGTATGGGAGAATTTAGTGTAAATACAGGCTCATAATAATAAGGGTTATTAAAATTTGAAACGGAATAAGGTTGTTTTCTTATTTCTCCTTTGTTATTATAGCATGTTATTGTCATTACCGGATGTTGTGTTATTAATTCTCTACTCCAATCATCAGGCTTAGTCCATTCAAATTTTGGTGTGAGAATAACTTTTTTTATTTCGATAAACGAATGTTTGTTTTTAAGTTGAAACTCGTGTGAAAGAGTTTTCTCCGTAAAGGTCATTACAACATTGCTTTTTATTTGAGTCAATTTTTCAGTGGTGTAATTAGTGCCTTTACCTGAACCGTATTTCGCTAAGAATTTCCCAGCGGTCATTTCGGCTAATAATCTTTTTACCGTTGGCAATGGTATGTTAAGTTTGGTAGCTATTTCACCTGATTTAGCCCCTGGGTGATTATCAACGTATGTAAAAATCATTTTTTCGCGAGGAGACATTTGATTTTCCGGCTTCTGTACTTCAAGTTTTTGCATAAGTTTTTCTTGAATATTACTTAAACAACTGAGAAAAAATAATGTCCAGAGATTAACATTTTCTCCAGGTCTGTGTTGTTGACATTCCATTAATACCTTATAGTATTCAGATTTGCGATTTTCTATTTCATGTTCAAAGCTGACGTATTGAATCCAGGGATAGTTGTGTTTTAGTAACAATAAAGTTCCAAGCAAACGGCTTAGTCGTCCATTACCATCTTGAAACGGGTGGATGCTTAAAAACTCATAGACAAATATTGCAGATTTTATTATGGGTGGAGTTGAATTATCATTGTTATACCATTCTAAAAGCAATCTCATAGCCTCTTCGGTTTCAAGTCCAGGGGCAGCAGTATTAAAGATAGTAACAGTACTTCCATCAGGATAATTTGCATCCACTGAATTAGGCTGTTGCTTATAACGACCTTTATGCCACTGATCCTTTTCGCTAAACTTCATTAAAAGAGTATGAAGATTTTTTATATCGCCTTCAGATATTCGTATGTCTTGATATGAGTCTGAGATCACATCCAGAGTATGAAAATAGCCAACTACTTCTTGTTGGTCTCTTTCTTCAAGCTTATCTATTTTAAAATTTTCAAATATGAGAGCGCGAACTTCATCATTAGTCATTTTTGATCCTTCAATACGGGTTGAAGCTCCAACGCTTTGAACCGTTGCAATTGACCTAAGTTGCTTTAGAGTTTGCTGCCCCTCTCTTCTTTCAATGTTTGACCATTCACCGCTAAAGCGATCAATTAAACTAAGCTGATTTATTAGATTGAAATCTAAGTCCAGCTCAAGAGTGTGTATTTTTGCCATTTTCTTAGTTTGATACTATATGATACGCAAAGATACGATTAAAATACTGTAAAGACAAATAAATTGATACTCTATGATACGAATAGATGCGATGCTAATACTTCGTGATATGGTTAACTTGTTGTATTTCAAATATATAATAAAGATTAAATTGTATTAACATTTATTGACTTTCAATAAGCTACAGGGTACCTTTATTGCGTTTTAGGCTCGCAGTAAAGGTACCCTGTAGCTAAACCCTGAGAACATTTTGTGCAGGTTATATGTAGGTTTTTATCAGAATTAGGGCATAAAAAAACAGCAGCCCATTTCTGAACTGCTGTATTTAGTGGTCGTGAAGGGATTCAAACCCCTAGCCTTCTGATCCGTAGTCAGACGCTCTATTCAGTTGAGCTACACAACCATTTCATTAAATATTCTCTCAACCCCACTCTTCAAAAACTTTTCTCTGTCAATCGCCTCAGTCAAAGTATTCAGTTCTTCTTTGTAAACTAAAATCCAAGGACGAAAACCTTTGTACTTTTTGTGCTTCGGGCATTGTGTTGATTCAATCTTCTCTCAACATCACCTGTCATTCCCTTATAAAGTCTATCGTCCTTTAAACTCTTCAAAACACAAACATAGTACTTCATCCCCTCAATTATCTGTCTTACCTGTTGAGCCCTGCCTGCCGGCAGGGACACAACCGTTTTCCTTTAAAAAAGCGATGCAAATATACAAAAAATGTAGCATCCAAAAGGCTTTTAGAGAAAATTTATTAAAATTTCAACAATTTATGTTAGGCTGTCATTTTATGATACATTTGTGAACAAACCAATAAATTCTTAATCAAATGGGTGTATTTCAAATTATATTAATTGTAATAGTCGTCCTCTTTCTTTTCCTGTCGTTTGTAACAGTATCCCAAGGGACCATAGCAGTAGTGACCGTTTTCGGTAAATACCGCAGGATCCTGAACCCGGGACTGAACATGAAAATTCCTTTTATAGAGATTATCTACAAACGTGTCTCGATTCAGAATCGCTCCGTCGAATTGGAATTTCAGGCCATCACGATCGATCAGGCCAACGTATACTTTAAAGCAATGTTGCTTTATTCGGTTATCAATACGAATGAAGAAAGCATCAAAAACGTAGCTTTCAAATTCATTGACGACCGTAACTTTATGCAAGCGTTGGTGCGGACCATTGAAGGTTCCATCCGCGGGTTTGTGGCTACTAAAAAACAATCCGAAGTACTTTCTTTAAGAAAGGAAATTGTGGAAGATGTAAAGGGGCAAATCGACCAAAGCCTTGAAGAATGGGGTTATCATCTGATAGATCTCCAATTGAATGACATCACTTTTGATGAAGCGATCATCAAATCCATGGCTCAGGTAGTTGCATCCAGCAACTTAAAAGCAGCTGCTGAAAATGAAGGACAAGCTTTATTAATCACGAAAACAAAAGCTGCTGAAGCGGATGGTAATGCCACTAAGATTGCCGCAGAAGCTGAACGTTTAGCTGCTCAGTTGCGCGGACAAGGTGTGGCTTTGTTCCGTGAAGAGGTTGCTAAAGGAATGAGTCAAGCTGCAAAAGAAATGGAGCAGGCAAACCTGGATACGTCTGTTATTCTTTTTAGTATGTGGACGGAAGCCATCAAAAATTTTGCAGAATATGGAAAAGGAAATGTGATCTTTCTCGATGGATCCAGTGAGGGGATGGATCGGACCATGCGTGAAATGATGGCCATGAACAAGCTGATGGAATCAAAAACAATCCCTAAAAAATAAGATTTACTTTTAAATGAAAAATTCCCTCTCTAATCAGGAGGGAATTTTTCATTTCATTTATCCATTTCTTTCGCTATTTTTGAACAAACCCATTTTATTTTCTTGCAAAAGCAACCAAATAAAAATTAAAGAGTCTTAATAACAGACCATACAAACAAAGATTGAAAGCATACCTACTCCTTTTTTTGCTTCTCATTACCGGAATGGCCTTCTCCCAAGAAGGAACGCTGACCCAGCCGCCTTCAACTGCGCCAGGTGATCCCGCTCCCGCTAAAAAACAATATTACTTATTGAGTCCCCGCGTTTCCGTCACAGTGCCACATCCAATGGGAAATAAGTCGTTCAAGAAAAGCTTTGTTGGCATCTACGAAGTCACGGGTGGCTTAAATGTCAATATCTTCAATGGCTTCTTCTTAGGTGTTTCCGGAAAGAACGGGCTCCTGAAAATTACAGAGAATAAGATTACCGATTACAACGCCAGCATGCGCTTCAATGCTGTGGCTGGAAAATTTGGATTCGATACCTATGTGGGGGAAAAGAACAATGCTATTTTTTCTATGGCTTTGTCGTACGGTCAAAATTGGACGGAATATTCCGGCATCATGAGCAAGGATCCTAAGAATCCTCCTAAGATCAACAGTTTTACAACCAGTTTCTGGGAGCCTGAAATGAATCTTTTCTTCCTTATAGAGTCGAATTTTGCCATCGGAGCGACCATTTCCTATACGGTTTACGACGCCCATTTCGACCCTTATGACCTGGCTTTGAATGAATATGCCAAGTTCGATACCGAGAATGCTGTTTCTACCCAATATTTCAGCTTTGGCTTCGGGTTCTATTATAGCTTGATCCGGAAGAAAAAGTAATCCCTTTTCCTCATATTCTGTAACCTATTCGTCTAAAAATATAAACTCCCGTATGCTGTTTTCTTTATATTTGCACCCGTAAAATAAACAGCATGAATACCCGCATACTCCATTGCGCTTTGTTAATATTATTTTTGGCCATTATCTCGTCCTGTGTGAGCAAGAAGAAATTTGCTGAATCTGAAAAAGTACGAGAGAAGGCTGTGGCTATGCTTGCATCTAGAGATGGAGAATGTGCAAAGACAAGCGCAGCTTACGATTCTTTAAAAGTCCTGGTGCTGAAGAAAGACTCCCTCATAGACTCCTTGGTTTTAAAGCTCTCTGATTTCAATCAGAAAAAAGAAAAGGACAAAACAAAGATCTTCGCTTCTAAGAAGCCTAGTAGCATGACAAAGGATCAGGAGTATGAACGCAAGGCGCAATTCGTATATAACTTCGCCGCTTACATTGAGTGGCCGGTCATCTACAACGGAACTGAGTTTGTGATTGGAGTTGCAGGGGATGACTATGCATTGAAGAAGATCCGTGAGACGATAGGAACCAAGAAAATAGGAGGGAAGAAAGTGAAGATTGAGAAGTACAACAAGGTAACGAATTATCATTTGGTCTACGTAACTTCCACAAATACGGCAGCCTTCGCAGCCATCAAGAACGATTCAAAAAAGAACAAGACCATCCTCATAAGTGATGACGATGCCTTGTTTTATTCAGGAGCCCACATTTCCTTCATTATGGATGAAGATAAAGTGAAATACGCAGTGAACAAGGCATCCATCGAAAAGGTCGGACTGAAAGTAAGTCAGGAACTGATGCGCTTTTCAGAATAATGGAACTCACCCTTAAACAAGAATTATATTCACTTTGTCTTGCCGCCGTCGAAAAACGGATCTCCAATGCGCAGTCTGCTTTTGACTCTGCAAAAGAATCAGCCAACGATGATACCAAGAGCAGCGCAGGAGACAAACACGAAACCGGCCGTGCCATGGCTCAGTTGGAACAAGAAAAAACTGCCCATCAGCTGAATGAAGCATTGGAATTGAAAAAATTGCTTGAGAAAACAGATCCATCTTTTGTTTCAAAATCAGTTCAATCCGGAAGCCTTGTCGTTACCGACAAAGGAAACTTTTATGTTTCGGTTCCCATCGGAAAATTAACTTTTAAAAAATCCGATTATTTTGCCATTTCCATTGCATCGCCGATAGGAGGGAAGATAAAAAGCGGAAAGAAGAATGATACCTTCGAAATGAACGGAGTTGTTTATAAGATCCTAAATATCTTTTAAGATTTTTCCTATATTTGTTAGAACCCACTTATAAACATAAAACTAAACAATATGAAACACGAAGTATTCACGAATTCCGTAAAAACGAATCTATCCATGAGTAAAAAGATCGCATTAAGTTTTGGTATCACTTGTCTGATGTTCATCGGCATCTCCAACCTGCAAGCTCAGGAGTTAAGAAGTTCAAGCGGAAGCAGCACCGGAAAAATTGATTCAGACGGAACCATCCGGAATGGATCAGGAAGTAGCTGTGGGAAAATTGATTCAGACGGAACCATCCGCAACGGATCAGGAAGTAGCATCGGGAAGATCGATTCAGACGGAACGATCCGTAACGGGTCCGGCAGCAGCATCGGTAAAGTAGATTCTGACGGAACCGTTAGAAACAGTTCAGGAAGCAGCATAGGAAAAATTGATAACGATGGAACTGTCAGAAACAGTTCAGGAAGCAGCATAGGAAGTGCAAATGGTATTCCTAAAGCAAAAGCGGCTGTTTGTTTCTTCTTCTTCCAATTTAAATAAATCGCGATTTCAGCCTTAGAAAGCTTTTCAAAATTCATATTAAAAAAAGAAAGCCTCCGAAACCTAAGTTTGGAGGTTTTTTGTTGCGTAATTGTTTGCTTTTATGCATCTGATTTTGTATTTTTATAACTCTCTAAACTTAAATTAGTCTTCAATGAAAAAAACGCTTTTATTTTTATCAGGTATTTCATTCTGTGTTTTACTTTCTGCACAGAAAGAAGAAAAAATGAACACCGAAACCGGTGTCATCGTGTGTGAACATTTTTCGATCTCAAAACCTTTACGCGAGTTGGCTGAAGAGCATCCGATGACAGAAGATCGCTTGAATGAATTAAGGAAGGAAAACATACGGGAATCAAAAGATCGTGACCACCGTAAACCGCAAAAGTTTAAGTTTAGCGCAGAAAAGGATGGGCCAGTATATGGGAATGAGCCTTTATTGATCCAGACAGATATGGGGAAGAATACAAATAAAGCTCCTATTATGAATTTTGCCGGACAAACTGTAACAGGATTCCGGCCAATGGATCCATCAGGTGCCGCGGGGACCTTGTATTACATGCAGGCGATCAATTCGACAACATATAGAATCTACAACAAATCAACCGGTGCAACTGTATTGTCAGGATCTGTTGGAAGTTTGTGGGCGCCCGCTACTCCAAACGACGGCGATCCGATTATCATGTATGACCGCTATGCCGACAGGTGGTTTGTGAGCCAGTTTGGCTCCTCAGGAAACAAAATATATATTGCCATATCGACAACGAATGATCCAACAGGATCCTATTATACTTATACATTTACATCACCACAGTTCCCGGATTATTTAAAATTTTCCATTTGGCAGGATGGATATTACATGACTTCTAACCAGGGCACACAAAAAGTTTTTGCCTTTCAGCGTTCTGCTATGTTAACAGGCAGTCCAACAGCCAAAGTCGTTTACACCAATTTCACTCCTCCTACAGGAGGTGGTTTCTTCTGTCCAATGCCTGGTGATTCGGACGGGAATGGAGGATTGGCACCGGCCGGAACACCTTGCCCGATCTTTACTTATACTGATAATGCATGGGGTGGAGGAGTAGCTGATGCGATCCGGGTATACACCATGACCGTAAATTGGGTGCCCGCTACTCCAACAGGAACAATTGCGCTGACAGCGACGCTGAACACATCGGCTTTTGATGCTTCTTATGATCCTTCATGGAATGATGTTTCACAACCGGGTACCACTCAAAAATTAGACGGTATCGGAGGTATAATTCAATATCGAGCCCAATGGAGAAACTGGAGTACATACCGCACGACAGTGCTTAACTGGCCTGTAAAAATCAGCACTAGCCAGCGGAGCATCATGTGGGCGGAGATTCGTCAGGATGCATCCACGGGTGTTTGGAGCATTTACCAGCAAAGTATTTATGCACCCGACACAAAAACACGGTGGATGGGAAGTATTGCGATGGCTGATAATGGAGGGATTGGACTATGCTATGCACG
>JBKJQG010000242.1:0-9920 GCA_046594925.1 Bacteroidia bacterium
CGATTTTTTCACCGCAACCGATCGCTATTACACGCAGGGCGTTTATCTTGAATTTATTTTTCCTGCTTTTAAGAAGCTGCTTTTAGCTCACGCATTGATCCCCCTTAAAGTAAAAGAAGGAAGTACCGTTATCAATTATTATGGAATTTCAACAGAACGACAAGGCTTCACGCCGACAAGCATCCGCCATTTCGGCGAGCCGGAGCCAGGTGAAAGGCCTTACGCGGGTATTGTTTATCTTACTCATTCCCTGGTATCCATTTCACCTGAACGAAAACTTCGCTTAACATCAAGGATCAATTTAGGTTTCATGGGACCGAATCTTTTGGGCGAAGAAGAGCAGATTTACATCCACACAAAACTGAAAAATATTTTGCCGATAGGTTGGGAATATCAGATCGAGAACGACTACGTGGTAAATTATGATCTCTTCCTTGAAAAAGGGTTTGTGGATAAAAGATGTTTTACGCTCACCGGTTTTACCGAAGCGAGGGTTGGTACTTTGTATGATGATGTTTCAGCAGGAATGATGGTCCGGGCCGGTTACATGCAGCATTATTTTGCTAACCTTGGGATCACGCGGCGGAAAGGTGCTCAAAAATTTCAGGCCTATCTATTCTTTCGAGGAAAGTTAAAAGCGATTGCCTACAACGCAAGCATGCAAGGCGGAATGATCAATCACAACAGTTCCTTTGTTGTGCCCGATTCAGATGTGGAAAGGTTGGTCGGAACGAGCTCCTTCGGACTCATTATCGCTTACAGAAGATTAAGCCTGGAATATTCACTGGCCAACACAACTAAAGAATACCGAAAAGGGAAGAACCACGCCTGGGGCAGGATTGGCATCAACGTTTGTTTTTAGACCGCCACACCAATGATGCAAACATCATCGATCTGCTCAAACCCCGTTCTCCATGCTTCAAAAAATTCGTTGATCTTTTCTTTCTGCTCGTGCATCGGTTTTTTATGATTGTCGAGCAGCAACTGACGGAAGTAATTGTATTTTAATTTCTTGCCATTCGGGCCGCCGAACTGATCCACGAAGCCGTCTGAAAAAATGTAGATCTTATCTTCGGGTAACAAGTCGATTTCATTGTTGGTGAATTCGTATTCTTCTGCGCCCACAAAATTTCCGATCGGATGTTTGTCGCCTTTGAATTTCAACACTTCGTTGTTGCGCAAGATGAAAAGCGGACTAAAAGCGCCGGCAAATTCCAGTTTGTTGTTTTCGAGATCAATGGAACAGATAGCCACATCCATGCCGTCGCGGATCTTGGAATCTTCAACATGCTGTTTTAAAGCGTTGCTAATGCTCTTGTTGAGGTGAGTTAAGATATCGCCCGGTTTTGTGTAATTGTATTCGTTTACGATTTGGTTGAGTCCGTTGAATCCAATGATACTCATGAATGCGCCTGGAACACCGTGGCCTGTACAATCGACAACAGCGAATAAAATTTTGTTTCCTTTTCTTTCTATCCAGTAGAAATCTCCGCTCACAATGTCTTTCGGTTTGTACAGAATGAAAGCATTTTTTAAATGTTCGGAAATGCTACTTTCACTTGGCAGAAAAGCTTCCTGGATCCGCTTTGCATACTTGATGCTGTCAGTGATGTGCTTGTTCGTTTCTTCAATGATCTCTTTCTGTTTCACCACTTCGCTTGTACGCTCTTTCACTTTGTCTTCTAAATTCTCAACCAGGTTGGCATTCTCCATGGCAATGGCCGTGTAGGTACCAAGGGTTTTCAAGATGTCGATGTGCTGCGGCTCGTAAGCAAATGTTTCAAAACTCTGCACCGTGATCACGCCCATGATCCTTTCGCCGATCATCATCGGACAAAAAATCAGTGAGCTTGGCATGTCACCTGTGGGTACCACAATTTTTTTGGTGTACTTCTGATATTCGTTGAGGTTGTCGTTGATGAAGATCTCTTTTCTGTTGGTCACGCACCAAACGGAATAGTTGTCGATGTTGTCCATCGAGACAAAAAGAGATTCAGCCTTCTCGCCTTTTTCCATTTCGTAACGGTACTCGATCTCATTCCTATCTGGATGAAAGACCCTTACTCCGAAGCAATCCGCGTTCATCAGCTTGCTGACATTGGAGTGGAGGCTCTGGAAAATGGATTCGAAATTTATGCTGGAAATGATCTGTTGTCCCATTTCGCCCAACAAGCGGGTGTTTTCGCGGGAACGCTCGATCTCTTGGGTTCTCTCTTTTACACGCTCTTCCAGCTTTTCATAAGAGGTAGCATTTTCGATGGCGATGGCACAGTATACCGCAAGATTTTTTACGAGGTTGACCTGATAGTCGCTGTAAGCATTTACATAAAAACTCTGAACAGTAAGCACTCCGATCTTTCTGTCGGCAATCCTGAGCGGTAAGTAGATAATAGATTGTACATCACCGCCGACAACAGCGCTAAGGTCTTTTTGAACGTATTTGCGCGCGTCTAATTCATAATCATTGATGATGATCTCCATCTCTTTGTTAAAACAAACAGAAGCTAAACGATCATGATCCGAAAGTTCGTAGCCCGACGAGGCCAACACTTCACCGTTTTCAATATACCCCGGAAAGATAATCTCTTTGCCGTCTTCAGAAACCACACCAATCCCAAATCCTGCGGCGTCCATGATGTTGTTGACGATCTCGTAAGCTGTTTTGTTGATGTTTTCAATAGATAACTGAGAAATGATCTCTTTCCCAAGGTCGCTCAATACAACGAGATTGTTGGACTGCTCTTCCAGCTGTTTGTTCTTTAAACTCAGCAGTTCTTTTTCTTTCTCCATCTGTGAAATGCTGATCTGCATTTCCGCGCCTTTTAATTTCTGCTTGTTCTTCTCGCTAAAATATTCTTCTTTGTATTCGTAGTAACTTTTAAAATGTTCAATGAACTTTTCGTTATTGGCCTGTTTTTCATAATAACGGGAAAGTGCTTCGTGCGTTTTGTAGATGACCTCCTTGGTGTTTGTTTCCAGGGAAACAGCCAGTGCCGCTGTTAAGTGTTTCAGCGCTTTGTCATATACTTCTGTTTTTAAGAACAGGTTTCCAAGGTGCAAATTTGTTTCAGCGATCCCCGATTTAAAATTGATCGCTTCACGGATGGAAAGACAATCCAAAAATAATTTTTCAGAGATCTTATAAGCAGATGCTTCAAAATAGATGCGGGCTAACCCGTCGAGTGCATACGACTCAACGTTCTTTAAACCAATCGGGCGGGCAGTTTCCAGGCTTCGCTCCTTGAAGTCGATGGCCCGTTCAATGTCTTTCAGATTGAAGTAAGCAGACCCCAATCCGTCTAAAATTCGGGCAAGCAAATGTTTGTCGTCCAGCCGTTCAGCCACAGCCAAGCCTTTCGACAAAGCATCCACGGCTTTCTGGTCTTCACCGGAAGTATAATATACGGATCCGATCCCATTCAGCGCATTTGCTTGAGCGTTGATATTTCCGTTCTTTTCAGCACGGTCCAACATTTCGGACGCGTATTTGAGTGCGTTGTCATAATCGGCGAGGAAATAGAAGGCACAGAAAATGTGATAAAGTGCGTGCGCCTCAAACTTGCTGTCGTTAAAGCCGGCAAATTCATGAAGGGGTTCGAACAGGTTCTTTAAAGCTATTTCATAATCGCCCAGCCAAACCTGACAAGCACCTTTGCATACTGTAGCTTGGGCTTTGTGCAAGGATTTCGGGGCAGCCATCAGCAAGGCCTTATCGGCCAGTTCTATTCCTTTTTGTGGATTTGTCCGGTTGAACTCAAAAGATTCTGCAATCAAATTGTCAATTTCCGCAGCACTTGTAGTAGTAGTTTCTTTCAAAATGATCTATCCGTTTTTGTAACGGGCGGTTAAGGTAAGAAAAAAACGGATTTTTCGAAAATTAGGACTAAAAAAGGTGTTGCCGGAGAGGCAACACCTTGCTAAAGCTGAGTTTAACCAGACTAAATAAACTTTGATTTGCCGCCTGTGCGTTTTCCGAAAGCGCTAGGGGAGATGAAACGCAGGGAGATCTCAAAACCACCACGTGTTTTACTTACCGTTTTTAATTTCGACAAGTTCACGTCATAACTGAAACCAATAGCATAGTTTGAATATTCGAACTTAGCCACAGCGATGATCGCATCCTGAACACGATAATATCCGCCGAGAGAAAGAGCACAAGGTTTCTTACGACCAGTATATTTTGAACCTTCCTGAAGGATGTACTGGAAAGTCATTCCCGGAGTAATCTCTTTTACGCCTCCTTGCAGGAAAACAATGTAAGAAGGTTTCAAGACCAGGTTGGTGTTCTTTACGCCAATGGCAGCATCTCCGTTAAACACATATTTGGTGTGGAGGATTTGTGTCTTATCGCCATAAAAGGTGTATGTTGGATTGTGAGGGTGAAAGATTGCAACTCCGATGTTCACCTTTCTTGCATTGTTCGCAGAAATATACATTTCACTGTTTCCATAACTGTACTGAATACCGGCACCCAGATCGACAAAGCTGAAGGCTTGAGCAGCGCTTGTTTCGCCGGTTGGCAGGGCACCATTGTAGGTGTTGCCATCGTACTGGCTGCCCCATTCCAGATCGTCAACAGTGATGCTTCGCTGCGCAAAACCGCTCATCAGTCCGGCAGAAATAACACTGTTGTCTCCGGCAGTGATGATTCCAGAAAGCGAAAGGTTGAACTGACTGGATTTCAGATTGGCGTCTCCGGATTTATCAGAAAAGAGATCCACTCCCAGACCAAGGTGATGTTTTTTGTCTTTCATTAGACGTGCATCAGCAGAAAGCGCAAACGTTTTATAGGGTGATCCCACACTCTGCCACTGGTTCTTGTAATTCGTCACAACCCTTATATCGTGCCTCACTCCTGCATCAGCCGGATTTAGTTGCAGCTGCGTTTCATCAAACTGAGAGAAGTGAATGTCCTGCGCGAATGTGGAGAGACTTAAAAGTGCTCCGAACAAAAAACTGATCGCAGTTATTTTGATGCTGCTGGTGTTTGTTGATTTTTTCATGTTCATAAATGATTTTGACTTATTTTACTAAGGTAATATTGCCGTGCTTCTTCACTTCTGTTCCTTTGATCGTTGCATTGAGGTAATACACAAAGATCGCAGCATCGAGGCGTTTGCCTTGGAAAGAGCCGTCCCAAGCTTCCAGAGGATCGGTTGTTTCAAACACCTTTTCACCCCAGCGGTTAAAGATCACAAACTCCAGGTCCTTGATGCAGCCACCATAAATTTTTAGAGAATCGTTTGCTCCGTCACCGTTCGGAGAAAATACGTTCGGTACGAATAATTCTCCGCAGTCTTCTTCTACAAAAACAGTCACCGTGTCGGTGGAAGTACAGCCGTTGAGCGTAATAGTCAAAGTATAAGTAGTAGTTGAAGCGGGAGATGCGACAGGGCTTGAACAAGTGTTGCAGCTCAAAGTTCCAGGAGGAGTCCAGCTGTAAGTTGCTCCTGCTCCTGCTGTTCCATTGAGGGTGGTGCTTGCTCCAGCAATGATAGATACGGAGGCTCCTGCATCAACAGGAGGGCTTCCGGCTGTTCCAACGGTTCCTGTCGCGGTTTGTGTGCAACCTAGAGAATCGGTGATTGTCACTGTGTAAGGACCCGCGCTCAATCCGGTAACGGCATTTGTTGTTGCGCCGCCTGGACTCCAGACATAAGTATAAGTACTTCCTGTTCCGCCCGATGCGGCGACTGCAGCTGTTCCGTCCGACAATCCGCAGGTAGCAGTTGTTGTAGTAACAGCACCTGAAACAGCTGTTGGTTGACTGATTGTTGCCGCAGAGGTGCTTGTACAGCCCGCTCCGTCGGTGATGGTCACTGTATAAGTTCCCGCTGCCAGTCCGGATGCTGTTGCAGCACTTCCTCCTCCTCCGCTCCAGGAATAAGATAAACTTCCCGTTCCGCCTGTACCGGTCGCCGTGGCTGTACCGGTAGAATTGCCGTTGCAATTGATATTAGTTTGTGAGGCGATGCTGGCTGTTGGTCCGCCGGCTGTTCCAATTACAACAGACGTTGTGGAAGTACAACCATTTCCGTCGGCCGCGGAGACGGTGTATGTTCCTGCACCCAGGCCGCTTGCCGAAGCTGCTGAGCCACCGCTTGGCGCCCAGCTGTATGTGTATCCGGAACCTGTTCCGCCGGAAGCGGATACTGTTGCTGTTCCTGTGCTGGAAGCACAACCGCTCGGAGTGGAAGACGCCAATGATACAGAAACAGCGGTTGCAGGCTGTGAGATCGTCACAATGGTGGAGGTAGTACAACCACTGTTATCTGTTATCGTTACCGTGTAAGTGCCTGCAGCCAATCCGCTAACTGAATCCGGGAGGGAGCTGTTCAGGGTTGTTTGAATGGTCGAAGCTGAGTTGGTCCATACATAATCATAAGGACCACTTCCGCTGCTCGCGTTTGCAGATGCTGTCCCTGATGCTCCTCCGAAACACAAGGCGTCTATTTGGGAGGTCACAGCGACAGAGGGACCGCCTGTATTTGTAATGGTAACAGTACTTGTTGATGCTGTACATGGAGGATTATCTATCGTCCACATGAATACGTTAGATCCGATTCCCAATCCTGTTACCGTTGATGTAGGGGATGAAGGCGTTGTTATGGTTCCTGCACCGCTTACCAGTGTCCAGGATCCTGTTCCTGAAGTCGGTGTATTTCCTGCCAGTGTGGCGCCCGTGCTGCAAATGGTCTGATTGGTTCCTGCAGCAGCGGCTGTGGGAGGAGCCACTCCTGTGATCGTCACTGTAGATGTTGAAGCAGCACAAGGAGGATTCGAGATTGTCCACATGAATACGTTTGGTCCCACTCCCAATCCTGTTACTCCGGAAGTTGGCGATGATGGAGTTGTAATTGTTCCTGCGCCACTCACCAATGTCCAGGCTCCTGTGCCGGCTGTTGGAGTGTTTCCGGCAAGTGTTGCACTGGTTCCGCAAACGCTTTGATTGGAGCCGGCAGCTGATGTTGTCGGGCCTCCTGTGTTTGTGATGGTCACTGTCGATGACGAAGCCGTGCAAGGAGCATTGGAGATGGTCCATTGGAATACGTTCGGACCTACTCCTAAACCGGTTACTCCGGAAGTTGGTGAGGAAGGTGTTGTAATGGTTCCTGCCCCGCTAACCAATGTCCAGGTGCCTGTTCCGGATGTGACAGTGTTTCCGGCAAGCGTGGCTGAGGTGCTGCAAAGGGTTTGGTTCGTACCCGCATTTGCTGTTGTTGGCGCCGAAACCCCTGTGATCGTCACGGTTGAAGAGGATGCTGTACAAGGAGCATTGGAGATGGTCCATTGAAAAACATTCGACCCTACTCCCAATCCGGTTACTCCGGATGTTGGTGATGAAGGTGTAGTGATGGTTCCAGTTCCGCTGACCAATGTCCAAACGCCTGTTCCTGCTGTGGCACTGTTTCCGGCAAGTGTAGCTGTTGTTCCGCAAATGGTTTGGTTGGGCCCCGCATTCGAAGTGGTCGGTGTTGTAACTCCGGTGATAGTTACGGTTGAAGAGGATGCTGTACAAGGAGCGTTTGAGATGGTCCACTGAAAGACGTTCGACCCTGCTCCCAATCCCGTTATTCCGGATGTCGGTGATGAAGGTGTGGTGATGGTTCCAGCTCCGCTAATCAGCGTCCAGGTTCCTGTTCCAGAGGAAGGTGTATTTCCGGCAAGTGTAGCTGTTGTTCCGCAAACGGTTTGGTTGGATCCAGCGGCTGCGGTTGTTGGGGCTGTAACACCTGTAATGGTAACGGTTGAAGAGGATGCTGTACAAGGAGCATTGGAGATGGTCCATTGAAAAACATTCGACCCTACTCCCAATCCGGTTACGCCGGATGTCGGTGATGAAGGGGTTGTGATGGTTCCAGCCCCGCTAACCAGCGTCCAGATTCCCGTTCCAGATGTCGGTGTGTTTCCTGCCAACGTTGCGGATGTTCCACAAATAGATTGGTTGGACCCTGCAGATGCAGTAGTTGGAGCTGTTACCCCTGTAATGGTAACTGTTGAAGAGGATGCGGTGCAAGGTGCATTTGAGATCGTCCACTGAAAAACATTGGGGCCGGCTCCCAATCCGGTAATTCCGGAAGTGGGTGATGAAGGTGTGGTGATGGTTCCTGCACCGCTAACCAGTGTCCAAGTTCCTGTTCCGGCAGAGGGCGCATTTCCGGCAAGTGTGGCCGTGGTTCCGCAAACGGTTTGATTTGAACCGGCATTGGAAGTTGTAGGCGCTGCAACACCGGTGATGGTAACGGTAGAAGAGGAGGATGGACAAGGGGCATTCGAAATCGTCCATTGAAAAACATTGGAACCAACTCCTAATCCGGTAACTCCGGAAGTAGGGGAAGTGGGTGTAGTGATGGTTCCTGCTCCGCTAGTAAGTGTCCAGGTGCCGGTACCAGTTGCAGGTGCGTTTCCAGCAAGTGTCGCAGTTGTACCGCAAACAGTTTGATTTGGTCCCGCATTGGATGGTGTAGGCGCAACACAGGGTGCATTTAAGCAATGAGTTACCAAGACAGGAACAATATTGTTCACCACCGGGACAAAAGAACTTTCAGTTAAAGAAGTATAAATGGCGGTAGCAGGAGTAGAGAAAGTAACCGATTCCGTTCCCAATGCAGGCGATAAATTAGTAGATGCACAGCCGGCCGCGCCCGCTCCAAGCTGTCCTGTGGCATCGGTTCGAATCATGTTCGCATTAAATCCTCCTGCTTGTTGGTCGGTCATGACGATGTGATAACCTTGATCGGCACAAAGTCCGCCTTCGGGCAAAATTGCTGAGAGTCCGATTGGAGCATAGGTTCGTCCGAACATCAAAGCACCAGAACCGCTGTTCAGCTTCACAATCATTGTATTTAATGCTATTGGAAACGCAAAAGGATTTAGCTGCGTTCCTATAGTAGAATAATTACCATCAGAATTCTCCATAATATCCTGCAGTAAATAAATATTTCCAAAAATACTTCCGTTAAGCCGTCGATTAAATATCACCGAAGGAGTTCCTGCACCTGTTCCACTGATGCTGACAAGGAAGCCGTGTATATCGTCATACCCGCCCAACAAAACATTGCCAGTAGTTAATGTTTTCGCAGAGTTTATCCCTTGAGATGTGGCGTTTCCGGCACCCCACCGTCTTATATAGGTTAATGCCCCGGCGGCTTTGTCGGTTTTTATGATAAGTGCATTTCTTGGAAGATCACCGTCTGAATCATAGGCTTGCGTTTCATCAGCGGACTCCCCAACAAAAAAATAACCGTCGGCAGACTCAGCAACATCATTGATATAATGCTCATCTACTTTTGTGGGATTCGTAATGGTCCACACGCGGTTCCAAATTAGTGTTCCAGCAGAGTTTACTTTAAAAGCCATTGCACTAGTAGTGTCAACAGTGCTAGCACTTGCGCCATCCCAAAAATAGTCAACTCCGCCACCGACTAAAAACCCACCGTCGGATGTTTCAATTACAGAAGAACCAAATTCGTTGGATGCATTGCCGACTCCAATGTTTGGCAATTGATAGCGCTTCGCCCAAATGATTGCTCCCAGGGCATCAAGACGCACAAGAAGAGCCCCTCCGCCACCACTTGTTGAAGAACCGGTTACAATGTATCCTCCGGTACTCACATTTTTAATGTCAGAAAAATTAGTTGCAAAACCACCGGTATAGGTTTTTGCCCATACGACTGTTCCGGCAGCATCGGTTTTTACCACATCACCATAGTAAGGACCAAAAGAGTTGTTTAAACCTGCGAACACAAATTCACCTGCAGGCGTTTCAACCATTCCTCCGGAAATGTCAAACGCTCCAATGTCGTATGACAATCTAAAAGTAGTAGGTTGAGCAGAAATGGTAAGTGAAGCAAGGCTTACGAAAAGCAATAGCAATGATTTGAAAATAGTAGTTTTCATCGTCATAAGATCAGTAATTT
>JBKJQG010000248.1:0-3133 GCA_046594925.1 Bacteroidia bacterium
AATAGGCAATAGGCAATAGGCAATAGGCAATAAAAAAAGAATAGGCAATAGACAAATAAAAAAGAAGAAAAAAAGAAGAAAAAAAGAAAAATAAAAGAAGAATAAAAAACAAAAAGATAAACAGAAAACGTGCTGGACTTTTTTAACGATATTACTTTTGCTAATAAAGAATTACGATGGTTATTCCTCGTGATCCCTGCGATACTCGTTTGGTACATCTTCAAGAACCGGAATATGAATGCTGAGATGAAAATTTCTTCATTGACAAATTTCGGAAAGATTCGCTCTTCTTACAAACAGTATCTGCGCCATCTTCTGATCGTTTTGCGATTAGCTGCTTTATCGGCGCTCATACTCGTTTTGATGCGGCCGCAATCTCGTTCGAGCTATAAGGATGTGAAGACAGAAGGAATTGACATCGTCATTGCTTTAGACATTTCATCAAGTATGCTGGCCAAAGATTTCAAGCCGAACCGGTTAGAAGCTGCGGAAGAATTAGCCGTGAAGTTCATCGACAGCCGTCCTAACGACCGCATAGGCTTGGTCATCTTCAGCGGTGAAAGTTTCACCCAATGTCCACTCACCTCCGATCACGATGTGATCAAGAATTTATTTTCAGGAATAAAACTTGGAATGCTGGCAGACGGAACTGCGATAGGCAACGGATTGGCGACTTCGATAACAAGAATAAAGGACAGCAAATCTAAAAGCAAAGTCGTGATCTTGTTGACGGATGGAGTGAACAACCAAGGTTCGGTGGCACCTTTGACAGCGGCAGAGATAGCTAAAGCATTCGGAATCCGCGTTTATACCATCGGATTGGGCACCATGGGCAAGGCTTTGTCCTTTGCAGGAATCTATCCGGATGGAAGTTATGCTTACGAATATGCGGATGTCGTTATCGACGAGAAAACCATGGCGGAGATCGCCGACATGACTGGTGGAAAGTATTTTCGCGCCACGGATAATGATAAATTAAAAGACGTGTACAAGGAAATTGACCGGTTGGAGAAAACCATTTTTGAAGAAAAGAACTTTACTAATAAGTCGGAACATTTTCTGCCTTTTGCAATAACGGCAGCCCTTTTATTATTGATAGAATTTTTATTAAAAAACAGCGTGCTAAAAAGCATCCCATAAAGTGTTTCAGTTAGAAAATACATATTTCATTTATGCATTCGGACTCATCCCTGTGTTTCTGATCGTGCTGTGGCTGGTAAGCAGGTGGAGAAAGAAAGCACTGAGGTCGTTCGGTGAAATTCACATCATTCAGCAGCTTTTTCCGGATGTTTCAAAAAGCAAACGCATCTGGAAGACGATTCTTTATTTGTCAGCCTTCATTCTCATCATCATTGGTTTGATCAACCCTCAAGTGGGAAGTAAATTAGAAGAAGTAAAGCGCAAGGGTGCCGACCTGATGATCTGTTTGGATGTATCTAACAGTATGAAAGCCGAAGACCTGCAGCCGAACCGTTTAGAGAAGTCAAAACAGGCCTTGTCGAAATTGATAGACAAACTGGAAGGTGACCGCATAGGCATCATTGTTTTCGGAGGAGAAGCCTACGTTCAGCTGCCGATCACAACCGACTATTCTGCAGCGAAATTATTTTTGGAAAGCATCAGCACTGATCTGATCCCGACACAAGGAACAGACATTGGAAAAGCGATCGACATGGCGATGACTTCTTTCGGGAAAGACGAAGGAAAGAACAAAGCGATAGTGATCATCACAGACGGAGAGAACCACGACCAGAATGCCATCAATTCGGCAGAAGCAGCTGTTGAAAAAGGAATCACCATCCACACCATCGGAATGGGTTCGGCGGAAGGTGCACCGATTCCTATTTACAAAGGAAATGTTCGGGAAGGATTCAAAAAAGATAAAGACGGAAATACCGTTGTGACGAAATTGAACGAACAGATGCTTCAGGAACTTTCTACTGCAGGAAACGGGATTTATGTCCGCGCAACGAATTCTGACGCAGGATTGAACAACATTTTAGATGCTATCGACAAATTAGAAAAGAAACAATTTGAAAGCAAGATGTATAGTGACTACGAAGACAGGTTTCAATGGTTCATTGCAGCCGCATTTATCCTCCTTTTGATTGAAACCTTGTTGACAGAGCGCAAAAGCAAACTTTATAAGAAGCTTAACTTATTCGGAAATGAGAAGCAATAGTTTACAAACATTTTCAAACTTGCGGATGAACACATTACTGTTCGTCCTTGGCCTTGCTTTGCCTCTGCTGAGTTCCGCACAATCGGAGAAAAAACACCTAAAAAACGGAAACGAAGCCTATAAGAAGAATGATTTCGTCACAGCAGAAAAAGAATACGGAAAAGCAATTGGCAAGAACAAGGATTCCTACAAAGGGGCGTTCAACTTAGGAGATGCTTACTATAAACAAGGAAAATATGAAGAGGCTGCTAACCAGTTTCAACTGTTGACACACCGTGCAACCTCGAAAGACACATTGGCAAAAGCATTCCACAACCTTGGAAATTCATTGCTGAAATCAAAAAAATACCAGGAAAGTGTGGATGCATATAAAAATGCGTTAAAAAATAATCCGAACGATTCGGATACACGATACAATTTGGCTTATGCGCAACAGTACTTGAAACAACAACAGGAACAGCAGAAAAAAGAGCAGGAGAAAAAAGACAAAGAGAAAAAGGAAGACAAGAACAAAGAGAAAGACAAGGACAAAGAGAAGAAAGAAAAAGAAGAAAAGAAAAAGGAAAAAGAAGAGAAAGAAAAGAACAAAGACAAACCGGAAGACCAGAAGAATAAGATCTCGAAAGAAGATGCTCAGCGCTTACTGGACGCCTTGCAAAACGACGAAAAAAACCTGCAAGACAAGATGAAGAAAGGCAAAATGCAGGGCACGAAAGTGGAAATTGAGAAAGACTGGTAAGTGAGGGGAGATGGGAGATGGGAGTTTTAGAGCGGGAGTAGCAATTTGCGGTGGGCGGTGGGCGGTAGGCAATAGGTAATAGGCAATAGGCAATAGGCAATAGGCAATAGGCAATAGGCAATAGGCAATAAAAGAATAAAAAAGAAAGAATAAAAAAGAAAGAATAAAAAAGAAAGAATAAAAAAGAAAGAATAAAAAAGAAAGAATAAAAA
>JBKJQG010000356.1:0-3618 GCA_046594925.1 Bacteroidia bacterium
GCAATGTTCAATAATCAGCCCGGGGTTGGTTTTCAACTGCAGTACCGCCCTAAAGAGTGGTTGTCTTTAGTGACCAATGAATATGTTGGCTGGGACACACCGAATACTCCGGGAAGGATTCGGGTGCATAGCGATAATAGTATAACGCTTCGTTACCGCAATAAACCCGGAAGATTTATTCCTAAAGCCGCATTTGCATTAACAGCGGATCTTGGATTTGAAGATGGAAGAGGAGTTACAGCTTTCGGTGGTTCGGGCGGTCCGGCACAGAACTTCGCAAGTTTTATGTTTTATAACAGAACATGGTTAGGTAAAAAGGAAAAACTGGCATGGACATTCGGTGGTGGTTATGTAAACAATCCCGGAAGATACCTTGCATTAATGCCGACAGGTAACGGCATCGTTACACAAAATCCGGGCGAGCAAATGGAGGGTTGGGATTTCTCTACAGGAATACAAATTATGCCAACTGAATATATGACATGGGGAATTGAATATGTAACGCGTCACATGAACCTTCCATATTTTTCCGGTCACGGTGGTGTTACATCGCCAAATGGTTGGAATCCGCCAATAGGAAACCCAACAGGTTTTGTTGCTGATTTGGTAAGGGACGAAGAACGAATTGTTGCTTCAGTAATTTTCAGGTTTTAATAATTATTTAAACCAACCACTGTACATTAAATAATTATTCGCAATACGATTGATCTCACCGTTAATTAATTCCTGAGAAATATCTTTGATTTTTTTTGCCGGAACTCCCGCAAAGATACATCCGCTTGGCACAACAGTTCCTTCAGTTACAACTGCGCCTGCAGCAATTATGGTATTACTTCCAATTTCGCAATTATCCATAATAATAGCGCCCATACCTATTAATACATTGTCGTGTACTTTACAACCATGAACGATTGCGTTATGACCAACCGAAACATTATTTCCTAAAAACACTTTTGTCTTTTCGTAAGTGCAATGCAACACAGCGCCATCTTGGATATTTACTTTATTCCCGATGCGAATACTGTTCACATCACCACGCACAACGGCGTTGAACCAAATGCTGCAATCATCACCGATAACTACATCGCCAACAATTGTGGCGTTGGGCGCGATAAAACAATTTTTTCCGAACTGAGGGGAAACACCTTTTACGGGGAGGATAACTGGCATAAGATTTGGTTTAAAGTTTGAAATTAATACTTTTTTGCAAACCCCACCCAACCTTTAATCAACTACCGGCGTATAGTTGGATAAGAAGCACAAAATCCCTTATGAAAACACCACTACTTTTTAAATCATATAAATATGAAAACCAAAAAAAGTGTAGTGTTATGTGCAATGATAATTGTGCAAACTGTTAAAGGGCAAAACAACAATCACAAAATTTATTTAGAAGCCGGGCTGGCAAATGGCACCCAAAACACCTCGTATGTAACGGGAGTTTATGGCGAACTGGGTGTGTTTTTAAATGAGCACAGCAGTATTGATATTAAAGCAAAGGAAGTTTACAATTTCTCGAGCATGGCAATTCTTGGTCCTATTACCTTTAACTACCGATACAATTTTAATTGCGGATTTTTTGTAGGAGGAGGCTTTGCGCATCATCATGAAGTTGGACACATCACCTATATGGATCACCCTATGGAATCAGCAATGGGAAGTGCGCAAGGAATTTTTCACCGGAGCGGGGCCGATTTAGAAGTGGGATATAATTTTAAACCTATTTATCATAAAGGATTTTTTAGCTGGATCTATCCAGCAGCAAGTATAACCTGTACACAAATGTTCATGGATCACGGACAAAATCCTTTGATAACAGCAAATCTCGGGCTGAGAATTGGGTTAAAGAAAATGAAAACAGATTAAAGTTTGATCAGCTTAACGAATTTCGAAAACTCTTTAGACGAGATGTGCAGATAGTAAATACCGTCTGAATATTTTTCGGTGTTAAGCTTCGTTGTTTTATCAGAAGTATATTTTTGAATCATCTTTCCGCTTAGATCATATAAAGTAATGTTCAGATCTAAATTTTGAGGATTCTCAATTATGAATTCATCCGAAGAAGGATTAGGATGAACACTCACGCTTTCTAAACTAAATTCTTTTACATCAGTACAGATATTTACAAACAACGATTCGCAATCAGAGTAGTTACAACCATACGTATCTACATAATTATAATTCACAGAATAAGTTCCGGTTGCTGTTGGAGTGAAAACACTCCCACTAATAAAAGGACCACTAAGCGTTCCGCCTGAAGGCGTATAGGTTAAAAGTGAAGACTGGCCAACACACATTGTATCAGGCGCAGCGCTTAATACAGCACATTGTGCCGGATAAACGGTAATGGCTTGTATCGTTTTATTTATACACGGACTGTTAATTTGATACCCTATAGTGTAAGTACCGGGTGAGTTCAATGTTAAACTATTTGATGTGACCCATGAAGTTGTGTAAACTCCTCCTAGAGGTGAAGGAGATAGAATCAAAGTAGTTCCTAAATAAGGACAGAAAGTGTTTGATGAAACGCCCAATGTTACTGCTGGTAAAGGTGTAATGGAAATACTGATTGTTCCAGTATTTGGACACCCACCACCCATTGCGTTACATGTATAAGTAGTATTTATTAATGGCGCTACGTTCGTTGTATCATAAACACTCCCCGTGCTCCAGGAAAAAGTTGTAGAGCCTAAAAGCGGAGTTGCTGTTAATTGAGAAGAATTTCCAGGACAAATAGAATATTGACTGGCGGAAAGAGTGAAGGCGGTTAAACCGGCTATGGAGACAGTTCGGGTTGCTTTAGCAGAACAACCACCGGTGTTAAACCCGGTAACTGAGTATACTGTTGTTGCGCTTGGTGAAACTATAATGGAATTTGAAGTCGAACTTGTACTCCAGGAATAAGTGTTGGCACCATTCGCAGTTAAAGTAGTTGACCCTCCCGGACAAACGACATTAGATCCGCTAATGGATACAGTTGGATTACTAAAATTGGAAATCGTAAAAGTAGGAGATGTTGATTTACATCCATTGGCATCCGTTCCGGTAACCCAATAAGATAATGTCCCGGTGAAGCTACTTGAGGCGGGGATACTGGCCGGCACTTGGCCTGTGCTCCAAGAATAAGTGTTCGCACCGCTTGCAGTCAAAGTAGCAGAATTACCAATGCAGAGTGTTGTAGCGGTTGATGCAATAGAAACAGATGGAGAATTAAACGGACTCAAAGTAATAGTAATTGATGCAGATAAAGAACCACACACACTATTATTCGCGGTTAAAGAATAAGTTGTTGTAACTGTTGGGCTAACATTGGTTGTGCGGGTTGTTGGACCTGTGCTCCAGGAATAAGAGGTAGACGCCGAAAAATTACTTCCAAAAAGATCAACAGTTCCGCCAATACAAGTAGAATTTGAATTCGCCGTAATTGTTAAAGCAGAAGGGTCAACATAAAGATTAAAGGTGGGAGGATATTGCATATAACAACCATTGTTATCAGTTCCCAAAAGGTGAAATGAGCCAGCGGAAGAAGCAGTAAAGGTTGGCCCAGTGGTTAGTGGAGTATATATGACATTCGTCCAAGTATATGTATTAGCGCCAGAGGCGGTGAATGTGGCGGTT
>JBKJQG010000156.1:0-9522 GCA_046594925.1 Bacteroidia bacterium
CGCATCCCGAATATGAAAGGGATCATGAGTGCCAGAACAAAACCGTTGACGGTTGTTCCTGCAGCAGCGGCGGATAAATTAACAAGTGTAAGCAACTATAGTTTATCGGCGGGGAGAGTGGAATGTAAGTATATTGATGCTGGTGCTCCTGAGCAGTTGATCGAGTTGCTTCACACGGAGGCTAAGGTGATATAATTTTAGATTTTTAGAATTCTAGATTTTTAGAATTAAAAAAGGAAAAGAATAAAAGAGTTAAAAAGGTGATTTAGTTAATTTTAGAATTAAAAAAATTGTAAAAAAGGAAAAGAGTAAAGAGTAAAACATTGGGATTTAGTATTCATTTAAAACAAAAAGACCAATGGAAGAAAAGACAATTAATACGGCTTTTGCCGATGCTTTTAAGTTAAGAACCAGAAAACAGGCTGTCAGCATTATTAAATTTTTAAAAACGATAAAGTATAATGAGGAGATGCAAGTAATCAAGCATCAATTGATAAAATCTGCAACTTCTACTGCGGCAAATTACAGAGCGGCTTGCAGAGGAAAGTCTAAGGCTGATTTTATAGCAAAATTGGGAATTGTGAATGAAGAGGCAGACGAAACCGTTTTTTGGCTGGAAGTAATAGAAGATTTGGATTACAAATCAACCGAATTGACCGTCTTAAAAAAGGAAAGTGAAGAAATTTTGAAAGTAGTCGCAAAGTCTCTCGCAACATCAAGAAGCAACTTAAAAAATGTAAACTAACGAATTCTGAAAATATAGAATTCTAAAAATCTAAAATTATCCTAACATGTCAGTACTCATTTATGCAGAAATTGCAAAAGGCAAAGTAAAAAAATCATCGCTGGAAGCCGTGAATTACGGAAGCAGATTGGCAGCACAATTGAACACGACTGCGACTGCGGTAGTGATCGGAGATGCTGACCTGTCGGACTTGGGAAAAGCAGGCGCGAAAAAAATATTGAAATTAAAGAACGATAAATTGTCGGGATTGAACGGACAGTACATCACTGCTGCAGTGGAACAAGCTGCAACAGCTGAAGGCTCAACCGTGATAATATTCGCTCACGATTTCACGGGCAAAGAAGTCGCACCAAGATTAGCGGCAAAATTAAAAGCCGGCATTGTTGCAGGAGCAGTGGACAATCCAACTGTTTCAGGTGATGCTTTTTCCGTAAAGAAAAACGTATTCTCCGGAAAAGCTATAGCCACTTATTCCATCACATCCGCGAAAAAAGTGATTTCCATTTTACCAAATTCATTTCCTGTTGAATTGAACGGAAGTGCTGTTGAAGCAACAGATTTCGCAGTCAACTTAGACGCCATAAATTCTCCGATCAAAGTAAAAGAAATAAAAAAGGATACGTCCGAGTTGAACTTGCCAGATGCTGAATTGGTAGTCTCTGCAGGACGTGGAATGAAAGGACCTGAGAATTGGGGAATGATAGAAGAACTGGCAAAAGAACTGGGAGCTGCAACCGCTTGTTCGCGTCCCGTAGCCGACATGCACTGGCGCCCGCACCACGAACACGTTGGTCAGACCGGTGTTGCCATTCGTCCGAATTTATACATCGCCATTGGTATTTCCGGTGCTATTCAGCATTTGGCTGGGGTTAACGGAAGTAAGACCATTGTGGTCATCAATTCCGACAAAGACTCTCCATTCTTCAAATCGGCAGATTACGGAATTGTGGGCGATGCTTTTGAAGTCGTTCCTAAATTGATTGCAGCCGTAAAAAATTTCAAGGCAAATAAGAACTAATTCACCGAATTCCCGTTTTGGATAAGGAATATTATCCGTAACTTAGATTTAGTGTTCTCTCAGGAGAATAAAAGAAAAAAAAGTGAAGAAAGTAAAATTAGAAATAGTAGGTTTATCTTACAGTCAAACACAGACCGGCGCTTATGCTTTGGTTTTGGGAGAGACAAAAGGAAAACGCAGACTGCCGATCATCATTGGCGGTTTTGAAGCACAGGCGATCGCCATTGAGCTGGAGAAAATGACGCCAAGCCGTCCGCTGACCCACGATCTTTTCAAAAGCTTTGCGGAAGGATTCAACATTCACATGAAAGAAGTGATCATCTACAATCTGGTAGAAGGCATCTTCTTCGCAAAATTGATCACCAATAACGGCGACAAGGAAGTCGAGATCGATGCACGCACTTCAGATGCGATCGCTTTGGCCGTTCGCTTCAATTGTCCAATCAACACCTACGAATTCATTTTATCACAGGCTGGTATACTGCTTGACGATGATGCCATTGTTGGAGCAGAGAATCCTTTAGAAAAAGAAGATCTTGTGGAAATAGAAGAAACGGATTATCTGAAAAAATCCACAGAAGAATTAAAGCAGATGCTGGACCTTGCCTTGAGTGATGAAGATTACGAAAAAGCTTCCCGCATCCGTGATGAATTGAACAACCGTAAAAAGTCCTAATTCATCTTTCTTAAACCCGGAACTCCATGAATATAAAGATCCGCCTCACAGTCATGAGTTTCCTCCAATTTTTCACCTGGGGTGCCTGGCTGATCACTATTGGAAATTATTGGTTTGCCACAAAACAATGGAGCGGAGCCGAATTTGGCGCTATTTTTTCTACTCTTGGATTTTCCTCGATTTTAATGCCTGCCTTAACCGGAATCATTGCTGACAAGTGGATGAATGCAGAAAAGCTATATGGCATTTTACACATTTTAGGCGGTTTGATTCTTTGTTGCATTCCATTGGTTGATTCTCCTTCAGCTTTTTTCTGGGTCATCTTCGGGGCGATGCTTTGTTACATGCCAACCATTTCATTGTCGAATTCCATCGCTTATACCATTCTAAAAAACAACAAGTACGATGTTGTGAAAGTCTTCCCACCCATTCGTGTGTGGGGAACGATTGGATTTATCGTAGCCATGTGGATCACCAATCTTTCCGGGAACAAAGCCTCGGCAAACATGTTCTACATTGCTGCTGTTGCAGCGGTTATTTTAGGAATTTATTCTTTCTTCTTGCCAAAGTGTCCGCCACAGAAATTAATTTCCCAGAACTCTAGTCTTGCACAAAAATTAGGCTTGGATGCTTTTAAACTTTTCGGCACTTACAAAATTGCTTTGTTCTTTTTATTCTCCATGCTTTTGGGAGCGGCTTTGCAACTTACAAACATGTATGGCGACTCCTTCCTTTCCGATTTTGCAAATGTTCCTGAATATCAAAATTCGTTTGTTGTAAAATATTCCACCATCATCATGTCGATCTCACAAATTTCCGAAACCTTATTCATCCTGGCCATCCCTTTTTTCTTAAAACGATTTGGCATCAAGCAAGTGATGTTGATTTCGATGGTTGCTTGGGTGCTGCGTTTTGGATTTTTTGCATTCGGGGATCCCTCGGGAGGGTTGTGGATGATCATTATGTCCTGCATCGTTTACGGAATGGCATTCGATTTTTTCAATATATCCGGCTCATTGTTCATAGAAACGACCACCGATGCCAGTATCCGTTCAAGCGCACAAGGTTTATTCATGATGATGAGCAATGGTTTTGGAGCGTTTTTTGGCAGTGTTGTGAGCGGTTTTCTCATCGACCGGTTTTTCACTACAGATGGGGTAAAAGACTGGCATAACATCTGGCTTTCCTTTGCCATTTACGCCTTGGCCATTGCCATCGCATTTGCCTTGCTGTTCAAGCACAAGCACGACCCAAAAGCACTGGAAAACGTCAGCCACTAGTGGTTAATAGTTTGTGAATAATATCTCTCTTCCCGATTTATCCAAAGTTGAAAATCAACCTATCTTTACTAGGTAATGTGATCTAAACCGTAAGTATGGTTTCGATAAAACATATTATTCTTTTTTGAAAACAATAGCGGGATTCTTTTTTTTGTTCTTTGTAGTTTTCCAACTCACTGCTTTTGCGCAACGTGAAAAAAATGTAGGGGTCAAAGTCGGCCTTTCTGATGCGAACCAATATTTTAGTCCAGACCCCGGATTTAGTACTTACCAGAAAATCGGACTCTACCTCGGCGTGCCCGTGCAAGTGCATTTTTCAGAAATGATCGCAGTCCAGCTAGAACCCTCTTTCATCCAAAAAGGCATGTACTACTCTTATTTCCGCACAAACCTTGGCAGGGTGACAATGAATTATCTGGAACTGCCTGTTTTTTTAAAACTGATAGTTGGTAAAAAATTTAAGTTCAATGTCGTTGCAGGACCCAGTGCTGCAGTTGCCATCGGCGGAAGTAGTACCTCCCCCTTAGGAATAAAGGGATTGTTAAATTATAAAAACGACTATGACCGTTATGATTTCGGTGTTAACGCAGGAGCAGGAATTCAATTTCCCATAAAGAACAAATTTATGACGATCGATATCCGTTATGGATATGGCTTATCAGATATCGCAAGCAAGGAAAGAAAGAATACGACCATTACTAACCGAACAATACTATTAACTGTCGGGTTCAATTACTCGACAAAAAAAGAATAAGATGAAACAGTACCACGACCTAATGCGCCACGTTTTGGAGAAGGGCGCCACAAAAACAGACAGAACAGGAACGGGAACCGTAAGTGTTTTCGGGCACCAAATGCGTTTTGACCTGGCAGAAGGCTTTCCAATGATGACGACCAAAAAAGTGCACATGAAATCCATCTTGCACGAACTATTGTGGTTCCTGAAAGGGGACACGAACATTAAATATCTGAAAGATAACGGGGTGAGCATTTGGGATGAATGGGCAGATGAAAACGGGAATCTGGGACCCGTTTACGGATCGCAATGGCGCAGCTGGCCCGCAGCGGACGGGCGCCATATTGATCAGATCACACAAGTGATCAATCAGATCAAAAATACACCCGACAGCAGAAGAATGATAGTAAGTGCATGGAACGTGGGAGAGATCGATAAGATGAAACTTCCTCCTTGCCATGCTTTCTTTCAGTTCTATGTCGCAGAAGGGAAATTGAGCTGTCAGTTATATCAAAGAAGTGCCGACATCTTTTTAGGCGTTCCTTTTAACATTGCATCCTACGCCATTCTTACAATGATGGTCGCTCAAGTTTGTGATCTGGAGCCCGGAGAATTCATCCATACTTTAGGGGATGCACATTTGTACTCCAACCACATCGAACAGGCAAACCTTCAATTATCCCGCGACCTCCGAAAGCTTCCCACACTAAAGATCAATCCGGAAGTGAAAGATATTTTCGGTTTTAAGTTTGAAGATTTCACCTTGGAAGGATATGATCCGCATCCACACATTAAAGCAGCAGTTGCTGTTTAGTTCATTGGTTCACCTGTTCATTGGTTCATTGGTCGGTTGTGCCCGTTCTTTGGGTTTTTGGATGGTTGAATTAATTGAAACACACAGCTCGGGAAACACATACTAATGAACCAATGAACATCTCAGCAATAGTAGCAGTCGGAAATAACAATGTTATCGGAAAAGACAATGCATTAATTTGGCATTTGCCGGCCGACATGAAATTCTTCAAAGAGAAAACAACAGGGCATTGCATCATCACGGGAAGAAAAAATTATGAATCCATTCCGGAGAAATTCCGGCCGCTTCCCAACAGAACCAATATTGTTATTACGCGCGACAAAGACTATTCCGCTCCCGGCGCCATCGTGGTCGACTCCATCGACAAAGCAATTTTCACGGCAAATAACATTGGAGACAGCGAAATTTTCATTATCGGGGGAGCCGAAATCTTCCGGCAAACTTTTGACATCATTGACAAGATCTACCTTACAAAGATCCATCACGATTTCGACGGAGACGTTTTTTTTCCAGAGCTGTTAAACTCACAGTGGAAGCTTACTTCACAGGCCCAAGGCATATCCGACGAGAAGAACAAATACGAATATGAGTTTCTTACTTTCGAGAAAATTACCTAAATTTGGAATACTAAACGAGCACCAAAAAAACTCCAAAATGAAAAAGACGAAACGAATTCTAAGTATCGCTTTGCTCAGCGCTCTGGGTTTTTCATACACTGCCTGCAGAAAGAACGACAGGGACAATGACAAAGACACGACCTCTTCCCGCGACAATGCGTCCGCCGAAAATGCTTTTGCAGGGATCTTCAAATCCATAGCAGAGTACACCGATTCGTCATCCTATCTCCGTGCCGGCTGCGCTTCTTTCACCGTGGATTCTGTAGGAACAAGCTCCTGGCCGAAAACCCTTACGATTGATTATGGAGCAAGCAACTGCATGTGTGCCGACGGAAATCTGAGGAGAGGAAAGATCATAGCTTCTTTCACTGGTCGTTACCGGGATTCATTAACAGTCATTACCATTTCAACGGTGGGATATTATCACAACAACAATCTGGTACAAGCGGGAACACATACCATCACGAACAACGGACACAATGCATCCGGAAACCTGAGTTATACGATCAGTGTTCAGAATGCGACAATAACGACCTCCAACGGGACCATTTCATGGAACTCAAGCCGTACTCGCGAGTGGGTCTCAGGCGAAAGCACCACCACCGATCCTTTTGACGATGTATACTCGATCACGGGCAGTGCCAGCGGCACCGGTACAAACGCAAATACATTTACAGTTGTTATCGATCAGCCTTTGATAGTTGCCTTGAATTGTGCTTACATCAAGCAAGGGAAATTAACCCTGACGCCAGCCAACTTATCGCCCCGCATTTTTGATTTTGGAAGCGGCACTTGCGACAATGCAGCAACGGTAAGCATTAACGGAGTAGTTTACGAATTGATGATGTAGTCAACCTTATGTCGCCCGCGCAAGGTTTAACACATACCTGCCTGGCGGTAGACAGAGACCATACTTTTTTAGGGTTGATTTTGATTTTTAGGTCGACGGCAGATATTTGGATATAGATGAAGCATGCTTCATACACTGAGAGTTCCTAAGTAAAGTGAAAAAGCCCCGATGCGATACATCGAGGCTTTTTTTATGAAAAGTTTTTTCTTAAGCAACTTTCAATTTGTTCAATGTTGATTTTTTCAATCGGTCTTTAGCATAACGCAAAGTGATGTTCACTTCTTTGATGCTTGCGTCAGAAGGGGTATCAAACATAATGTCCATCATGATAGCCTCACAAATAGAACGCAACCCCCTTGCACCGAGCTTGAAGTCCATCGCTTTCTCGACGATAAAATCCAGAACGCCTTTTTCGAACTTTACTTTAACGCCATCCATTTCGAACAAGTGCGTGTATTGTTTGATCAATGCATTTTTAGGTTCGCTGAGGATCCTCAGTAAGGTTTCAGCATCCAAGGGATTCAGGTAAGTCAGCACCGGCAAGCGGCCGATTAATTCGGGAATCAATCCGAAGCTCTTCAAATCCTGAGGAGAAACGTATTGTAGCAAATTCTCTTTGTCGACACTTTCAACTTCTTTGTTCATTGAATATCCGATAGCTTGTGTGCTCAAGCGGCTTCCGATGTTACGGGTAATGCCGTCAAAGGCTCCTCCGCAGATAAACAGGATGTTCTTGGTATTCACCTGAATCATTTTCTGTTCCGGGTGCTTTCTTCCACCCTGAGGCGGAACGCCCACTACCGAACCCTCCAACAACTTCAACAAGCCTTGCTGAACACCTTCCCCGGAAACGTCACGCGTGATGGAAGGATTATCGCTTTTACGAGCGATCTTATCGATCTCGTCAATGAAAACAATTCCTCTTTCAGCAGCAGCGACATCAAAATCGGCGGCCTGCAATAAGCGGGATAAAATACTTTCAACATCTTCCCCTACATAACCGGCCTCGGTCAAAACCGTTGCATCTGCTATACAAAAAGGAACATTTAATATTTTTGCAATTGTACGTGCCAAAAGGGTTTTACCAGTCCCGGTCTCTCCGACCATGATCATGTTCGACTTGTCTACTTCGATCTCGTCCTTAGCAGTTGTTTTATTCTGGCTCAGAATCAAACGTTTGTAATGATTATAAACCGCAACGGCCATTACTTTTTTAGCCTCATCCTGACCTATCACGTATTCATCTAAATGCTTTTTGATCTCCGCCGGTTTTAACAGCTGTAAGGCGTTGAAGGTAGTAGCATTCTTTGAACCGATCTCATCCTTCACAATGGTCTGAGCCTGGATCACGCAATGGTTACAGATGTGCCCGGTGATCCCGGCTATCAATACATCCGTATCCTTTTTAGTGCGTCCGCAGAACGAACATTTTATTTCTTTATCTTCTTTTGCCATTTTCTTCAGTAGGCAATTGCTCAATAAACAGTAGACAATTGCTGGTGTTAATGATTTTTATTACAAAAACGAAGAGTCGGGTTCCAAATGCCCCAACTCTTCATTTTCAAATTATTTTGACTTAACCAACACTTCATCCACCATTCCGTAAGCTTTTGCCTCTTCAGCAGTCATCCAGTAGTCGCGGTCACTGTCAGCCCATACTTTTTCATAAGTCTGTCCGCTGTGATTAGCGATGATGTCGTACAATTCTTTTTTCAATTTTTGAATCTCGCGTGCAGTGATCTCGATGTCTGACGCTTGTCCTTCTGCTCCACCCAAAGGTTGGTGGATCATCACACGTGCATGTTTCAATGCAGCACGTTTTCCTTTTTGTCCCGCACACATCAATACTGCACCCATAGAAGCTGCCATACCTGTACAGATCGTAGCCACATCCGGTGTGATGTATTGCATAGTGTCGTATATTCCAAGGCCCGCGTACACAGAACCGCCCGGACTATTCAAATAGATCTGAATGTCTTTCTTTGCATCCAGCGACTGCAAAAACAAAAGCTGAGCCTGAATGATATTAGCCACCTGATCGTCGATCCCTGTTCCCAGGAAAATCACGCGGTCCATCATCAAACGGGAGAATACGTCCATTTGTGTCACGTTCAATTGACGTTCTTCAATGATGTAAGGAGTTACATTTGATATGTTGTGTTTTGTGTAAGAATCAAATGTGTTTCCACTGATTCCTCTGTGCTTTACAGCGTATTTTCTAAAATCGTTGTTGTCTGACATAAGTTTAAAATTACGTTTATGAATTAAATTTTGTTTGTGCTAATGTACTAAACAAATAACAAACCTATATTCCTTTCAAGACTATTTGGCAGATTTGAAGAAATCATCGTAAGCCACTTCTTTGTTCTCCAATGAAAATTTAGTCTTAAACAATTCCATCACTTTTTGCCCGTACAGCTTCTCATAAAGCTTCTTAGCTTCTTCCTGATTGGAAAGTACGCGCTGTGCTGTCTGGTTCAATTCCTCATCTCCCATCGGCCCCTGACCCATTTGTGCAAATTGCTGAAGGATCATCTCTTTGGTATGTTCCACCACTTCTTCGTTGGTAACCTGAAGATTATTTTCCTTGATGATCTTGTTTTCGATCAGTTGCCATTTCAGGCCTTTTGAATAATTATCGAATTCGGCATCTACTTGTTCAAAAGTAACAGGCTTATCATTTGCAGCCACGATCCATCTTTTTAAGAATGCTGTTGGAAGATCGAATTTTACTTTGGCCATCAAATGGTCCACCACTTCGTTGTAGAACTTGCGCTCACTGTCGT
>JBKJQG010000168.1:0-18282 GCA_046594925.1 Bacteroidia bacterium
GCTTGTTAAAAAAGTTGCTAAGAAAGTTGTAGCAAAAAAGGTAGCTCCTAAAAAGGTTGTTGCTAAGAAAGTTGCAAAGCCTCTTGCTAAACCGGTTGCAAAAGTAGCTCCTAAGAAAGTGGAAGTGAAGAAAGCAGCAGCTCCTGCGAAACCAGTTGCGGTTGCAAAACCAGCACCTGTAGTTAAGAAAGCAGAGCCGGCAGCAAAGAAAAAAGGCCGTGAATTTATGACGGATGATGATTACAGTTCTGATGAAGCACCAATGGTGGTAGAATACAAAACACCGTCTATCCGCAAACCAATGGGTCCTGCTCCGAAACCACATATCAATACAGATACACGCACACGTTATTCAGACAATGAATTGAAGGAATTCAAGGAATTGATCCTGAAAAAACTGACCGAAGCACAAAAAGATTACGAATTGTTGAAGAGCACACTTTCTCACAAAGATGATCACGGAACAGACGATACCTCTCCAACCTTCAAATTGTTGGAAGATGGATCTGACGTTTTATCCAAAGAAGAAACAGCTCACCTGGCAAGCCGTCAGGAGAAATTCATCCAGAACCTTCAGAATGCATTGATCCGCATTGAGAACAAGACTTATGGGATCTGCAGAGCGACAGGAAAACTGATCTCTAAAGAACGCCTGAGAAGCGTTCCTCACGCTACATTAGCGATCGAAGCAAAACTGGAGCAAAACTCCTAATATCATTATTCTGTTTTCAGAAAGGCTGTTCTAAGGGACAGCCTTTTTTTTAATATTATCCGAGGTATTTTTCTAATTTTGTAATCCAAATAAAGCATTTCTGTGAAAAGGCCATTACTCATCGTATTCATTGTTTTAGTGATCGATCAGCTGATCAAGATTTACGTAAAAACACATTTTTTCTTAGGGGAAGAAGTGCACCTGGCCGGTGATTGGGCAATCATTCATTTTACCGAAAACAACGGAATGGCATACGGAATGGAATTCGGAGGGGACTTTGGGAAACTGTTCTTAAGTGTGTTCAGGATTGTTGCGGTTGGGGGCATAGGATATTATTTGTGGACGCTGGCTAAAAAACAAGAAGACAAATTATATATAGTCTGCATAGCATTAATCTTTGCAGGCGCCATCGGAAACATCATCGACAGTGCTTTTTACGGGATGTTATTCAGCGATAGCAATTATGAAGTAGCACGTTTTCTTCCCGAAGAAGGAGGATATACCTCTTTCTTACACGGAAAGGTAGTCGACATGTTTTACTTCCCGGTGGTGGAAGGCCACTTCCCGGATTGGTTCCCGATCTGGGGAACGGAGGAATTTGAATTCTTCCGTCCAGTCTTCAACTTTGCCGACTTTTCTATAAGCGTAGGCGTAGCGATGATCATTCTTTATCAGAAGCGCTTCTTTGGAAAAAAATCTGCAGCAGAGCCAACTGTTGAAGAACCAATTGTTCCGGCATCTACAGAAGACATGCCGCAAGCTTAATGACGCTCTCCAAAATAAAACGAGTTTTTCTTTTCCTTACAATCGCCGGTTTTCTTTTTACGTCCCTCAACTTTTATCACGACACGATCATAGTGCCCGGCACTTTGTTAAAACAAGCTGCTTCGGAACCGCTCGATGCCATTATCGTTCCGGGAGTTCAGTACAATGGACTGAAATGGAACACCATCATGAAGTGGAGGGTGTATTGGTCGGCGTATTTGTACAGAAGCGGCATGACAAAAAACATCATCTACAGCGGAAGTGCAGTTTATACTCCTTACACAGAAGGGAAGATCATGGCGCTTTATGCTGAAAAACTAGGTGTTCCCAAAGAACATATTTTCATCGAGACAAAAGCAGAACACAGTACCGAGAATTTGTATTACGGTTATGTACTCGCAAAGGAAAAAGGATTTTCCAAAATAGCTTTTGCGACGGATCCCTTTCAAACGAGGCTGATCAGACCTTACATCAGTAAGTTTAAACTGGACGTATCGCTGCTTCCTATTGCCATTCCTTTGCTCAACAAAGTAGAGATGCAGGATTTTGAAATTGAAAGTTCCCAAGCGTATCAGCTGAATTTTATTTCCATAGAAGTAAGGGAAACGCCGGAAGAGCGTGAGTTTTATTCCAAAGGCGGACGTATTAAAGCAACGAAATAGACGCACGGCTCACAGAAGCAATTGAAAGACGTACGACCCCCGCCGGGGTCGCATTATCGCAGCTTGCCTGTTCGAAAAATCAGATCAACCCTTTCCCTGCCAAATATTCAGCGATCTGAATCGCATTGGTGGCAGCACCTTTGCGGAGATTATCCGAAACGATCCACATGTTCAACGTTTTTTCCTGGGTTTCATCCCTTCTTAAACGGCCGACAAAAACTTCGTCTTTATCGTGAGCATCCATCGGCATCGGGTATTTCAAATTCTTTACATCGTCCACCAAAACAACTCCGGGAGCATGTTGTAAAATGTTGCGTACCTCTTCCAGGTCGAACTCGTTTGTAAATTCAACGTTCACGCTTTCACTGTGTCCGCCCATCACCGGAATACGCACCGTGGTCGCCGTTACACGGATGTTCTTGTCCATGATCTTTTTGGTCTCATTCACCATTTTCATTTCTTCCTTGGTGTAGCCATTGTCAGTAAAAACGTCAATTTGCGGAATCACATTCAGATCGATCGGATAATGATAGGCCATTTCTCCTTTTACGCCCTTGCGTTCGTTCATCATCTGTTCAACGGCTTTCACCCCTGTTCCTGTAACGGATTGGTAGGTAGAAACGACGATCCTTTTGATGTTGTATTTTTTATGAAGCGGGTTCAAAGCCACCACCATCTGAATGGTAGAGCAATTCGGATTAGCAATGATCTTATCGTCGGCTGTCAATTCTTCTGCATTGATCTCCGGAACTACGAGTTTTTTTCCTTCATCCATTCTCCAGGCTGAGGAATTATCGATCACAGTAATTCCTGCCGCAGCGAATTTTGGAGCCCATTCCAGGGAAGTACTGCCTCCTGCTGAGAACAAAGCTACGTTCGGTTTCATGTCAATCGCTGTCTGCATGCTTACGACCTTGAACTTCTTTCCTTTATATGAAACTTCCTTTCCCACTGATCTTTCGGATGCTACGGGAATCAGTTCTGTTACCGGAAAATTACGCTCTTCCAACACCTGGATCATTTTGGTTCCTACCAGGCCGGTGGCTCCTACGACTGCTACTTTCATTTTTTTTGTTTTAAGAATTCACGCCAATTGCTTGTGTGCGATTCATGATTATTTTATTCTAAATATATTTCGTGCTCGCCCCTCTGCAAAGGAGAGGGGCGGGGTGAGGCATAAAAAAACCTTTCCGTTTTGGAAAGGTTTGTGGTTATACGTTTATATAAAAAACACCAGCTTACCCTTCCGTATGGAAACGTTTCTTACCGTGTTTTTTATTTTTCAATGTCTGTTTCATTTGAACGGGACAAAGCTAATTTGTTTTTTTCAATTGACAAATAAAATTTAATGATTTCTTAATTTCTTGTCGCCTCTTTTTCCTATATTTACATAGATATATACAAGAAGGAATGCGCGCGCTAAGTTTACTCTTTTTATTCATCACGTCCCTAACAACAGCTCAGGTATCCGATAATTTCACTGATGGTGATTTTACTGCTGCCCCAGTCTGGAGTGGTGATGCGGCGGATTTTACGGTGGTGGGCGGACAGCTGCGTTCGAATTCCTCCACAGCGTCTTACGGATTTTACCTGAGCACTCCTTCAACAACAGCTACCAATGCACAGTGGGAGCTCTACGTCAACCTGCAATTCCCGACTTCTTCGGCAAATTATACAGACATCTACTTGATCTCTGATTCGGCCAACCTGCAAAGTACTACCCACAGCGGTTATTTCGTGAGGATAGGAAATACCTCGGATGAGATAAGCCTTTATAAACGCACGTCCGGCACCAACCTGGAGATCATTGATGGCCTCGACAATCAAACCAACTTCTCCAACAACATCATTAAGATCAAAGTCACACGCGATGCTTCCAACTTGTGGACCTTGCAACGGGATCTGACGGGAACGGGCTCCAGCTACTTTACGGAAGGAAGCGTTACCGATGCGGCTTTTGCTACTTCTTCCTTTTTCGGAATCTTCATTCAGCAGTCCACCGCGACTTTCCACCTCAAACATTTTTATGATGATGCTTATGTCGGACCGATTATCCTCGACGTCACTGCTCCGACCATTGTTTCATCCACGGTGATTTCGAGTACAGCTTTGGATGTTCTTTTTGATGAGAACGTTGATTTGACCACTTCACAGACGCTTACAAACTATTCGGCCGACAATGGTTTGGGAAATCCTTCTGTGGCGACAAGAGATGGAAGCAACTTGAATCTGGTTCATTTAACCTTCGCCACGGCATTTACAAGTGCTCTGCTGAATACACTTACGGTAACCAATGTTCAAGATCTTAGCGCCAACGCAATTGCAACTGCTACTACAAGCTTCACCTACATTGCTCCGGTCACTGCTGCTTTCAGAGACATTCAAATAAATGAAATTTTCGCAGACCCTTCGCCGGTCATTGGTTTGCCAGCGGCAGAATTCATTGAAGTCTACAACAATACGTTCGCAACGTACGATCTGAACGGCTGGAAATTCACAGACGGTACTACTACAGCCACATTGGGGACTTTTATTCTGAATTCGAATCAATACCTGATTCTTTGTCCTATTGCAGACACAGCCTTGTACTCGCCCTTCGGAAATACGCTTGGAATAAGCAGTTTCCCTTCTTTGAATAATGCAGGAGACAATTTAAAACTTTTGGACAACACGCTCGCTGTGATCGATTCTGTTAACTACTCGGATACCTGGTACCAGGATGCGGTTAAGAAATTAGGCGGCTGGACGCTGGAGCAGATCAATCCGAATGCTCCCATGGGTTGTCCGGTTACCAGCAACTGGATCGCGTCGACAAATGTTGCCGGCGGAACACCTGCTGTGCTGAACAGCGTTTATTCTGGCATCGCTGACATTATTTCACCTACTGTTTTAAGTGTGACGGTTGTGGATTCCAACCACGTGACGGTTTGTTTTTCTGAAGCATTGGATGCCTCTCAGATTGCCATGGCCGGAAATTATGCGATCAGTGATGGCATCGGAGCTCCGGCAGTTGTGGCAGCAAATTCATTGTTGACCTGTGTGGATCTGGTCCTTGGCAGTGTCCTGATTTCGGATTCTGTTTACACCATCACATTCACAAACCTGAGTGATTGTTCCGGAAATGCTTTGACACCCGCCAGCGCGATCTTCTCTTATTACAATGTAAAACCATTTGATGTCGTGATCAATGAAATCATGGCAGATCCCAATCCGGTTGTGACTACACTGCCCGACTATGAATATGTGGAATTATACAACAAGACACTTTTCCCAATCGATCTGGAAAACTGGACCTTTGCTGCAGGAACAAATACAAAGATCTTACCTGCACTCATTGTGCCTGCCGATAGTTTCATTGTGCTCACTTCCGTAGCTGGTTTGGTTGACATGCCTGCCGGAATAAATGCATACGCTCTGGTCAGCTTTCCTGCATTAACGAACACCGGTCAGATTCTGACTTTGAGATCTCCACAAGGATCCATCATCTCAACCGTTTCCTATTCAGATGATTGGTATCAGGATGCAGTAAAGAAAGACGGTGGCTACAGTCTGGAACAAATTGATCCGAACAATCCTTGCGAAGGAATGAATAACTGGCGAGCTTCCAACAACGTGAACGGAGGAACACCGGGCATACAGAATTCGATCTATGGCAGCAACCCCGACATAGCACCGCCACAGGTGGTTCGCGTGAGTGTGATAGCTGCAGATACCATTCAACTTTATTTTAATGAGGCGCTCGATAGCGCTTCGATGCTGAACCCATTTATTTACAATATCGACAACGCAATAGGAACTCCGGCATTGGTGCAAGTGATCGCTCCCGATTTTAAAAGCGTAAAACTGACATTGGGAGTTAACCTTGCGATTGGAACGATTTATACGATCACGGTGAACAATGCCATCACGGATTGTGTTGGAAATAATCTGGGAACGGATAACTCAGCACGTTTTGCTATTCCAGAAACGGCGGCGGCGAATGATGTGGTGATCAATGAGATCTTATTCAATCAAAGAACCGGTGGTTTTGATTTTGTGGAGGTCTACAACCGCTCTTCGAAAGTAATTGATTTGAAAAGCATTTCCATTTCCGAATACGATACCATCACGAACACCATTCTTGCTCCTTCAGTCATAGCGGCAGACGGCTACCTGATCTTCCCGCAAGAATACGTAGTGCTGAGTGAGAACGGCGCCGTTGTTCAGATGCAATATGCAACAACCAACCCCGAAGGATTTCTGGATGTCGATAATCTTTCTACCATGAACGATGACGGCGGAACCGTTTGTCTTTCTGCCACCGGTCTAATCATTGATAATTTTAAGTACTATGATAACATGCATTTTGGACTGTTGAATGATCTGGATGGCATTTCTCTGGAGCGGATTGATTTCGATCGTTTAACACAAGATCGCACTAACTGGCACTCAGCGGCAGCAGCCGTGGGGTATGCAACGCCTGCTTACAAAAACTCACAGTATTCTGATGCCGGTGAAACCGAAGATGCGGTGGAAGTTACCCCAGCCATTTTTTCTCCGGATGAAGATGGGATTGCGGATGTCGTGAACATTAATTATCATTTCGACAAACCAGGTTTCACGGCCAACGTGAATGTATATGATAGTAAGGGAAGATTGGTGAAACACCTGATCCAAAACGAATTGTTAGGAACAAAAGGAACTTTCTCCTGGGATGGTATCAACGATGCGCGCGAGAAGGAACGCATCGGCATCTATATTTTCTACTTCGAGGTCTTTGATCTTTCCGGCAATGTGAAGCATTACAAAAAGACCTGTGTATTAGCAGGGAAGCTTTAGTTTCGAAATTTATTTCCCCGTCAACAATTTAAATCCTTTTCCATGCACATTGATCAACTCAACTGCAGGATCTTCTTTCAAATATTTTCTCAGTTTCGCAATGTACACATCCATGCTTCTTCCGTTGAAATAATTGTCATCGTTCCAAATCGATTTCAAAGCAAAATTTCTGTCGAGTACTTCGTTCGCATGCACACAAAGCAGCTTTAATAGTTCAGCTTCCTTGGTGGTCAGCTTGTGCTGAACGCCTTTCAGGTCGAGCACCTGGTGTTTGTAATCAAACTTATATTTTCCGATATTGAATTCATCCTGATCGGTATTTTTCACGGTTTGACTATCTGTTCTGCGCAATATGGCTTTTATCCGCAACAGCAATTCTTCCATGCTGAAAGGCTTGGTGATGTAATCATCAGCACCGACGGAAAATCCTTCGATGGCATCTTCCTTCATGGATTTGGCGGTGAGGAAGACAATGGGAATATTGGTATCGATCGCTCTGATCTCTTTTGCGAGCGTAAATCCGTCTTTCACTGGCATCATCACATCCAGGATGCAGATCCCGAATTTATCTTTCGAAAAAACATCGTAACCCTGCTTTCCGTTTGTCGCCAGAATGGTTGAATAGCCTTTGGCCTCCAGGTATTCTTTTAAAAGACTTCCTAAGTTCGGATCATCTTCTACTAATAATACTTTTGTCTTTTCCATATCACTAATTTAAAAATTAATTTTCAATATTAAAAGGAAGATAGATAGTAAACATACTTCCCCTGCCAAGTTCACTCTCCACTTTTACGGAACCTCCGTGTTTTTCAACCACTGCTTTCACATAACTCAATCCTAATCCGAATCCTTTTACATTGTGGATGTTTCCGGTTGGAACGCGGTACATCGTATCAAAAATGCGTTTCTGATTGTCCTTGCTAATCCCAATTCCATTGTCCTGCACCGAGATAAAAATTCCTTCTGAATCATTTCGCGTGCTTACAACAATGTTCGGATTCTCCTTCGAATATTTCAAGGCGTTGTCGATGAGGTTGAAAAGAATGTTGGTGATGTGAATGCGGTCTGCATCGATCAAAGGCTTGCTGGCATTCAATTCAGAAGTAATCTGCCCTTCTTTATTCTCCACCTGCAGTTTGATGTTCGTGAATGTCTGTTCTATGAGGTTGTGAATGTCGAGGCTCTGGATCTTAAGTTTGAATTCCCCTTTGTCGAGAATGGCCGTCTGCAGAATGTTTTCGACCAAAAGACTCAGGCGTTTATTTTCATCGCCTATCATCTTCACATAATTGCTCACGCGTTCTTTTGATTTTTCAACGGAATTGTCATTCAACACTTCCACAGCCAATGAGATCGTAGAAATAGGCGTTTTGAATTCGTGTGTCATGTTGGAAATAAAATCGTTCTTGATCTCAGAAAGTTTTTTCTGTTTGAAAATGGTAGAAATCGTGTAGTAAAAGGAGATCACCAAGGCAAGCATAAAGACGAGAGAAACCAGGAGTAGGCCCCACATGGAGCTGACCAGGTAACGCTGCTGGTGTGGGAAATACACCGACAGGAACTTCGGTTTGATGAAAATGTTATCAGGAGAAAGATTCACTTTGTAAGGAGATTCGTAGATCTTTCTACCTCTTTCCGACAACCCCGTGGAATCAGTGGGAGCATTCTTAGACGCGGTGACTCCGAATTCATAGTCAGCAGAAATCCCTTTCTGGAGCAATTCGAACCTCAGCACAGAATCCAAAAGCACAGTATCGACTTTGTTGCTGAATCCATTGTATATGTTTACGCTTACCAGTTCATCAAAGATGTCGTTCACCATTTCATTCTTATGTGAAATCCAATCCTGATCAGAGCCCGCCGCGAACTGATGAAAGAATGAAGGCCCATCGGCGACCAGTCGGTTGTGAAAATTTCCGGAAGCCGTATCACTGGTATATTCCTTCTGGCGCATCTTTTTGACCACTACCCCATTCGAATCGGTTGAATACTCTTCGATGATCTTAACGTTGACGTTGTTGTTCTTAATAATGCAGTTCTTGTTGTCGATCATGGAATCACAAACGAGATCTCTGTTCTTATTGACAGTGCCGGTTGCGGTAATAATACCTTGTTTTCGGAAATTGAATTTTTGAGTGATCTTCGCGGCCGCCATCTGCTTCTCCATACGCAAGACCACATTGTTAAGCGCTTCATTCACACTTTGTTCAAAGCGCTGTTCACCCAAGGTAATGGCATTGTTCACCCAGTAGATCTGAATGGCAACCAAACCCAGCAAAGCCAGTGTGGCCATGATGGTGATGGTGCGTATGTTTCCCTTGTTGATCATTGTTCTCCCAAAAATAAGGCTTTACAACCGCATCGTGCTTGACTTAACATAATTTAACAGGGTTTAACAGGCTCTTAACAGCAGTCCGCTTGAATCTGCTCTATGTTTGCCTCAGAAATTTCTACAAAACAAAATCAGCACTCGCTTTAGTATTCATTTAAAACCTTAAAAACATGAACAAGAAATACATTAGCGCCTTTATGAGCACAGTGCTTGTCGTTGCTACAATTGCTGTGTCCTGCGCGCAGAATCAGAAAGTAAAAACCGTCACGATCGTGAATGGTGACACAACGATTTCAGAAACCAATTTGAATGACAAGGACATCGCTAAGATGGAAAAAGAGATCAACGTTTCCATTAATGACGATGGAACAGGAACAAAAAAGATCGTAAAAAAGATCATCATCACTGATGATAAAGTAGGAGGAGAAGGAATGGCTTATGCTTACGCGATGGGCGACGAAGGAGATGATGTGGAAGTGACCACGAACGACAATGGGACAGAAACAAAGATCGTGATCAAAAAAGGTGATGGAAAAGAAGGGAAAGGCGACAAAGAAGGAAAAAAGGTCGTAAGAAAAGAGGTCCGTAACGACGGTGCGTCCCCTGAAGAAGGGAACATGAGAGTGAACTTTAGCATCGACAAAACCACTGCCAAATTGGAAGTGGAAACCAAGAGCAAAGAGCCTTTGAACATCAGTATTTTGGATGAGAACGGCAAACAAGTGTTCTATGATACCCAGAAAACAGGCCGGAAATACAGCAAGGACATCCCTTTAGGAAAAAAAGGAACTTTCTTTTTAAACCTTATCCAAAACAAGACGTCTACTATGGAGAAAATCATTGTTGAGTAAATCTTCAATCATTCCACCCTAAAAGATTTCGTGCAAATTGACAATGATGGGAGGGCTCCGAAAGGGGCCCTCTTCTTTTTTTTGCCCATTGTTCGGGATGGAACACAGATGACACGGATTAGGCGGGTTTTCACGGATCTTTTTTAGGTGATTCCTGTTGTCTGGATGACTAATTTCCCTGACTGAATACGGCAGATAAATAAATTTACACGGGTTTTTCAAGGATTTGTTTGAACTTAAGTGTTTGAACTCAGCTCCGGAAAGGTATTCTGGATATTTTTGGGTCAAATTTTAATTCGCTGGAACATGGATATTTTGAATAATGAGATTACAGACCAAATCATAAAAGCCTATTACAAGGTTTATAATACCCTAGGCTATGGATTTTTAGAACGGGTTTATGAAAATGCTTTATTCATTGAACTTATAAGCATGGGCCTGAAGTGTGAAAAACAGAGAGAGATTGAAGTTTTCTACAAAGGTGAGCTTGTCGGAAGCTATTTCGCAGACATCATCGTCGCAGACAAAGTGATCATTGAAATGAAGGCTACAGAATATCTTGCCGAAGAGCACGAATTTCAACTTATAAATTATTTAAAGGCAACTCAGATTGAAGTCGGACTTTTACTTAACTTTGGGAAAAAACCAGAGTTCAAAAGAAAGATATTTACAAACAAAATTAACAAGGCGGAACGTAGATAACAAGGATAAACAAATCCGTAAAGCCTGCGCCATCTGTGTAACACCCAAAAAATAATCCGTTTTTGATCCGCCTAACCCGCGTCATCCGCGTTCCATCCTATGCTGAAGGTCAAGAATTGGATAAAGAGCGAACCGGAGATTGAAGTCGGACTTTTACTTAAATTGGAAAAACACCAGAGTTTAAAAGAAAGATATTTACAAACAAAATTAATAGGACATAATGCAAGTGCCAACGACAAACAAATCAGCTAAGCCTGCGCCATCAGTGCCTAACAAAATAATCCGTTTTTAATCCGGCTAACCCGCGTCATCCGCGTTCCATCCTATGCTAAAAATCAAGAACTACATAAACGGTGAACTCATCGAGCCGCAAGGCAAACAATACATCGACAACTACAACCCTGCAACAGGAAAAGTATATTCCCTCATCCCCGATTCAGACGAAAAGGACGTGGAATTAGCTACTCAGGCTGCTTTAAAGGCATTTCCGGCTTGGAGCAATACACCCAAAGACGAACGCGCCCACATCATGCTCAACATAGCCGCTTTGATTGATAAAAACCTGGACCGATTGGCTGTGGCTGAATCTGTCGACAATGGAAAACCTGTTGCTTTGGCCAAGCTCGTGGATATTCCCCGCGCGGCTGCTAATTTTCATTTTTATGCTACAGGCATTTTGCATTATGCTTCCGAAAGTCATTCCATGGAAGATACCGCCATCAATTATACCGTCAGAAATGCAGTTGGTGTTGCAGGATGTATTTCTCCTTGGAATTTGCCATTGTATTTGTTCACTTGGAAAATCGCTCCTGCTATTGCTGCCGGGAACTGCGTGGTTGCGAAACCATCTGAAATAACACCCATGACAGCCTACTTACTTTCTGAGTTGTGCATCGAAGCCGGTTTGCCGAAAGGTGTTTTGAACATCGTTCATGGATACGGACATAAAGTAGGTTCCGCAATTACAGCTCATCCGAAAATCCCTTTGATCTCTTTCACCGGCGGAACAAAAACAGGTGCCGAGATCGCCAAAGTGGCGGCTCCCATGTTTAAGAAATTGTCGCTCGAACTGGGTGGAAAAAACCCTAACATCATTTTTGCGGATTGTGATTTTGAAAAGATGATTAAGACAACTTTGCAATCATCCTTTTCAAACCAAGGACAGATCTGCCTTTGCGGCTCCCGTATCATGGTCGAACGCCCGCTGTATGAAAAATTCAAAACAGAATTTGTCGCACGCGTACAGAAAATGAAAGTGGGAAATCCTGCTTCCGATGATACAAGAGTCGGCGCGGTAGTTTCCAAACCTCACATGGAAAAGGTATTGTCATACGTGGAATTGGCGAAACAGGAAGGCGGCAAAGTATTGTGCGGCGGAACACAAGTGAAATTGGATGGAGAATTTTCGGAAGGCTATTACATTGCTCCAACGGTGATAGAAGGACTGAGTTACGATTGCAGAACTAACATGGAAGAAATTTTCGGTCCGGTTGTCACCATTATGCCATTTGATACGGAAGAAGAAGCTTTGCTCTATGCCAATGCAACGCAGTACGGTTTGGCTTCAACCGTCTGGACAGAAAATCTTACCCGCGCACACCGCGTTGCGAACAACATTCACGCTGGAATTGTGTGGATCAACTGCTGGTTGTTACGCGATTTAAGAACTCCATTCGGTGGAGTAAAAAGCTCGGGAGTGGGACGTGAAGGCGGATTTGAAGCGCTTCACTTTTTTACAGAACCTAAGAATGTGTGTATTAAGTTGAAATAGAACAGGGGCCTACTTAAAATAAGTCTCATCCAGCTTCATGTTCGCCACCACTATCACGGGAATTTTATCCAGCTTGTAAACGTAGTAGTATACTTTATCCTTTGTGAACTTCGTCACATCCACATTGTTGTATTTCGTACTCTTAAAACTGATTTGGTTGTCGAAGAAGGAAACCATCTGATTGTAAACCTCCACAAAATTCTTGTCGTAATTGTTCTTCGGACCGTTGACAAAATAAATTTCGGTGATCTGCTCTTTTCCTTTGATGAGCGACAAAACCTTTATTTCTCCGTTCGCAGGAACTTTCTCGTTGGAATACGACATGGCTCCCACCAATAAATTGTTCTGAGCCGTTTGAATGGCATTCTCCACCGTGAAGTAGTGTTTTCTGAAAAGCTCATTGCTGTATGCTGTCCGGTCATAAGTCATACAATTTTTTACAAAACCCAATGACATCAATTGCGCTGAAGAAGTTTTGAATGCCAAAAAAGCAAGGAAGCTGAGAACGATTATTTTTTTCATATATCTTTTTTATTTTTTTATCTGCGGAAATCCGCGCAATCTGCGAGAGACCTTTTTTATTCGACGATGATCTTCCCTTGTTTAACCTGTCTGTTCTTGTCCCTGATGTTTACAAAATACATACCCTTTGCATTTCCGCTCATGTCGATGCTTACAGAAACATTTTCAGACACTGTTTTAGAAACACATTTTCCCATTACATCAAAAATTTCGACCGTACTTTCTTTTTCTAAATTTGAAAACAGGAATGTGCCACTGCTCGGGTTCGGAGAAACACTGATCTCTTCAGCCGCCGCAACATCTTCAATCCCGGCACCGGAAATCAGGAAATTCCATACGGTGGAGTAAGAAGGACTGAAATGTCCGCCATTGTTTGTATTTACTCTCCAATAATAACGCATGCCCGGAGTAAGCCCGTTTACCGAATACAAATTCGTCCCTACGTCCACCGATTTGTAAGTCGTAGCGAAGGTTGAATCTGTAGAAACTTGTACGTGATAAATGATGCCGTCAGTTTCTGCGTACCATTTCAAGACTCTTGTAGTAGAAGGGTTAAAAGATCCGTTCAACGGAAGATTCAGAATGGGTGCTTCGGGAGTGGTATCATTGGAGCCAACATAGGTCACGAACATTTCAATTTTCTGTAAAGGATTGTCGACAGAATCCCTGGGTGAACTTACGATGGTATCCACGAAATTCATTCCGCTCACCACTCTTCCGTAAACCGAATAGGAGCCGTTGAGCCAGGCAGCAGGTGCCACGCAGATGAAGAACTGGGAGTTAGCGCTGTTGATACTCGTATCGCGTGCGGCGGAGAGACTCCCCCGTAAATGTTTTGCAGCCGTGAATTCAGCATTCACTGTTGGCTGCGCAGGATCACCCAAACCCCAGGTAGAAGTGGGGCCGTGACGGGAATTCGGATCCCCGCCCTGAATCATGAAACCCGGAATGACCCGGTGAAAGGCTGTTGTATCAAAAAAGGAGACGCTTACCAGACTGTCGAAATTACTGACGTGCAAAGGCGCTATGTTAGGAAACAACTCAACGCGTGTTGTCCCGATCGTTACACCTGCACGTTTGGTGAGGATGTCGTATTGAGGTTTTCCTGTGAATACACGGGATTGCCCATAGCTATATGCTGTCGCCAATAGGAAAGCGAATGTGAAGAGAAGGTGTTTTTTCATTATTGAAGAATAATTTTTCCTTGATGAATATTGTTTTGATTGTTTGAAACGCGGTAAAAATAAATTCCTTTTGCAGTTCCTGACAGATCTGCTTCGAATCTAGACTCACTAGTAACAGTTTTGTCAATGATCCTGCCGGTAACGTCTAGGATCTCGATTGTTGTTTCTTTATCCAGGTTTGAAAACACAAATTTTCCTTTCGAAGGATTCGGGTATACCAATATTTGATTTTCGTTAGACATATCTGAAACTCCGGCGCCTGATGTGAAAACCAACATGGAATCAGGAATGGTGTTGACATTAAAGAATATGCTATTACCAGCTGAGTCCACAGCTTGATAGTTACTGATTGAAAAGGAATAGAAACCTGTAGAAGCAAGGCTGCCGACATCAAATGTGAGGTCGGCTATTTTTCCATAACCGTTAGCATTCAAATGATCAATCCTTGTTTCGGCTCCATGTAATTCACCGGCCGGCAAATCAAATTTCGAAATTTTGATAGCATCGGTCCCGGGGTTTCCAAACCAAGAGTTGATGTAATTTATATTTTCCGTTCCCGGTTCCATCAATGCGGGCTCGTAACTGATCTCAAAGGAAAGGCCGTAAAGCCCGGTCACCGGGTTGGACGCGCTACCCAACCACAGTTCTGCGGTAACTGTTTGACCCACAGTGAAACTTGCTGACGGAATCACAATGTTCATCTCCGGCACTGCCATCCTCAAATCAGCGTCCATGGGTTGCATGGAATGTGCATTGCTGTAGTTCAAGTTTACTGCGGATGTATCGCTCATGTTAATAATTCCATCCCCATTGCAATCCGCGTGTTTGATGTCGGAAAGATTCGATTGGTAAATACCCCAATCAGCCGAAGAATCTGCTTGCCAGACATTGCTTACTATTCCTCGTGGAAATCCTGTTTGGCCGTAATGCAAGCCAATTGGTAAAAGATCATTATTGCTGACTGTGAAATCATGGTTGGCGTCGCCGGGCCAAACATCAGATACGAAAGTAGAAGAAAGTTTAGTTAGAAAAAAGTCGGTTGTTCCAGCTGTTCCTGTATTTGTTAGCGTGTCGGTTGCGAAAATAAGTGAAGGCCCTGTAAAAACTCCGGCCATAACGACGAATCCGTTTTGATCCAAATCAACGTTAGTCGCCTGATCAGACCCGGCTCCCCCGTATGAATCGACCCAGATGTAATTTCCAAGTGAATCCATTTTGATGAGGACTATGTCTCCACTCGTACCCGAATTGGGGATGGTCGGGCCTCCAATCATATACAACAAGGGACTGTCGAAGTAGCCGGCGAGGTAGATGTTGTAATTTGCGTCCATAGCCATTCCCATGATTTCGTCAGATTGATTTCCTCCCGGATTCTTAGCCCAAAGTACGTTTCCGGCCGGGTCGTATTTAACAATGATGCAGTCGCGCGTACTCCCTGTTCCGTTATTCGTCAAAACGAAGCTGCCGTATACAATTGAATTTTGTACAAACCAACCGGCCGCGTATATGTTTCCGGTCTCATCAACTTCTATATAAAACGGATAGCCATATTGTTTTGAACGGACCCAAATCTCATTACCAATTGAATCGTACTTTGCAAGAAATCCACCGCTGCCGGTAGTGAGTGTGCCAAAATAGATAAAGCCCCCGCTTAAAGCCCAGCCTGAGATGTAAACGTTTCCATTTTGGTCCGTTGTTATGTCATAGGCTTCATCGGTGTTGTCTCCAAGCCCAACTCCGCCTGCTGATTTTAACCACACTATGTTTCCTGAAGGATCAAATTTGGCAACAAAAATATCGCGATTTGATACATCGTCATTGAATGCAACTTGACTTCCAAATTTAACAGAATCGTAATAGCTCCCTGTTACGTACAAATTGTTCGAAGCATCAATTGAGAAGGCTTTAACGAAAACATCGTCTGCTGCTTGAATTAATGACAAAGGATTCCCGTTCGGGTCAAGTTTTAATATAAAAACACAGTCGTCGGTTATCAAGAATCCTCCGCCAAGGTCTATTGTGTCATAATAGGAGACGTTCCCCGACACAAATAAGTTTCCATTCAGATCAGTCGCAATTGCATCGATCGTTTCCCAAAAAAAACCTTGAATGCCTTTTGTCCAAAGTGCAGTCCCCGACGCATCAAACTTTGAGATATAGGCGTCTACATTTCCTGCGACGTGAAGGACAGTGCCTCCCACCGAGATGGAGTCTCCGCTGAAGATGCCGGCAATATAAGTGTTGCCAAAGACATCCGTCACTGTCGACTTTACGCTTTCGTTATTGTTGCCGTCAGAGTCGTTTGCCCAAATTGGATTAGGCATTTGGGCTTGAATCGAATGGAAAAAGGAAAAGAAAAACAGAAGAAACAAATATTTTTTCATTTAGTAAATATAAGGAAAGATGTGGAATAGAAAAACCCCTACTTTCGTCGAGGCTTTTAGATGTCCGACCAAGGCTGCCTTCGACTTCGCTCAGGACAGGCTTCTCGCAATATATAAAACGAAAAAGGCTCCTCAAATGAGGAGCCTTTTGTTGTCCGACTGGGAAGGGCTTGAAAACATCTATAAACACCTATACACACGTTTACGCTCTGCCGGAGGACTTAATTTCTGCAAAATATATTCTTAAGCGTCGAAAAACACATATAAACATTTGACCGAATCAGGTACTCATTTTACATCCGCCTTGATTAGTTTTTGTGAGAAAAGAAGACCGGATTCGTTTTTTAGGGTGATTAGGTATATTCCTGGGGTAAGATTCGGAATGGAAAGTTTGGTTTCCTGATCAAAACTACGGGTTTCAGAATAGATCTGCTGCCCAAGAGTATTATATAACAGGATTGTGACATTTTCATAATAATTGTCACCTGAAATAATAAGCTCATTTGTAAAAGGATTCGGATAGATTTCTGTTTCTGAAAATGATTCTTGCTCGTTTATTCCGACTAACTGACAATCTATTGAATCGCATCCGAAACTATCCAGTTTTACAAGACAATATTTGCCTGGCGATGGGCCAACAGGGAAGTATCCCGTTAAAATGTAACCTCCGTCACTGGTTGTATCAAAACCTGTAAATACGTCTTGATAATTCATTCCATGAATGGTTACTTGGCGCGACCAAATACTATCACCCAAGGAAGTAGTTTTTTGAATTTCAAAGTCAGTATTCAAGCCTAATCCGTAATTGTAGATTGTGTCGTATTGTCCGGCAGCAATTAGTTGATCGTCTGGAAGCTCTATTAAAGAAGAAAAATAATTTATAATTGATGGGACGCCAAACTCCTTTTGCCAAATGACACTTCCTGAAATATTAAATTTAACAAGCTGAGATCTCATTTTCTGCCACGAGCCAATCATTAGTCCGGTATAATTTCTCCCACAAGCGATAAAATTATTATCCGACGAACGGATAATATCGCTGAGACCACCACCATTTACACTGTTATACGTAAATTGACTTAATTTATTTCCGACGCTATCCGTTACGATCACAAGAGATTGTGTCTCACTTGTGGCTGAAGGGGAATGGGAGCCGACAATAATGTATCTATCGCTTACAGGATCATGGACCACCTGTTGGCCAATAATATAAAACGTGTTTGTGTTTATTTTTTTCCTCCATTGCTCATTTCCCACTGAATCCGTTTTAAGTAGCAGCAGCGATTGACTTGTAGTATCAGCGATCCAGCCCGAAGTAATAAATCCACCATCAGGAGTAGGATTGATTCCGTCAAGAATAATGTACTGCTCAACTCCGGAATATTCTTTTTGCCAGATGGTATCGCCATTCATGTCAAACTTGATGAGAACGCTGACCCAAATGTTGCTTGGCTTTTTTACAGGACAAGTAAGAAAAAGATTGTTCCCCTTTCTGATCATCCATTTGGGACTGTAATCATGGGCGTACTGGTAATTAGGATTTCCATAATTTTTTACCCACAAAGAATCTCCCACGGAG
>JBKJQG010000272.1:0-3030 GCA_046594925.1 Bacteroidia bacterium
TCGGAGCTAATAAAGTTGAAATTAATATGGGGGATCTTTCTAAAGGGATGTATTTTATTCAGCTACAAAAAGGAACTCAAAAGCTCAGCAAAAAGGTAATTCTTCAGTAGCGTTTTCAACAGCTGAATACAAAAATAGTGGCAATAGTAGAGGTCACCCCATTACCTAGGAGTAGACTCTTGGGGCGAATATAAAACCGACTGCGATAATCCAAATGCTGTTAGAATCAGTTTTGCCACTATTTTTACTTTATTTTGTGAAATATTAAGGTCGCCAAGCTTAAAAAGGGGCGCCTAAAAAGATTATCTGAGGAAAATGAGGGATTTCCGGCCAAGGAATAAAAAGATGATAGATCTCACGAAAATGGCTTCAAAGACTAATATCTAAAGCCGGATCTTGTCAATACATCAATAAGTTGTTATTTGCTCATATATTGAGAATGAAACTGAGTAAGTAAACCGGACAAAGTGGAAAGCAACCATATCAACCTCAAAAGCAATATACTTGATAAAAAAGGAATCCAGAAGAATCATTGCGGGCTTATTGTGGGCTAAAATACAAACACAAAACCCTCAATGCCCTTTAAGTAGGCAGAGAGGGTTTAACTTGGGTGGGCCCACTTGGAATCGAACCAAGCACCCACAGATTATGAGTCTGTTGCTCTAACCGAATGAGCTATAGGCCCTTTTTGCTTCCGCAAAAATTGGAAGGCGAAATTATAGAATTAGATCGAATTAACAAAACTCTATCACCTTTAAATTGTGGAGATTGACAGAAGTAAAATAAAGAACATCATTTTCGACCTTGGCGGTGTGATCATTAACATCGACTACGCCCTTCTCGTAGAAGCATTCTCAAAAATCGGGCTTCCGCATTTTGAAGCCTATTTTTCTCAAAAAGAACAGAGAAGCTTATTCGACCAATATGAAAAAGGAGAGATCACTTCTGTGCAGTTCCGGGAAGCGCTGAAAAAGCACTGTAAGCCGGGAACGACAGATGCGGCAGTTGATGCCGCATGGAATGCGATGCTGCTGGATCTCCCGAAAGAAAGGCTTAATCTGCTCCTCAAGACAAAACAGAACTACCGGACCTTCCTGCTTAGCAATACGAATGAAATTCATATGCTTTTCATTTACAATTATCTGAAGGCTGAATTCGGCATAAACACTTTGGGTGGCCATTTTGAAAAAGTGTATTTGTCGTATGAGATAAAGATGCGCAAACCTGATCCGGAAATATTTCAATTTGTTATGGACGAGAATCAGTTGAAGAAGGAAGAAACACTTTTTATAGATGATTCTGTTCAGCACGTTGAAAGTGCTTCTAAAATGGGGATACATACCATTCTTCTGAACGTTAAAACGCAAACTGTCATCGATCTGTTCTAGATCGCCCCGGTGTTTTTCCATCAATTTTAAAATGTTTATTTTTGCGTAATTAAAAACCGACGAACTTGTTTAGTAAAAGCATTCCTATTTTTATTCTATTCTTATTTACCGGCGTGGTTGCAATTGCGCAGTCCAAAGATTCAATAAAAGAAAGGCCCGAGAAAAAGATCGCAGATCCCAAAGATCACATTGTGGTGGATTTTAGTTTTGATTCCTACCGCAACTGGCCCGATGGAATTTCTCAAAAACCGTATTCACTCGGGGGCAACGCTTTTTTGATGTGGGATTATCCTGTCGGATACGGTCCCTTCAGCATAGCCATAGGAGCAGGATTCAGCACTCACGATGTGCATACGAACGGTCAGATCACTTATACCATTGACGGGAGTTACACCACTTTTGAACCGCTGACAGTGAAATATAGTACCAATAAATTCTCCATGAATTACATGGAAGTTCCTGTTGAATTGAGAATAAGAACCAGAGGAGAAAAGAGCTTCAAAATGACGGTAGGCGGGAAGGTTGGCTACGCATATAACGTGCACACTAAATATGCGGATGAAGATGGGAAAGTGAAAGTGTACCGTATCAAGAACATTGATCCTTTGCGTTACGGCCTGACCTTTAGAATCGGGTACAATAAATTCAATTTACAGGGATTCTATGCTTTGTCCGAGATCTTCAAAAAGGGGAGAGGGGAACCCGGCATGATCCCTTTTTCTTTCGGGGTGGGGATGCTTCTTTATTAGAAGGTTCTCGCAGATCTCGCAGATTTCGCAGAGTTACTGTCGCGGGTGCTAATATTTTATGTTCTTAATTTGAAAACCAATGGCATATTAAATTGAACGCGAACCGATTTTCCGTCTTGCATTCCGGGATTCCAGTTCGGCATTAGCTTCACCACTCTTTTTGCTTCCTCTTCAAGCCCCTTTCCATTTTTTATTCCTTCTCGAACTCGCACTCCGCTGATACTTCCGTCTTTTTCCACGACAAAGGTGATGACACATTTTCCAGTGATGCCTTTTTTTCTTTCTTTTTCGGGGTACTTCAGGTTGGATTGAATAAACTTCATCCGAGCCTCGTCCCCGCCGGGGTATGTGGGCATTACTTCCACAATTGTTGGTGTTTTCACAGAATCAGTTTGTGAAGTTCCAACCAGACTTATGAGAATGAATGCAATGATTAAAAAGCCATTTTTCATTTCTGCTTTATATAATTTGACTTGAATTATTTTTTTTCTTTTGCAGTCGGTTGAGTCAATGTGAATTTCACAGGCAAATTACACATCACCCTTACGGCGTTCCCATCTTTTTTTCCGGGCGTCCATTTTGGCATTGACTGCACCACCCGCATCGCCTCTTTGTCGCAACCAGGTCCACCCGAAATTCCTCTGAGGAGCATGACTCCTGTGATACTACCATCTTTTTCCACTACAAATGCAACGTAACAAGTTCCGGAAACCTGCCCTTCTCTTTCAAGTTCGGGATATTTTAGATTTTTTTGAAAAAATTCGGACATAGCTGTCAGTCCTCCCGGAAATGAAGGTTTGGTGTCTGCATTGTCACACAACGGTTCGGGTTTTCCCACAACTTCTTGCGAATGTAGGGACGTAAAAGGCAAAAGGAACAAAATTATAAAGAGG
>JBKJQG010000281.1:0-3102 GCA_046594925.1 Bacteroidia bacterium
ACTGGTTTCAGTTCTGCGGGTGACCGGTGCAGTTTGTTGAGCATGGTTTTCAATTCTTCAATGCTGTTGCTCCCGTAATACAACACCCGGTGCTGATACGACAGCAAGCCATTGATGATGGAGACCAATTCTTCGGGTTTTAAATTTTTGAGTTCATCGGAAGATAAGATGTTCGTGTAGGCCGAAGTCTTTCCATATTTCCCATAAGAAGTCATTGCGCCGAACAGGATCTCTCCTTTGTTCAGTTTTGCATCTTCGCGCTTTTTCTGAATGTCGGAAATTAAATTGCTCAAAGCTTCATTATCGGGTTGTGCATTGGCCAAGAGGTCTTCGAACAACTTTGTAGCTTTTTCTATGTTCTCGGTCAATCCGCGTAAACTTACCCAGGTTTGATCTTCGCCGACATACACGTAAAACGAACAGCCCAGTTTATAAAATTCCTGCTGCACTTGTGACGCGGACAATTCTTTTGTGCCTAAATATTTTAAGTAGTTGATGGCGACATCTGTTTTTTTGTTGTGGTTGGAACCCATGTCCATCGCATAATACATATCGAAGGTTTTGTTTTCGGTGTTTTCCGTATACAACAACGGAATGCCACTTTTTAAACTTCCTTTTTTGATGTCGGTAGTGTAATCCAAAAAAACAGGTTCGATCTCTTTGATCGGAGTAGAGATAATTTTCTTCACAAAGGCGCTTTGTTCATCTCGGTTGACGTTGACTGGCGTTATGATTGGTTTTTCTACTTTTTGAACGGACTTGTCTTCACCGGTCCGCTTGTATACAACGACATAGTTGTCGGAATAATTTGCTTTTGCAAAATCAATGAGCTGCTGCTTCGTGATCGCTGACAGGCGGGCAATCTGACTTACGCTTTCTGACCAGCGTTGTTCGTTGATGAAGGAATTCACCATGGCATCGGCACGTGCGCTGTTGTATTCGTACATTTTAGTCTGCTCCAATTTCATGTCGGTGATGGCAGCCGTGAGCAGCCAGTCGGGGAAGTCACCTGTCTTAACTTTTTCGATCTCCCCCAATAAAAGATCCTTGAGTTGTTCCAGTGTTTGTCCTTCTTTGGGTGTTCCCTGAAAGATGTGTGATGAATAGTCCTTGAACGGCATGTCGAAAGCATAAGCTTCCAGCACTTTCTGTTTCTGATTCAAATTTAGGTCGATCAATCCAGCTTCTCCATTCGATAGAATTTTGTTCAGCATCATCATTAAATCAGCGTCCTTGCTACCGATTCCCATGAAACGATAGCCGATCATGATGTTCTCTGCGTCCGGACCAACCACTTCTTTTACAACGGGTGCTGCAATGGCTTTCTCGATGTAGGGGCTGTAAACAGGAAGGGGTTTGCTTTTCCAGGACCCGAATTTCTCGTCAATCAGTTTGATTGTTGCATCAAAATCTAAGTCACCGGACAAACAAATGGCCATATTGTTCGGAACATAATATGTATCGAAATATTTTTTTATTTCAACAAGGGAAGGATTCTTCAAGTGGTCGATTGTTCCCAATGTGGTTTGCGAACCATAAGTGTTGTTGGGGAACAAGCCAGCAAACAGCGCATCCCATGCTTTGTCGCCATCGTTATCAAGTCCGCGGTTCTTCTCTTCATATACTGCTTCCAGTTCAGTATGGAACAATCTCAATACAGGATGGCGGAAACGTTCTGCTTCAATGCTGGTCCATTTGTCCAGCTGATTAGATGGAATGTCGTTCACATAAACGGTTTGTTCTAACCAGGTATAGGCATTGGTGCCTTTTGCTCCGAGGTTCGACAACATTTTGTCGTATTCATTGGCAATGGCGAAAGACGAAGCATAAACCGAAATGCTGTCGATGGTGTGATAGATCTTCTTGCGTTGTGCGTCGTCTTTTGTCTTGCGATAAGTCTCAAAAAGAGCTTCGATTTTGTCGAGCTCCACTTTTTCTTTAGCGTAATCTTTGCTTCCATAAATATCTGTTCCTTTGAATAGCATGTGCTCGAGGTAATGAGCCAGACCGGTACAATCGCTTGGATCGTTTTTGCTTCCCGCTCTCGTTGCTATGTATGTCTGGATGCGTGGAGCATTTTTGTAGACAGACAAATAAATGGTCAACCCGTTATCCAGTTTGTAAATGCGGACATTCAAAGGGTCGTTGGGAACTGTCTCATACTTGTATTCTTTTTGTGCGGACGCAGAAAGAAGAAACAGGAAAACAGGTAAAAGTGTAGCAATTAATTTTTTCATGCAGAGGATGTTGTTGGTAACTGTAAATATAGGATTTATTCGCAGGTATTATACTACTCTATGATGAGAGGTTTTGAAGTCGGATGAGTGGATTCTCCTCCGAGGTTTTTTAACACATACCTGTGTGCCCGAAGAGATACATAGTCTTTAAAAGCAAAAGAGGCTAGGGTGGGTCTATGTGTTAAAATGTCACCAATAGAAAGTCAAGCTTATTTCAGTGCAAAATGCTCCGTAGCCATTTGCTCAATGGCTGTTCCGATCGCCAAAGAAGAAGTGGCTGCCGGAGAAGGAGCATTCAAAACGTGAATGGCATTTCCGTTCACTTCGATCTTAAAGTCGTCGATCATTTCGCCTTGTGGAGCCAAAGCCATTGCTCGCACTCCTGCACGTCCGGGTTTGAGGTCGTCCATTTCCAATGTCGGAATTAATTTGCGTAGGCGTTTTAAGAAGAATGTTTTTGAGAATGCACCGCGGTATTCATCCACTCCGAACTTGATGTTCTTTGCGAAGAACTTCCAGGTTCCTCCAAAGCCGAAAGCTTGTGCTGTATCTTTTATGGAAAAATCGGTCTTGCCATATCCTTCGCGTTTGAATACGAATACTGCGTTTGGTCCGCACTCGGTTCCGCCGTGTATCATGCGGGTGAAATGCACTCCGAGGAATGGATATTTCGGATTCGGAACTGGGTAAATTAAATTATTCACTTTGCTCAGTCCTTTGTCAGTGAGATCATAATAATCTCCGCGGAAGCCGACAATGGCGGTATCTATTTTTGCGCCTTCTTTTTTTGCTATACGGTCACTTTGCAATCCTGCGCAAGTAATGACATAAGTTCCCCTGAATTTATCTTTCTGCGTGATCACGT
>JBKJQG010000299.1:0-7792 GCA_046594925.1 Bacteroidia bacterium
TGATGTCGGTCAAATGTCCGTTGCCGGATAAGAAATCCTCTGCCTGACGGATGCTGAGACCTTTGTCCATCATCATTGTCAACCCTTTGTTACGAGGCTTGGCCGGGCGTTCTGGAATATGTGGTAAGTGAAAATTCATATATAAAAATTACAAATAATTACTAATTTACGTTACGAATAGCGAAGAAGAACGAATGTTACGAATCTTGGTTTACTATTTTATTTTTCCTTGTCTATTGTTTTTTGACTTTTTTAATTGCCTACTGCCAATTGCCTACTTTTTATAAGACTCAATCAAATCCGTGATACTGGTATTCTCTTTCAGCTGAGGCAAATAATCAAACAGCTCATTGTGTTTTTCATAATTCAGTTTCAGGGCGCTTTGTAAAAAGCTCAGAGCTTCCTGTTTCTGACCAATGCTCATCAGGCAAGCGGAGATGCGGTAATGTAATTCTGCATTTTGAGGATGGTGCTTGATCCCTTCCGCCAGCACTTCCAGTGAACCGTTCTTGTTTTCCTGTTCAAACAGCAGGTTGGCATAATCCAGCCAGATTTCTGCATTGTCGGGGTCGAGTTCAATTACTTTCTTGAAGGACAATTCTGCATCTTCATAGAACTGCATTTTTTGCTGCAGCTCACCGTAGATGTACCAATATTCTGAATTGGTTTTCTCGATCTCAATGGCTTTTTTTGCATAATGTAAAGCTTCACCTGATTTACTTTGAGAATCCAGCACGATGGCAATACCCAGCCAGGCATCGGCCAGCTGTGGATTCAATTTTATGGCCTTGTTGTAATACACCAAGGCGTGATCGAAATCTTCTTTCTTCTCGTAACATTCACCGATGTAATAAAAAGTAATGGCATCGGGATCTTCCACTTTCAATGTGTCTTTGTAGACTTCAATGGCTTCATCCAGACGGTTCAGGTTGGCCAATGAATTCGCTTTGTTGAAATAAGCAGAAGCAAAATCGTCCTGTATCGCGATTGAATAATCGTAGGCATCGATGGCTTTCTCATACATTCCCATTCGGTTGTAAGACACGCCCAGGTTGAACCAGGCTGTGGAGGTATAAGGATGTTTGTCGACGAAGTCTGAATAATATTTTACACTTTCTTCGGATTGTCCGTTCAATTCATAACAGAAAGCCAGCTCATAAAGCGCCACCTCATTCTCCGGATTGGCTGCTATCGCTTTCTTCAGGTAGAAGATCGCATCATCGAACTTAGCAGTGTTCTCAAATTCAAAAGCCATTGCCAAATAAATTTCATCGATCTCTTCGGCATTTTCAGCTGCTTTCTTGAAATTCTCAATGGCCTGGTCGGTTAATCCCATTTGACTGTAGATGGACCCTTTGGTCATATATAGTTCCGTATTGGAAGGCTCCATGCTTTCTACATAAGAAAGAATTTCTAGTGCTTTCTGACTTTGGTTGGTCGCAGCATAGATCTGTGCTTTTCTCAGCAGGAATACGGTAGAAAAAGGATATTGTCCGATAGCAAAGTCAATGGCTGCTAAAGCACGTTTAGAGTTGTTTTTTTCAAAATAGTAATCTATGACCTCTTCTAACTCCTCGGCATCAAAAAAATACTGTTTGTTGTTGGTGATCATTTCTTCAAAGCGGTCCACCAGTATTAAAAGCTGTTGTGCCCCTTTGTTCTCGTTGTCTCCGAATTCTTCACTCATCGTCCTGAAATTTAATTTTTACACTAAAACGACCACGAATTCAAGTCGCTTTCTTAAGCTTTAGCGAAAGTACTAAAAAATGCTCAAAATTAACTATAGTTTTGAACTGAATATTGTTGATTGTTTAGAATTAATTGTTTAAAATCAGGGCGCAAACCTGTATCTTTGTACCCTTAAAAAATAGATAATCAAGCGTATGACCTTAATTAAATCGATTTCAGGAATCAGGGGAACCATCGGAGGAAAACCGGGGGAAGGATTGAGTCCGATTGACGTTGTGAAATTCACGGCAGCATTCGCAACTTTTATAGCCACCACCGCAAAAAAGAAGAAGATAAAGATAGTGGTGGGTCGCGATGCGCGCATTTCTGGAGAAATGGTGAACAACCTCGTGCTGGGAACCTTGCAGGGAATGGGTGTGGATGTGGTGGATCTGGGCTTGTCGACTACCCCGACGGTGGAAATAGCTGTTCCTGAAGAGAATGCTGACGGAGGAATCGTTCTAACGGCGAGCCACAACCCGAAACAGTGGAACGCATTGAAACTGCTGAACGCCAAAGGTGAATTCATCAACGAGCAAGATGGTGCGGAAGTACTGGACATAGCTGATAATGAACGTTACACGTTTGTCGATGTGAATGCCCTCGGAAAGGTCAGCAAAAACGATACATATTTCGAAAAGCACATAAATAAGATCCTTGCATTGTCGTTAGTGGATGTGGAAGCGATAAAAAAAGCGGATTTCAAGGTAGTGATCGACTGCGTGAACTCAACAGGTGGGATTGTTCTCCCGCAGCTACTGAAAGCATTAGGAGTGAATCAGATTGTTGAATTGTACTGCGATCCGACGGGTGAGTTTCCTCACAATCCGGAGCCTTTGCCTGAGAACCTGAGGGACATTTCCAAAGCGGTAAAAAAGGAAGGTGCAGATGTGGGTATAGTTGTGGATCCTGATGTAGACCGTCTGGCGCTGGTTTGCGAGGATGGGGAAATGTTCGGGGAAGAATATACTTTGGTTGCTTGTGCGGAATATGTATTGAATAAAAGAAGTCCTTCCGAAAAAGCAGCCGGCAAAAAAGGAAATACGGTCTCCAACTTGTCGTCCACCCGCGCTTTGCGCGATGTGACAGAAAAGCACAACGGAAAATACAGTGCTTCGGCAGTCGGTGAAGTGAACGTTGTGAAAATGATGAAAGAGACCGGTGCGATCATAGGAGGAGAAGGAAACGGAGGGATTATTTTACCAGAACTGCATTACGGAAGAGATGCTTTGGTTGGAATAGCCCTGTTTTTGTCGCACCTGGCGAAATACGGAAAGAGTTGCTCCATGCTGCGTTCCACGTATCCGAATTATCACATTTCTAAAAACAAGATCGAGCTGACACCCGAGATCAACGTGGATTCCATTCTGGAAAGCATCCAGGAGAAATACAAGAAACAGCCGATCAATACCATCGACGGCGTAAAGATAGAATTTGACAAAGAGTGGGTGCACTTGAGAAGATCCAATACGGAGGCTATCATCCGTATTTATTCAGAGAGTGAAAGTGAGACGACAGCAGATAATCTGGCTAAAAAGATCATGGCCGACATCCGTGAATTCATAAAGATGCAGCAAATTACTGCTTAGTCTTGCGGAATAATATTCTACTTTTATCCCGGTACAGATAGCAGATAAAAAAACGATATTACAGATAACAGATAAAAAGGATGAGAGCCAGGGTTTTATATCGAAACCACATACAAATCAGTAAGATCCGTGTAGATTTCGTTATCCGTAGCAAACACAAATCTGTAACATCCGTGTAGATTCGTTATCCGTAACAAACACAGATCTGTAATATCTGAGTAGATTCGTTATCCGTACCAAGCGAAGCACATAAATTGGATTAAAAATATAATTAAAGAATGAAAATCTATTTCGACAATGCGGCCACCACAGCACTAGATAAAGAAGTGTTAGACGCGATGCTGCCATACATGACGGAGCATTTCGGGAATCCATCCTCCATTCATTCCTTTGGAAGGAAGACCCGTGCGGCGATTGAAGGGGCGCGCAAGATCGTTTCCAAATCGCTGAATGTTTCTCCTTCCGAGATCTTCTTTACTTCGGGTGGAACGGAAGCCGATAACATGGCCATTCGCTGCAGTATTCAGGACCTGGGTATCAAACATGCGATCACCAGTAAAGTTGAACACCATGCCGTCTTACATACTTTGGAAACATTGGAACACGAAGGCAAGATCAAGTTGAGTTTTGTGAATACAACACCGGATGGACACATTGATCTGAATCATCTCGACCAATTGCTAAGTGAGAATGAAAGAACGTTGGTTTCCCTGATGCACGCAAACAACGAGATCGGAAATTTAATTTCACTGGAAAGAGTGGGGGAGATCTGTGCAAAATACGATGCGGTCTTTCATTCCGATACCGTTCAAACGATGGGACATTATGAAATGGATCTGCAAAAGATCAATGTTCATTTTGTGACCTGCGCCGCTCATAAATTTCACGGACCAAAAGGCGTTGGCTTTTTATATGTGAACGGAAAAGTCAAGATCAATCCGATGATTTACGGTGGCGCACAGGAACGCAACATGCGTGGGGGTACCGAGAATCTATATGGGATTGTGGGTTTGGGCAAAGCAATGGAAATTGCTATGCGCGATCTGCACGAACACCAGAAACACATCACCGATCTTAAAAATTATTTTATCGCACAATTGAAAAATAGCATTCCGGGTGTTGAGTTCAATGGCTCTTGTCAGGATAATTGTTTGTATACGGTATTAAGTGTTCGTTTGCCTCATACCGATAAAGCAGAAATGCTTTTGTTCGATCTGGATATCAAAGGAATTTCCGCATCCGGCGGAAGCGCATGCACATCAGGAAGCGATGTAGGTTCGCACGTATTGCGCGGCATAGGCGCAGATGTGACCCGTCCATCCGTACGTTTTTCTTTCAGTAAATACAATACAAAAACAGAAGTAGATGTTGCGGTGAATGCCTTAAAAGAAATTTATGGCGTGAAGGTGGCAATGAACAGCTAATTCGTGTTTCTTGCGTTTTTAAAAGCATCCACTTTGAAATGGATGCTTTTTTCTTTAAATTTAACGACATAAAATTGATCTTTAATCCGAAAGATGAACGTGCACATAACTTTTTTAGGAACAGGAACTTCTCAGGGTGTGCCCATCATTGCATGCCCCTGCAGCGTATGCGCATCCTCCGATCCCAAGGATAAAAGATTAAGATCATCCGTGATGATAGAAACGGAAGGCAAGACATTTGTGATTGATACAGGGCCGGATTTCCGCCAGCAGATGCTGAGAGAGAATGTGAAGCAGATGGATGCTATCCTCTTTACACACGAACACAAAGATCATACGGCAGGTTTTGATGACATCCGCGCTTTCAATTTTGTGAACAAGAAAAAAATGGAAGTGTATGCTTCCGCCAGCATGCAAGCTGCGATCAGAAGGGAATATGCCTACATTTTCAGTGATTCAAAATATCCCGGCATTCCTGAGGTCAACCTGCACCTCATCGAAAACAAAGCTTTCTCGATAGAAGGAGTGGAGATACTTCCGGTGGAAGTGATGCACTATAAGATGCCGGTCTTCGGTTTCCGAATAGGTGATTTTTCATATGTCACCGATGCGAATTTTATCAACGATGCGGAAAAGGAAAAATTAAAACATTCAAAAGTATTGGTGCTGAACGCACTGCGAAGAGAACCTCACATCTCCCATTTTACGCTGGAACAAGCCATTGAAATGGTGAAAGAACTCAAGCCTGAGAAAGCTTATTTTACACACATCAGTCATCAACTGGGTTTTCACGCGGAAGTGCAAAAAGAACTTCCCGGAAACATTGAGATTGCCTATGACGGATTAAAGATTACTTTATGACCATGTCGAACGAGATCCCTTCGCATAAACTAATTCAGACGAACGTAATGCCCTGCAAAGTGGCAAAACTCAACTTTTCGGGCGGACACGGGATGGATGATGCTCACCGCCACAATTGTTTCCAGATCTTCTTGTTCAAGAAGGGCGGAGGAGAGCACATGATCGATTTTAATTATTATCCGATCAAAGACAACAGTCTGCATTTTGTTTCAGAAGGCCAGGTTCACGCTTTGAATTCAATCGACGAAACGGATGGCTATGTGATCCTTTTCACGAAAGAGATTGTTATAATGAACAGTGCCGACAAATACATATTCAACGACTTTCCAGTATTTAACAAGAGTGTTTCTCCAATCCTTTACCCTGATCATGAAATGTATGCCGATCTTGAAAGCATGCTTTTGATGATGATTGGAGAATATGGAAAGAATAATTCTTATAAGGAGAATATTCTGGGATCTTACATCTCTATTCTTTTACTGAAGAGCAAGACCATTATTACGGAGACATCGGAGTATAAGCGGACCGACAGCACTTCACAAGTTTTGTTGCAGAAATTCAACAACCTGGTGGAAGAACACTTCATCGAATTTCATAAAGTAAATGAGTATGCAGATAAGCTGAGTGTCACACCCAATCACCTGAGTGAGACCATTAAAAAGGTAACTGGTAAGACCGCTGGCGATATCATTCACGAACGATTGATCCTTGAGGCAAAACGGAAATTGCTTCATTCTTCCATCAGCGCGAAAGAGCTGGCTTATGAATTAAACTTTAATGATCCGTCCTATTTCAGCAGGTTCTTCAAAACCAATACAGGCTTGTCTCCCGAAGGCTTTCGGAAGGAAATCCGTGAAAAGTACCAGCATTGACCAAAAATGTCCATTTACCTTTATATATAAGTGTCTAATTTTGTGACGTACTATTAATTCAAAACTTATGAATATCTATAAAAAAACAATTGTATCCGTTTTAGGAATGAGCATCGCAGCTTTCTGCATCACTGACCTGACGTCCGTTGCACACAGTAACGTTGCAGGAGCGCCGATAGGAAGGACAGGCTCACCGGGCGATGGAAGTAATTGTTCCGTTACTTGTCACACGGGTTCACCCGTACTTACCGACATCGGTCTGATCACCAGCAATGTGCCGGTGACAGGATATATTCCAGGGGTAACTTACACAATAACTGCTACGATTTCCGTGGCCGGCATCAATAAGTATGGTTTTGAGATCTCTCCACAAAGTACAACGGGGGTTCAGAAAGGTACCATCGTTATAACAAGTTCAACGGAGACAAGAATACTGGGTTCGACTTTCAAATACATCACCCATAAGTCAGCAGGAACAGCAGGAACAGGAAGCAGAACCTGGACGTTCAACTGGGTCGCACCTGCAGCAGGAAGCGGAGATGCAATCATGTACGGAGCATTCCTGGCAACCAACGCAAACGCTACAAATTCAGGAGATCAAGTGCATTTGTCGAATTTGCTGATCCAAGAAAATTTATCTGCGGGCATCATGAACTTGGCTAGCAACGTCGATAAATGGACCATTTATCCGAATCCTTCTTCCGACATTATTAACATTGAATCACTGGATGCAACAGCTCAATTGGAAGCAATCGACTTGTACGACATCACAGGAAAACGCATTAAAACCGTTAATTATGAAGTGTTTTCTCAAAATCAAAGCCTTGACATTGCAGATCTGCCGGGCGGTGTGTATGTATTGAATATTCATTCTGACAAGAACGTTTTTATTAAGAAATTTGTGAAAAAGTAATGAAGTGATTGGGTGATGAAGTGATGAAGAAAGGGAAATAGATGGAGAATAGGAATAGAATGATCAATAAGAAAATTGTAAGTGTGGTAATACCGTTGAAGTATTCGCATAAAAAAACTTGAGCTGACCTATCGTTTGCCTTTTTCGACCCTGCGCCGGGCGCAAAATCTGGTTGCCCATTTCATTTATTCCATCGTGCACGTTATACTCATCCGCTGATAACGGTCCTGTGAATTTTCTTTTACGTTTCACCACCCTTCACCCTTCACCTAGTTACCTAGTCACCAAAACTCGAACGTGAGCGCAGATTATTCTCCAAAAAATTGCCTTTTTCCCGTTTTTTCCCTTTCTTTATCATTATAATCTTTTAACCTAAATGCTACATGATTAGAAATTACACACTTG
>JBKJQG010000304.1:0-5333 GCA_046594925.1 Bacteroidia bacterium
GGGTATGCTGATCAGTTTGGCGGGGAAAGTGGAAAGAAATTCAAATACAAGCAGCTGAATGAATTGCTGCTTTCAAATGTGGAAAAGCCGTTGCTGCGGCAGAAAGATATTTATGCCAAAGCCATTGACGAGTGGAGAGGCGGTTTGGAGCAGGTAGACGATATTTTGGTCATCGGTGTCAGTGTATAAAATCAACTTAAAGAATTTATGAAGACAACACCTTTGCTGCTATTTTTTGTTTTGTCACTTTATTCTTGTGGTCCAAGCACTTCTATTGAAGAAGTGAATCAGATTGAAATTGAAGATCTGACTCAGGAATTGACAGAAAGCTTTTCCAAAAGGGCTGTTAAAGATACCCAGCATTCGAAAAAAACGAAAAATAATAAATTTGAACATGATTTTTCTGACGCCTCCATCGATAAAAAAGCGACTCAAGCGATTGAAGGTTCCTGGTATTTAACATCAACGGAAACTATGATATTTCTTCAGACCCATTTTGATTTGAAAGACACAGTTGTTTTTGATAATTCGTCCACGATAGTGGGGACTGGCTGGGGTGAAATGAAGTATAATACTTCTGCGGAGTTTTATTTAACTGAAAACTCAAGTCATCTGTACGAATATTACATTTCCAAAGACGAGCACCTGTATTTAACCCAGTTTGATTATTTCAACGATGATCTTAGCTATAAAGAAAAACCGGATCTGATTGCCGAAGATTATTCGATCAAGATCAGTGATAAAGACAATTTCGTCTTGTTCAATGATTGGCAAAAATTTTTGTTCAAAAGAACAAGAGCACCCCACAAAGGTTAAAGGTCCTTAGATTTTTCCTGAATTACTTGTTTTTCAGTTTTTTATGGAATTACAGCAGAAGATTCATGAAACATTGATCGGAAAAAAACACTTGGAAATAAAAAAGCGTTGTCCTGTGCAACGCTTTTTTTTATAGACTTTCAGAGACCATTGCAGCCACTTCTTCGCCGACCAGACTTCCTATGGCAACGCCCATTCCGCCCAAGCGAACGGCACAAAAAACATTGTCGCTGGAAGCCCTTACTATGCTTTTCTTTTGCGGTCCGACACCCATGATGCCACTCCAGCGCATGTCGATGGAGTAGTCGATCCCCGGTAAGATCATCGTGTCGAGCAAGGATTCTAATTTGTTCTGAACAAGCTGTGTCAGCCCGAATTCAGTGGTTTCCTCGGTCTTGAAATCTAGATTTCTTCCACCTCCCAATAAAATGCGGTTATTGATATTCCTGAAATAGTAATATCCGTTATCCAAATGAAAAGTGCCTTTCGGTTTTAGATTTTTGATGGGATGTGTGATGATCACTTGTGCCCGCGCTGGTTCTACCTGGTAACCGGGCAGTAACTGTTTCGCAAAACCGTTGGTCGCGATGATCACTCTTTTGGATTTGATGAGCGTATCGTCTGAAGAAAGAATGCTGACGTTGGTGCCTTCATCCGTGAGCCCAATTACCGAAAAGCCATTAATGATCTCTATTCCAGCGTTTCTTACTTTGTGGATCATTGCACTGATCATTTTTCCGGTATCGATCTGCGCTTCGGCTGTATTTACCAGCATGTGTTTTACATTCTTGAAACCGAAGGTTTTGATTTTTGTGTCCGCCTGCTGGAAAATTTTTTTCTTTTTCAGGATGGGGAAAAGGTGTTTGTTCAGGTAGTCCGCCTTTGTCTCACAAATCGCATACTCTTTTTTTGTCTCAAAGACTTCATAGCCTCCCCAATTGTGAAAGTCGATGGCTTTATCGCCCAGATTTTTTCTCAAGCGAAGCAATCCTTTCCAGCGTTTTTCTACCAGTGCGAACGTCTCGCTTTCCGAAGTATGGCGGATGTCCTCCAGCAATTCGCTGGCACTTCCGAAACAGGCGAATCCTGCATTTTTGGAGCTTGCTCCGGAGGGGAGCATACCTCTTTCAAGGACAACGATCTTTAAATTCTTATGCTTTTTTTTGAGGTTCAGGGCCGCGTTCAATCCCACTATGCCGCTTCCGATAATTGCTACATCGATGTCGTTAAAATAAGTGGTTTGTTCCCAATAGCTTAAACTCATTGAACCTTTTTGTTTTCGGGCTTTATCACATAAAAGTAGCGAAAATTATCCACATCGGAAGCCAGGTAAAAAACGGGCCAAACAAGTGCCGGATATCGCGGGACATTTTGTGGCAAACAAATTGCCAACTTTGTGTGATTTTTAAGCAATTTTTACGATATTTGCAAATTACACAGGTTCAGTAGCATAAGTAATTGATAATTAAGCTTTAAATATGATTTTTTCTCTGCCCAACACCGTTTTTACCAAGTCTGCCAAATTTCTGATGGGATTGCTGCTGCTGCTGACTTTTATTGCGATTTCATCCACAGAAGCAAAAGCTCAGTCCCAATACGATGTAAAGGGCACGGTAAAGAAGAGCCGAAAACGAATTGAGGGGGCAGTGATTACTCTTTACAAAGGATCTACCCAAGTCACCCAGCAAACTACTAATAGCACAGGACGTTTCGATGTAAAAATGGACTTGAATGCCGAGTACACTTTGACTATCTCGAAACCCGGGCACATCACTAAGAAATTTTATTTCAATACCAAAGGCGTTCCGGATGACAGAGCTAAAGAAGAGTTCGGCGGTCAGGACATCGAGGTCAGTATTTTCGAGATGCCAAAAGATCCCGGAGTTGTTTCCCAGATCAACCAGATCCTTAATCAGCCCATGGCTAAGTTTTATTACGATGATAAAATAAAGGAGATCGATTTCGACAAAGCATATTCTCAGTCAATGTTGGACGCTCTTAGCAAACTGAATCAGATCGAGCAAGAAGCCATTAAGAAAGCAGAAGAAGAGGCAAAGAACAAGACTGCTTTGGAAAGTGCCGCAGCCAGTAAGTATGAAGCCGCCATCATTAAGGGTGATGCAGCTTTTGGCAAAAAGGATTATACCACTGCCAGAGCCGCTTATACAGATGCATTGAGCATCAAACCCGGAGAAGAATACCCCAAAAGCAAGATTGTCGAAATAGAAAAGCTAATCGCAGATGCGGCTAAGAATGCGACTTTAGAAGCCGATTACAAAGCTGCCATCTCTAAAGCAGATGCTGCTTTCACTGCCAAGAATTACGACGCAGCAAAAGTTTCTTACAACGATGCTGTCAAGTTAAAACCAGCTGAAGCCTATCCGAAAGGCAAGCTGGACGAGATTGCCAAGCTTTTGGCCGACGCTGCAAAAGGTGCCGAACTCGAAGCGAAATACAAAACGGCTATACAGAAAGCCGATGCTGCATTTGGTGGGAAGACCTATGAAAGTGCTAAGACAGCTTATGCAGAAGCTTCCGCTTTAAAACCTGCAGAGAAGTATCCGAAAGATAAAATAGCAGAGATTGATAAGATCCTGGCCGATCTCCTTGCAAAAGAAAAAGCAAGCAAGGAATTGGATGATAAATACAAAGCAGCCATTTCAAATGCCGATAAATCCTTTGCCTCTAAACTTTACACCGTTGCAAAACCTGGATACGAAGATGCTTTGAAGCTGAAACCCAATGAGCAGTATCCTAAAACAAAGATCGCAGAGATCGATAAAATTCTGGCAGACCTTGCCGCAAAAGAGAGTTCCGAGAAAGCCCTTAAAGAAAAATACGATGCTGCCATTGCAAAAGGTGACAAAGCCTTAGCTGCCAAAGAGTATGCAAATGCGAAAGCAGCCTATACCGAAGCACTGAGTGTAAAAGCAACAGAACAATACCCCAAAGATAAGATCACCGAGATCGATAAACTTATGGCGGATGCAGCCGCAAAAGACGCAGCCGAAAAAGACCGTCTTGCGAAAGAGAAAGCATTAAATGATAAATACAATGCCGCCATTGCAAAAGGAGATGCAGCGCTTGCCAAAAAAGAGTATGTCGCAGCAAAAGCAGGCTACAACGAAGCATTGGGAGTAAAAGCTGCAGAACAGTATCCCAAAGATAAACTCGCAGAGATCGACAAAGCCCTTGCCGACGCATCAAAAGATGCTGCAGAACAAGCCCGTCTTGCAAAAGAAAAAGCCCTGAATGACAAATACAACGCTGCTATCGCAAAAGGAGATGCCGGCCTTTCGAAAAAAGATTATGTCGCTGCCAAAGCCGGTTACAATGAAGCTTTGGCTTTAAAAACGGCAGAACAATATCCTAAAGATAAGTTAGCCGAGATCGACAAGGCATTGGCAGATGCAAATGCAGCGGCTGCGGCTGAAAAAGATCGTCTTGCAAAAGAAAAAGAACTCGAAGCCAAATACAAAGCAGCCATTGCAAAAGGTGATGCCGGGCTGAAAGCCAAAACCTACGACGTTGCAAAAGCAGGTTACACAGAGGCTTTGACGATCAAGTCAGGCGAACAATATCCGAAAGACAAGATCGCAGAGATCGATGCACTCATTGCAAAAGAAATGGGCGCAAAGGAGCTGGACGAGAAATACAAAGCCGCACTTGCAAAAGGAGATGCAGCCTTCAAGACCAAATCTTACGATGCAGCAAAGACCGGTTACAACGAAGCAATCGGTTTTAAGCCAGCAGAAGCTTATCCGAAAGCACAGTTGGCTGCGATCGACAAAGCCATTGCAGATGCAGCATCAAAAGATGCAGCAGAACAGGCTCGCTTAGCAAAAGAAAAAGAGTTGGCTGAAAAATATGCAGCAGCCATTGCAAAAGGAGATGCCGCTTTTGGTAGTAAAGATTACGAAGGAGCAAAAGGAGCATACAACGAAGCGCTGGTAGTGAAAGCAGCTGAGAAGTATCCTAAAGATAAGATCGCAGAGATCAACGCCATTCTTGCCAAAGAAATGGGCGCTAAAGAATTGGAGAAAAAATATGCTGATGCGATCTCAAAAGGAGATGCCGGATTGGGTGCTAAAGAATATGCGACTGCAAAAACGCAGTATACTGCAGCACTTGCACTGAAACCTTCCGAAAAATATCCGAAAGATAAATTGGCGGAAGTAGAGAAAGCATTGGCTGACCTTGCCGCTGCCAACAAAGGAAAAGAACTGGAAGCAAAATATACCGCTGCCATTGCCAAAGGAGATGCAGCCTTTTCAGCTAAAACGTATGCTGCCGCAAAAACAGCCTACAACGAAGCACTGGGCTTGAAGCCATCGGAAAAGTATCCTAAAGATAAATTGTCGGAAATAGATGCAGCCATGGCTGCTGATGCCGCTGACAAAGATCGTCTCGCTAAAGAAAAAGAACTCGAGGCCAAATACAAAGCAGCCATTGCAAAAGGTGATGCCGGGCTGAAAGCCAAAACCTACGACGTTGCAAAAGCAGGTTACACAGAGGCT